>JAKQYF010000364.1 GCA_023356535.1 Trichodesmium sp. MAG_R03 | reverse complement strand
AGGCTCGCGCAGCATTTTTATATTCTACATTTAATGTAGATATATTATCAGTTGAATCAATAACTTTTTGACAAGATTCATAGATAAGCTTTGCTTCATTTTGATCATCAGTCAGTTTGTTATTGCACAGAGTTCTATCAGATTCCCAGAAACGCACTAATTCCCAAAAATGCACCCCTGTAAACTTTAATTGTATATAATCAGTAATTAGAAAGATTATTGGTATTAACAGTAAGGGAAGAATCATTAATGTTCCTAGAGAAATTGAGAATTTTCTCTTCTTTGGATTTTTTGACAACTTGTCGTTATTCATAGCCTTCAAAACATTTAAATCTAGGATTCTAGTTATCAATAAAATTTCTTTAAATCAAAATTTCTTTAAATCATTTGGGTGAGAAATTCGTAAGCTTGAATACTTCCTGAATTCTTCTTGGAAAATTTTTCTCAGTTGTTGTGTAATTTCAATTTCTGAACCAGTTAACTTTTTTTTAGCTAGCCTCTCACAAGTTTCTGTAAATGCCTTTCCAGAGATTGCAGTAAATGTAGCAGCACTCCCCCCTGTAAGAATTGAAAGTCCGGGAAAAATAGGACTAAATAGGTCAAACACACCTTCAGTAACAATGGGTACGATTTATATACCTACTACTATAATACACCATTTAGGTCATGCTGCGCAAAAAGATGCATAAAAGTAATAAATTACTAAGTAAAGCTTGTCATCTTTTTCCTGTCAGACTTTTCATTCTTCTTAGAAGCTAATTCCTCCTTCTAGCTAATAGTTGAATGCTTACAAGACACTTATGCTGGAGGCAGGAGAAAGAATGGTTAAAATAATTTGGATCAAGTAGCTTTTCATACCCTTTTCCTCTGTAGGAAACCTCTTATACAACCTCCCTACCTATTCCCCTCTACAGATAGATTAGGGGTAGGTTCCCTAGTCCTTAAAAAAAACTTTTTCAGCAAACCCCAATTACATTTTCATTTTAGTTAAATAATTACTATACAGCAGATTTAATTGAGGGTAAGTTATACTTGTCCCAAGTAAGAAGCTGGGCTACAAAACTTAATCTCTATCCTCAAACCCCACAACTTCAGATAAAGTATAAAGCGGTCTACCTTTTACTTCTTCATAAATTCGTCCGATATATTCTCCTAAAATTCCAATACTTACTAATTGTACTGCTCCTAAAAAGAAAATTGCCATTATAATAATTGCCAAGCCTGTTAATGGGGAATCTGGATAAAAAATCCGCCAATATAAAACGAAACAAGCCATCAATAAAGCTAGGCAAGCAGCAAATAATCCTACATAAGTAGACAGTCGTAAAGGTACTTTAGAAAAAGATACCAAACCATTAATTGCTAAGGCTAAAGATTTGGCAAAAGTATATTGAATATCTCCAGCAAAACGAGGTTCTCTCTCAAATTTAATTGCTGTTTGTCGAAAACCAACCCATGCCCTTAAACCCCGAATATAACGATTAGTTTCTGGCATTTTATTCAACACATCTACCACACATTTATCCATCAAACAAAAATCACCCGTATCAATAGGAATTTCCACATCTGCTAAACGTTTTAAAATCCGATAATAAACAAAAGCAGGAAATCTTTTGAACCAACTTTCTTGATGTCTTTTTGTCCGTTGAGCATAGACAACTTGATAACCCTGTCGCCACTTTTCAATTAAGTCGGGAATTAATTCCGGTGGGTCTTGCAAATCTCCATCTAAAACTACAATAACTTTTCCCCTCGCAAAATTTAAACCTGCAGTAACAGCAATTTGATGTCCAAAGTTACGAGCAAAACTTAAATAACAAATTCGAGAGTCTTGTTGATGGAATTCTCGGATAATTTGGAGAGAGCGATCGCGACTGCCATCGTTAATCAAAATTAATTCTACATCTCCATCCATTCTATCCATAATTGCACTGATGCGCCGATATAATTCGGGCAGATTTTTCTCTTCATTATAAATAGGAATTACTAAAGAATATTTCATAAAAGAAGGAAGAAGAAGAAAGAAAGCTTTAGTTATCTAGGAGAGAAAAAATAATCTTCTACTCTTATCTAAATCTCTAAAAATTACATACAGCATATTTCGGGTAAATGAGGTACAGGATAAATTATGAAAATATTGTAGTGCAGGCATCTTGCCCGCGTCAGTGTACCTCACGAAAGTGAAATCCGCTATAAGTCTTTTTGACAGATACTTATAGAGATATTTTCTGGAACATCTCTATATTCTTTTTAATAGATTTCTCAAAACATTAATTAAAGATTATCAGGACTTACGCACGCTTCACCTTGAAAACGCCATATGTAGGGGCCAATGGCATTCGCCCTCACCCTCGTGTAGTGCCCGTGCGTAAGTCCTAATTATAACACTAAACCTCTACCCTAAATCACAATTATCAAAAGACTACCATTTTTAGGCAAAAAATTATGATCATATTAAGTAAGAACAAAATAGGTAAATTGCTGTGTTAAGATTCGGTATTCTGATCAGTGAGAGTATTTTGCTCCCGTTGTAAATATTCTGCATTGATGGATGAGTATCTTAATACTACTATATATACATACAGCGTTTTCATAATTAGACATCTCCAAAAAAATAGAGAGTAGGAAGCAAGTTATGATTGTTCTAATGTTTGAACCTGAAAAATTCTGTAAACACTCAGCTTTGGTTCCTGAGTGAGATGTTCACACTATTAATTTTCACCAAAGATAGACTCATATTATCATATACTCTATTAAAAAAAACTATGATATCAAATAATCTATGGCAAACCAATCAACAGTTAGCAACAGCTTGTTTGTCTCACCCTTTTGTGCAAGGAATTGCTAATGGTACACTGTCTCAGAAAAGTTTTGCCTATTATGTAGGGCAAGACGCCTTTTTCCTGAAAGCCTTTGCCCGTGCTTATAGTATTGCTGCAGCGAAATCTCGCGAATGGAAAACATTTGAACTATTTCATACTCTTGCCGGTGGAGTGAAAAAGGAATTAGAATTGCATCAAAACTATGCTGCTAAATGGGGAGTAAATTTAGAAAATATTACCCCAGGGTTTGCTACACGGCGTTACACAGATTTTTTATTAGCCACTGCTTGGGGTAATAATATTGGGGCGATCGCTACAGCAATGACACCTTGTATGCGACTGTATGCTTTTTTGGGGCAACAGTTAGCTACACCAGAAATTCCAGAACATCAATATTCTCAATGGATTTCTACTTACAGCACTCAGGAATTTGAACACCTAGCGCAGAAGCTAGAAAAAGTCACAGACCGCTACGCAGACAATATTCAAGAAGCAGAATCAATTTACTGTTATGCCATGGTCTGCGAACAAGATTTCTTTCAAGAAGCTTGGGAAATGGGAGAAACTGAAAGGTAATGATCATCTAGGATGTATGGTAAACAAGGTAGATAATTATTACCTTATCTACCCCCTACTCCTTAATAAGGCTAACGCCCTAGCTTATTTGGAATACCTTCACAACCACCTGGTATAGTTTTTCTACTTTTTTCTCCAGACCAAGCACAACAATAATAATGTTGTTCATCAGACAACCGCTTAACTCCAGTAAAGTCAACATTTTCTACCACTGCACCAGTGTAAGCACCAGTTTGATAGTTAGGCATATGAGTACGACTGCGGGGAGTAGTATTTTCAGCAGTGCCATAGAAAAATCTTACTCCCCTCAAATCAGCACCTACCAAACTTGCTTCATATAGAATAGTACGGGATAAATTAGCTTTTACCACATCACAACCATCAAGATTAGCTCTCACCAAATTAGCATCACTTAATTCTGTCCACCGCAAATCTGTGTTTGTCAGGTTAGCACCTGCTAACATTACTCCCAAATCAATAACACGAGTCCCATTTTGCCGATCTTCTGCATAACCACCTTGACCATCCAATATCGGACGGCCTAGTAGTCTATCACGTTTAATTGGTGTCATCAGTCTAGACTGAGATAAAAATCTGAGAATTTTGGCTTTCCCTTCTTCATCTACACTTTTAATAATAGCCGCTGTACGACCTTCAGCGATCGCTCGTTCCTGTGGCCAATCTTCCAAGAA
>JAKQYF010000363.1 GCA_023356535.1 Trichodesmium sp. MAG_R03 | reverse complement strand
ACCACTCCCACCTCTTCTATTCCACCACTTATAGCCTCTTCAATAATTATTTGAATTATTGGTTTAGCTCTGCCATCTTTGTCTATTATGGGAAATAGTTCTTTTTTCACAACTTTAGTAGCTGGAAACATTCTTGTACCGAAACCTGCTGCTGGAATTACTGCTTTTCTAATTTTGGTTGTTGTTTCTATCATATCTTTTGAATTTTTTGGTTAACTAATAAATTAAAATTAGTAAAGTTGAGATTTTTAAACTTGTATAAATTTAATTTTTAAGAAACTTTGTTTAGTGTTATCTGCTATTTATGAAAGCTATATTTTTTTTCATTTCAGCGCAAAATATATATTTTTCCAAAGGAAAACTATCATCAATTCTTGACTTAATCAAGATTTTTATGATCATTTAATTATGGAATATGATCAGGACTTAAGCAAGGGCACTATATATAGAGCCTTGGTGCGTTACGAAGTGCGCAATTCAAGTCGCGAAGCGTTCGCTCCGCTTGGCGTCAGCAAAACACACCCTACCAATAGCGTTCATGCGTAAGTCCTCATGATCATGAATATTTATGATTGGAGTGGGAACAAAGATTTTGATATTGCAGTAAGCATTCAGCTGTCAGCTATCAGCTATCAGCCAGAAGGAAAAATTAGCCTCCAAGAAGAATTACAGCGCTTTTCAAATTGATGAACTACATAGCCATGCCAAAACCTTGTAGGAAGGTTGCATGCAACGTTCCTACTGTAGTCTACCGACATGAAAACTGCTGTAAAAGTTCGATCAGAAAAAGATCATCAGCTTTACTTAGTAATTTATTACTTTCATGGATCTTTTTGCGGAGCATGAACTAGGAAAAGTGCTCGAGCTGAGTGCTTACATATTGTATCAAATTTAGGAGGGAAATAATTATCACATCAGACTAAGTTAAGGGTTTTAACATTTTTGAGGGATAAGTGTGATCTAAAAGTATGAATAAGGTGATATTTCTGATAATGAAACATATCATCATCATCAAAACAATGTAGGGACATTCCATAGAACGTCCCTACTGTGATCTAACAATTAAAAAAAATCACTGCAATTATTTAATTTGCTCCCCTCTCCCACATAATCAACTTACCATCTTTACCACCGCTAATGAGCTTGCTATCAGGAGTAAACACTACTGAAGTGACAGCTTTTGTATGTTCCTTATATATAGAAGAAATAGCTGTTTTACTTTTCAGAGTCCAAATTTTAATTCTTCCATCATTATCTCCACTAGCAATCAACTTTCCATCAGAGCTGAAAGCTACAGAATTAACAATAGCTAAATGTTGTCTTTCGTGGCGATCGTATCGCTCACCTGTTTTTGTATTCCAGAGTTTAATTGTGTAGTCGTAACCACCAACAGTCGCCAGAATTTCACCATTGGGAGAAAACACTAATTTATTAAGAGAGCGTATATTGGTAGAAATAGTTCTTTTTTCTGTTAGATCTATTGCTCCTATTTCCCAAATCTTAATCTTACCATATTTGTCTCCACTGGCAAGAATATTGTTTTTGTTATCCACTGCCATACACCTAATTTGAGTATCATGTTTTAGGATAGGTTTATTTGTAGTTGTTATTTCTCCTCCTACTTTAGCATCCCATAGTTTAATATTTCCTTTATTATCACCACTAATAACTATTTCACTATCTGGAGAAAAGACTACTGCTTGTACTCTATTCGAGCTACCGTTTTGGTGATTCCCCAGTTTTTTCGATTCTTGAGTGTTTAAATTCCAAAGTTTGATAATATTGTCATCAAAAAACTCTTCAATAAAAGCAGTTGCGAGAAATTTACCACTGGAGTCAATTACAACTGGAGGTGCATTTTCTCCCACAAATTCACCTTGGCTTAATAGTATCTTCTCTTCAACACCTTTAATAACTATTTGGTTTTGACCATATCGAATAGCAATTTCTTGACCATTAGGAGATATAGCAATTGAATTAATTTCTTTACTAAATTTCCTGATAATATTGATTTTAGCCTCCCATGATTGAGAGGCATTCTTTAAAAGTTTACCCTGAGATGTTTCCTTTTTTGGTAATTGTTTATCCCCTACTAATTCCGGCTCTTTTTCAAGTCTAATACCAGCAATATAATTATCTAATTCAAACAATTGAAAACCATTATATTCCTTTTCTTTTTCTGATAATCGAAATGGTCTAGAACTATATGCAGGATTTGCACTACTTTGCTCCCAAAATTTTTGATAATACTCAATAATCTGCTGGTGAACTTCCTGAAAATCTTCTAAAGTTACCACAATATCTGTTGCGGAAACTTCCCCTTGAAAAACAATGCCTTCAATTAAACTAATAACTCTACCAAATGAGTCTTGAAGTATATTCTCTCCAGAAATACCTATATCTTTTTCCATAGCTTCAACAACTTGGAAAACTAAAGTTAAATTTCCTACTTTAGAGTTAATAACTTTCCGATAGTATGCAGTATCTTTCTCAGTTATTTTTCCTCCTGCTGCCTGAGCTAGTACGAACATATAATTTTGTTTGCACATAAAATCAGGAGCTACAACTGTTCTATAATCAAGATACTTATTTGCACTTACTAAAAAACACCAAACTTCTTGATTCATAATACTTTGCTCAAATCCGATTCTGGAAAATCAATATTTAATCTATTTTCAATTGACTGAAAAGAAGCAACAACGGACTTTAGTGCTGTTTCTTCATCAACTACTTTGCTGATATATTCTTGTTGTTTAGCGCGTAATTCTTCTACTCTTTTGTAAGCTTCTGCTTCTTTTTCCTTAGCAGGTTTTTCGACAAATTCAATAAAATCTTCCACCAGATTTTCACCAAACTTATACTTTTGAGGTAAAGACTCCTGTATTTTTTTTATTCCTGCACCAATAGAACCAAAAAATCTCCCTAATTTTTCTTTCCTATTTAATTCTGGTTTAATTTCAATTCCTTTAATCTTATCTTCTTCTTGTCTGATTCTTTCTATTAATTCATCAACTTGCTCCTGAATAATGTCAGGCAAAATACAAGCTAAAGGTACTTCAACCTGAAATGGTTTAGGCAAAACACCAACGTTTTTGATCATAATATTATCTTCTAATTTGGCAAATCCTTTACCAACTGAACTTACAGGAATTAGTCTTATCGGTTTATTCGCCTCATTTCTTTTTCTAACTATATTTCCAAAGCTTTCTTCTTGAAACAGAACATTGCGTATTTCTTGAAGGTTATAATGTGGTTCGATAATATCCCATTTGCTAATGACAAAATGTAGTGGTTTGTTTTGAATATTCTGCGCCACATTTAGCAGATTTGGTAAATCGTCAGTTAACCACTCTAGACCGAATTTTTCGCGGCGCATCAGACTACAAAGTTTTTGGCCATCAAGTAAGATGAGCATAATATCTGCCCTCCTAATTTGCTCGTTAAACTCCTCGTCTTCTTCCCCCATTTCTGTATTTACCCTATCTCCTGCATAGTCTAGATAAACAAATTTGCAGGCATTATAAATTAACAAATCCTTTGCTTGTACGCGACAAGTAAATTCCCATTCCGATAGTTCGGACATTTGTGTGGCGCTCGGCCATTTTTCCCCAAAAACTAGTTCTTTGTTAATTTTATTCAAATATTTTCTTTTTTCTTCACCATCAACTTTCAGAAAAAAGTCTAGTTTTCCTTGTGTAGAGAGTTTTTTGTGCATACTTGCTAAAAACACAGTTTTCCCAGAGCCCCGTGGCCCAAGCATAATAACTGAGTAAGTATTCATAGTATTCATAATTTGGAGATTGCCCTACTTGTTAAAGTTTTATTTTTGCTTTATAAATTATACTTTTGTCAGCAGGAATTGGGATAAATTTTCTCTTAATTTTATTATTTGTAATATTTGTAGGGAATGTAATTATTTACTGGCTAGGGAACAGGGAACAGGGAACAGGGAACAGGTAAGAGTTTCAGTATTTATTAAGTATTTCTTTGACTTCTCCTTAATTCAAGCAAAGAAGCTAACTATCTATCATATCGACTAACATCAATATCTGTCCGTCAAACCCTCACGCTTCCCCAACAAAAACCAACTCTCAACAAACACCAACTCAACATATT
>JAKQYF010000362.1 GCA_023356535.1 Trichodesmium sp. MAG_R03 | reverse complement strand
TATCTTTATTGATGAAATTGATGCGGTTGGTAGACAACGGGGTGCTGGTATTGGTGGGGGTAATGACGAACGAGAACAAACTCTTAACCAACTACTAACTGAAATGGATGGTTTTGAGGGCAACAGTGGAATTATCATTATTGCTGCAACTAACCGCCCTGATGTTTTAGACTCTGCATTATTACGCCCTGGTAGATTTGACCGCCAGGTTACTGTTGATGCTCCTGATATTAAGGGTCGTTTATCAATTCTCAATGTTCACGCTCGTAATAAGAAGCTAAGTAATGAAATATCTCTGGAGGCGATCTCTCGTCGGACTCCTGGTTTTACAGGTGCAGATTTAGCCAATTTATTGAATGAAGCTGCTATTCTGACTGCTCGTCGTCGCAAAGAAGCAATTACCATGCTAGAAATTAACGATGCTGTAGACCGAGTAGTTGCAGGCATGGAAGGTACTCCGCTCATGGATGGTAAGAGCAAGCGACTTATTGCTTATCACGAAGTTGGTCATGCTATTGTTGGTACTCTACTCAAAGAACATGACCCTGTACAAAAAGTCACTTTGGTGCCTCGCGGTCAAGCTCGTGGTCTCACCTGGTTTATGCCTAATGAAGAGCAAGGTTTAATCTCCAGGTCACAAATTTTGGCTCGTATTACTGGTGCCCTTGGTGGTCGCGCTGCTGAGAAAGTGATTTTTGGGGATCCTGAGGTGACAACTGGTGCTAGTAATGACCTCCAACAAGTTACCGGTATGGCACGTCAAATGGTGACTCGTTACGGTATGTCTGATTTAGGTCCAATGTCTCTGGAAACTCAACAAAGTGAGGTATTTTTGGGTCGGGACTTAATGACTCGTTCAGAATATTCTGACGAAATTGCTTCTCGTATTGATGCTCAAGTTCGTACTATTGTAGAACATTGCTATGAAGACGCTTGTCATATGATGCGGGATAACCGGGTTGTTATAGATCGTTTGGTTGATTTGTTAATTGAAAAAGAGACTATTGATGGTGACGAATTCCGGCAAATTGTGGCTGAGTACACTAATGTTCCAGAAAAAGAAAGTTATGTTCCAGTTTTGTAGTTCAGTTCCTTTGAATAGCTATCAGCTTTTATAATTAAGGGTTGAAACTATTGTGCCAGATAGTTTAGGAGGAGTCAAAATCCTCTTAAGCTATCCTAAAAGCTGATACTTTTTCCTATCTTGACAAGGCTACAGCCTTTATAATAAGTAGTAGGGACGTTGCATGCAACGTCCCTACATTAAGAATAGGCAATGTATAGAGGAGGTAGTCGGACATATTTGTCCCTTGATTTTTCTGGTATGGGAGCGCTCAAAATACTAACTTTTTCACCTTGAAGGAGCGAAAACTAGATATTTTTTTCGAAAAAAAAAGACTAAGACCTTTATGTATTAATACTTTTATATTTAATCAGCAAGTCCTAATTATATCAACTTAGCTTAATCAATAATGACAACTTACTCAGAATATAAGCAACGACGCGAAAAATTAATGGCAAAAATTGGCGATGGTACGGCTATTTTCAGAAGTGCGCCGATGGCTGTCATGCACAATGATGTAGAATATGCCTATCGTCAAGATAGCGACTTTTTTTATTTAACAGGCTTTAATGAACCGGAGGCTGTAGCAGTTATTGCTCCTCACCATGAAAAACATAAATTTGTTTTATTTGTACAACCAAAAGATCCAGAAAAAGAAACTTGGACTGGTGATCGCGCTGGTGTGGAAGTTGCTAAGGAAAAGTACGGTGCTGATGTAGCTTTTACTATTAATGAATTAAATCAAAAGTTGCCTCAATATTTGAAGAAGGCAGATAAAATTTACTATCGTTTAGGACGCGATCGCCATTTTGACGAAGTAGTGCTTAAACATTGGCAAAATTTAATGCGACTCTATCAAAAAAAAGGAACCGGTCCCATAGCTATTCAAGATGCAGGAACAATTTTACATCCGATGCGCCTTGTCAAAAGTGCTACAGAATTGGAACAAATGCAGAAAGCTGCTGATATTGCTGTTGATGCTCATAATTATGCCATGAAGTTTGCTCAAGTAGGTCAGTTTGAATATCAAATTCAAGCTGAAATGGAGTATATATTTTCTCGTCATGGAGCTACTCCTGCTTATCCTTCTATTGTTGCTTCTGGTCCTAATTCTTGCATTCTTCATTACATAGAAAATAATCGAAAAATGCGAGAGAATGATTTGTTATTAATTGATGCTGGAGCTGCTTACAATTATTATAATTCTGATATTACTCGAACTTTTCCCATAAGTGGGAAATTTACGCCGGAACAAAAAATTATTTATGAGTTAGTTTTAAGGGCGCAGTTAGCAGCTATTGAACAGGTAAAACCAGGAAATCCTTATCAGCAAATTCACGAGACAGCAGTACGAGTTTTAGTGGAAGGATTGATAGATTTAGGAATGTTAAAAGGTAATATTGATGAAATAATTGAGAAGGAAAAATATAAGCCTTTTTACATGCACACAACCGGACATTGGTTGGGTTTGGATGTTCATGATGTAGGTGTTTATAAGTGGGGAGAAGAACCTCAAAATTTACAACCAGGACAAGTTTTGACTGTGGAACCTGGTATTTATATTGGTCCTAATATTAAACCCGCGGAAGGTCAACCGGAAATATATGATCGTTGGCGTGGAATTGGAGTGAGAATTGAGGATGATGTTTTGGTTACGGAGGAAGGATGTAAGGTATTAACTGCAGGAGTTACGAAGTTAGTTGAGGAATTGGAAAGGTAAGTTTTAGTAGGCTTGGTTGAGGTAACGAAACCCAACAATTAAGGCATTTATAGCAATTCCTATTTTATATTAATTAATGATATTTATAGACAAAAAAGAAAGTTGTTTAGAGGTACACTGCTGCAGATCCCTCCTAACGCCCCTTGACAAAGAGAGGAGGGACCGGAAATCGCCCTTTCAAAGGGGGATATGCTAAATGTACCTCATAAATATGGAAATTTCTATAATAAATAACAACTAAAAAGAGTAAGGAATATGAACAGTATCATAATCGAAAATTTTGATTATGACCTGATAGTTAGGTTAAAAAAGCGAGCAGAATATAGTGGACGTTCTCTTGAAGCAGAAGCTAAAGAAATTCTCCGTGTAGTATTAACAGAAAGCGAAGAAAATTCTTTACATCTTGCTGACAAAATCAAGGAACGTTTTTCCCATTTTGGAGATATTGAAATCCCAATTATATCCAGAGATCCCCTACGGGAAATTCCCAATTTTGAGGATTGATATGATTGTACTTCATACTAGCGATCGCTCTAAAGAAATTACGGAAAGTATCTGTAAATTTCTTTTCTGTGAAGTATCCTCACGAGAGATACCATACCATCGTTAACTTTAATACCTAATCGGTAATCTCCTACTCTAATGCGATAGTAATTTTCCTCACCTTTTAGTTTTTTGATATTCCTAACTTCAGTCAATTTTTATGCTTGTTCAACTTCTACAATAATTTTCTTAATTTTTGTCAATAAGTCAGCATCAAGAATCTTGAGCAAATCTTTTTCAAAGCTCTTTTTAAACTCAATATTCATATTTTTTGATTTAGGATTTTAAAGATTTGTTCTCGGCTGACTGCTTTGGTATTTTCACCTTCTTTAATTGCGTTTTTTATCAATATGTCTTCTAAAGTTTCTGCTAAAGTTTCGGAAAATTCTTCTTTTTGTTCTTGCATTAATTCAATGATTGCTACTTTCAGCAACTCTTTAAGTTTAGTTTCGTCTATAGTGATTTCAGACATAGTTTTTTTGAGATAATTAGTTATTTTAACTATAGCACTTATGGCGGTTTTCATTTCAGTAGATAAAAGTAGGGGCGAATGGCCATTCGCCCCTACAGGGTTTTGGTTATGACGATGTGGTTTATCAATCTGAAAAACGCTGTATGGTTGATAAATAAATCTAAATTTAGAGACAAGGTTTTGGAATAAATTATTATGTTGGGTTTCGTTACCTCAACCCAACCTACAAATACTAAACCCAACCTACAAATAATATAATATTAATAACAACTTCTTCCTGCTACCCTACCAGCAGAATAGTAATCTGTTATCTCGCGAGTAGAAC
>JAKQYF010000361.1 GCA_023356535.1 Trichodesmium sp. MAG_R03 | reverse complement strand
GTTGCAGAACCATCGAAGTCAGATTTTCTGTTAAAGTTGGAGGCTACACCAGCTAATGAGCGTCGCTTGTTGTTGGTGGCTCATGTGCGTCGTCAGGTGGCTAATGTTTTGGGGATTAGTCATCCTGAATCAATTGCAATGGATACAGGGTTTTTTGATTTGGGTATGGACTCTTTGACTTCTGTGGAGCTGAGGAATAAGTTGCAAAGTAGTTTGAAATGTTCGGTACCTTCGACTCTGGCTTTTAATTATCCTACCCTTGAGGTGTTGGTAGAGTATTTAGCTGACGTCATTCCTATAGAGTTTCCTTCCGACCTAGCTCAAACAGCAAATAAACTTGAGACAGTTGAGACAAAAGAAGGAAGCGATTGGATCGCATGCCACAAACCAAAACCGAATGCAAGTATCCGTTTATTTTGCTTCCACAACTTGGGTGGTAGTGCTTCTATGTATCGACAATGGTCTGATGCTTTGCCTCCAGAAATAGAGGTGTTACCCATTCAACTACCAGGTAGGGAACAACGTCTTCAGGAACAACCTTTTACAGATTTTGCAAGTCTGATCGAGATTTTAGCAGATTTCCTTTCTCCTTATTTGGATAAACCTTTTGCTTTCTTTGGTCATAGCATGGGATCGTACATTGCTTTTGAGCTTGCCTGTGTTCTGGAGGAACAATATAATTTGAAACCAATACATTTGTTTTTGAGTGGTCTGCCCCCACTCTCAGAAAATGAACCAAAAACCATACCATCTATTTCAGAAACAGAAGAAATTAATCGTCTTCTAGAAATTTCAGAAATTCCCGAAAGTCTTACTGAAAATTCATTGTTTTTCACTGAATTCAAGAAGATATTCAAGGCAGATTTTCAACTGTTAAAAAGTTACCATTATTCAGAGAAAAAGCCACTAGATTACCCAATCTATAGTTTTTGTGGAGTAGATGATGATCTAGTTAGCGATCGCGAACTTTCTCATTGGTCTAAGTATACTACCAGCAATCTCAAAATAAATAGGATGCCTGGTAAACATATGTTTATGTTCTTGAAAGATAGCGAAAAATTACTTTTAAAGCTAATTACTCAAGAACTTTTATAACAGAGTTGTCGCTCAGTCTGGGGGGGGTAGACAAACTGCTTGTAAGTCCTACAGGACTTATGCACGGGCACTACACGAGGGTGAGGACCAATGCTATTCGCCCCTACATATGGCGTTTTCAAGCTGAATTTGCGCAAGTCCTATCCTATAATATCAAATCCGGTAGTAAAAGTATATATTTAAAAAGCGAAAGCCCTACTAGAAACTATATACTTTTTTATCACTAATTATGCGGACATAGTATTATATCATGTTCGGATAATCACTAACCATAAAGTCATTGTAACTGGAAAGGAGTGGAAAGAAGCAATATCAAGGGTTTGAGATATTTTTTTCTATCTATATTATAATCATAACTATTCAACCGAACATGATATTAATCAAAAAATAACGATTAGGAGAAAAAAAATGGGTGATAATTTAATCTCAAAAAAAAATTTAGTTGGTACTTGGAAACTTGCTGATTTTTATACTGTTGATTCAAAACAAAAAGTTGCTTAAATTCTAGATTTCAAAATAATATTCTTGATTTCTACAATTTATAACTTATAACCAACATTTATCCCACTTAGTATAAAATAAAACTATCGAATCAAAGGAGCGATCGCCATGGCTATGACTATTGCCAAATGGACAGTTACAGAATATCATCAGATGATTACAGCCGGAATACTAGTGGGACGCTATGTTGAGTTACTGAATGGAGAAATTGTGGAAATGTTACCAGAGGGAGAATTTCATGCTTACACCAGTGATGAAGCGGGAGAATATTTGATATATTTGTTAGGAGAACGCGCTAAAGTTCGTCAAGGTAAACCTATTACTTTACCAGAGATTAACTCTGAACCGGAGCCTGATATTGCAATTGTACAACGTTTAGGTAGAGATTATCGCGAACATCATCCCTATCCGGAAAATATCAGGACTTACGCAAAGGCACTAACTGTAGTGTAAATATCTGAAATAATTACCAAAAAGATACTATATATAGCAGCACTGCGTAAGTCCTGAATATATTTTGGTTGATAGAGTATTCTAATTCTAGTTTGAGTAAAGATTTGGAGGTTAAAAGCAAGATTTATGCTGTGGCAGATATTCAAGAATATTGGGTAATTAATTTGCCAGAGCGGGAAGTTGTAATTTTTCGCTATCCTACTGATGCCGGTTATGAGTCCCAAGAAATTTTGAGTCAGGGGGTAATTTTTCCATTGGCATTTAGTGATCTGGAGGTGCCTCTAGAAAGATTATTTGGGGAGTAGGTAGGTTGGGAGGCGATCGCTTAAAAAAAATAAGCTCATAGAACTTAATGAATACTATTAATAACCTGCTCAATAAAATTTACTGCATCATTAACCATATTTTTATTGTATCAGCTTCATAGTCTAATCCCATCAGCTATTTTATCTGGTTGCTGAAAACTATTGTATCCAATACTTTACAGCAGTTTGCATGTCAGTAGACCAGAGTAGAGACGTTGGATGCAACATCCCTACAAGGTTTTGGTTATGGCGATATAGTTCATTAATTTGAAAAGCGCTGTAAGCTATTGATTGTGAGGCTATTTAACCGGATTTGATATAATAACTGGATTTAGTATTATTACAGTTTCAAAAATCACCATCAAATCTCTCAAATGAAATTTAAAAATAAGGCATCAGGACATAAAAAAGCCTACCGCCACAGATTTACTTTACTGCTGTTGTCAGTTCTCATTTCCGTGGTAGGCACTCAAATGACCGACTTTGCCCTAGGGGTTTGGCTCTATGAGAGTACCAAGTCAGCCATGTTGTTTTCGTTGTTAAGCTTTGCCACCATAGCGCCCATGACCTTATGCTCACCACTAATAGGTATTTTGGTAGACCGTTTTAATCATCGTAATTTAATGATAGCAGGCCATTTGGGGGCAGGCATAGGGTCTTTATTGATGGCTGGTCTTTACTACTACGGACTATTGCAACCTTGGTGCCTGATTTTGCTATCAGCCATCAGCTCCTGTTTCCTTGGAGTGCTCTTTCCCTCTTTTACCGCCAGCCTTATTCATCTAGTTCCCCAAGAGCAGCTTACCCGCGCCCAAGGATTACTCAATGGTGCTGACGGCCTAATACGAATCAGTGCACCCCCACTGGCAGGTATTCTTTATGCCCAGCTGGGCTTGGTTGTTATTTTGGCTGTTGATCTCATCAGTTTTACCATAGCTATTGCCCTGTTATGTTTGATCACCTTGGAACGACGCTCCCAGGAGGATAGCTCCCTAGCAGTCACCACCAGCGTGATAGATAATTCACGCCTGGCGTGGCGATACCTGATAAATAAACCCGGTTTACTCCCCCTATTTGGACTGATGGCTGTATTTAACTACTGCTTCGGTACAACAATAACATCAATGACGCCTTTAGTATTGACCTTGAAAGATAGTCAAACCCTTGGCTTCATACTTTCCTGTGCGGGACTGGGGTCGTTGTTCGGCAGCCTGTTTATCTTACGCTATGCCACAACCCAACGTGCTGTCCCCTGGTTCTTAAGGTTTACCTTGCTCTGTGCGGGTGCGATTTTTTTGTCATCGTTTCAGAACTATGTTCCTTTATTAATGCTGCTCTCATCTTTAATAGGCTTTGGGTTTGCAGTGTCAATAACCTGCTATCAGTCGCTTTTGGTACGCAAAATTCACCCCGATATCCAGGGGCGGGTGTTGGGGTTACGCGGTGTCATTGTAGGAGGCTTCTTCCCCCTCGGAAACCTTGTCGCCGGCTCCATAGTTGACTATTTTGAACCCATGATGCAACCAGGCGGGGCATTGGCCGGCACTGTGGGACTTATGATAGGCACTGGGCCAGGTCGCGGAGCTGGCTTATTGATTGGCTTAGCTGGCCTTCTTTTAACCGTCTCAACTTTAGTTGCCATGTTCAACCCTTCCATTAAGCTACTAGAAGCGCGTTTACCCAACTATGGCTTTACAAATGAGCAGAAAAAGGACTACTAATTTCCACCAGAACTGCTCCAAATAGTTTTTGAATTTGACTCATTACTAAAGCGATCGCAGCC
>JAKQYF010000360.1 GCA_023356535.1 Trichodesmium sp. MAG_R03 | reverse complement strand
CGACTATATCTGTATCAACTCTTAGGCAATATGGAAAAAAATATGGTGCTTATATTCCAAAGTTAGATAGAAGTCGCGCCAAGTTATATTTGATGTCTGAGGTTCCAGGAGAATCTATAAAATGGATAGATTTTCTGGAAAATATGGCTCGACAGTATGATTTAACTTCTATTCAAACAGAAACTTTAATTCATATATTCCCAAGTTCCCAAGAATTTATTTCTATTTCTGAAGTTGTTCAAAAACTTCTCAGTTCAACTTCAGCTATTAGGGGTCGCTTAACTAATATCTTTCGTAAATTTGAAACGAAAAACCCAGATTTATTTGAATCTAGAAAAGGCTCTAAATTAGAAGCTCTACAATTCTTTTTATCTTCTCAATATGTAAATTCATATACTCCTCAAACTCTTGAAAATGATGAAATTGAGGAAGAATTACAAGAGTGGAGTTTTGACACTCCTACTGTTGACCAACGTGGAGAAATTCTCCACAGGAAAACCTACAGTGTTTCTTATTTCAGCGAAATTCTTGCGGATGGTATTAGCCTAGAAATGGTGCTTATTCCTGGGGGTACTTTTACTATGGGTTCTCCTGAAAGTGAAGAACGTAGCAGAGATAATGAACGGCCCCAACATGATGTGACTGTCCCTTCGTTTTTTATGGCCAAATATCCGGTAACTCAAGGACAGTGGAAAGCGATCGCCTCTCGGACAGACTTGAAAGTAAAATTAGACCTAGACCCAGAACCATCTAATTTTCAGGAACCATACCAAGATATAGATAGATGGGAGAGACCAGTTGAGCAGGTGACTTGGTACCAAGCAGTAGAATTCTGTAAAAGACTATCGAAACTAAAAGGAAGGTATTATAGACTGCCTAGTGAAGCAGAATGGGAATATGCTTGTCGGGCAGAAACTACTACGCCTTTCTACTTTGGAAAAACCATCACACCTGAGTTAGTTAATCATGATGGCAGATCTCCTTATGCTAATGCACCAGAAGGAGAATATAGAGAACAAACAACCCCTGTAGGCCAATTTCCTCCTAATGCTTTTGGGTTATGTGATATGCACGGAAATGTACGGGAATGGTGTGCTGATAGATGGTATAACGACTATAATGGTGCACCTACTGATGGTAGTATTTGGCTAAAGGAAGGAAATAAAGAACGTTCACCTCTCCGTGGGGGTTCCTGGCTTAATCTTTCTATTATCTGCCGTTCTGCGTTTCGCATCGGTAGCTATGGACGCAACCTCAAGGACAGGGATATTGGTTTTCGCGTAGTATGTTATGTAAATTCATATATTCCTCCAACTTTTGAAGATGATGAATTTGAACTTGAGAAAGAACTAAAAGAACCTGAAGCTCCTACTGTTGAACAAGAAGCTCCTACTATAGACTGGAATTTTGAAGCTCCTACTGTTGCTGTTGACCAACTTGAGGAAGAATTACAAGAGTGGAGTTTTGAAGCTTCTACTGTTGACCAACGTGGAGAAATTATTGATAGGAGAACCTACACTGCTTTTTATTTCACCGAAATTCTTGCGGATGGTATTAGCTTAGAAATGGTGCTTATTCCTGGGGGTACTTTTATGATGGGTTCTCCTGAAAGTGAAAAAGAGAGCAGAGATAGTGAACGGCCCCAACATGATGTTACTGTCCCTCCCTTTTTTATGGGCAAATATCCGGTAACTCAAGGACAGTGGAAAGCGATCGCCTCTCGAACAGACTTGAAAGTAAATTTAGACCTAGACCCAGAGCCATCTCGTTTTAAAAAACCATACCAAGACATAAATAGATGGCAGAGACCAGTTGAGCAGGTTAGTTGGTACCAAGCTGCAGAATTCTGTAAAAGACTATCGAAACTAAAAGGAAAGAATTATAGACTGTCTAGTGAAGCAGAGTGGGAATATGCTTGTCGTGCAGGAACCACTACACCTTTCTACTTTGGAGAAACTATAACACCAGAGTTAGTTAACTATAATGGCAACTATTCTTACGGGGATGGGCCAAAAGGAGAATATAGAGAACAAACAACTCCTGTAGGTCAATTTCCTCCTAATGCTTTTGGATTATATGATATGCATGGAAACGTGTGGGAATGGTGTACTGATGATGATCACGATAACTATGTAGGAGCTCCTACAGATGGAAGCGTTTGGGTTGATAGTAAGAAAAATTTTCTTTCCATAAATGTTACCCGACTGCGGGGCGGTTCTTGGGTCACCTATCCTGATAATTGCCGTTCTGCGATTCGCGACAACTTTGATAGGCGCGACGACCACCACGACTTTATTGGTTTTCGCCTTGTCTGCGATGGCGGGAGAACTCTTTAACCCTTTTCTCTTTTCCCCTTTTGCCCTTTACCCTGTTTTTCTTTAATGTCCCGCTTTAGCGGGTCAAAAATTTTTTGAGATTTAATGTAGTATTATTGTAGTATAATGTTAAGGTCCAAACTCCGCCCGTTGAGAGTAGAACTTGGGAAGCCCATGGTCAATGGGAAGTTCAAACCTGAAAGCACAAATAAAGACCCACAAGAATTTTTGGTAAGTGGCGATCGGGCATTCCGAGACTTCAAATGGACATCGAGGCCAGCCCTCTTGGGGGGTGGGTGCAGCAGCCTGTGAAACCTCAACCCGCATCGGAGCTAAGGCTCGGCAGGAACCTCCGTGCCTTTAGGCCGGGGAGGATGTCAAAGAAGTTTTCCTGCACGGTAGACAAAAGTAGGGACGCTGCATCATGCAACGTCCCTACATTCCCCAGGACAAAACTAATTATTCATTCTAAATTCTAAAAGCGTTGGGTCGTTGAGGGCACCCTCTCTCTCTCTTAAAAATTCTAAATTATAATTTATAAAACTATATAAATCAATATTTATATTTACTCTTGTTTAATTGCCAGAAATTCTTTAGGAAACTTCTCACTTAAAGAAGAATCAAAATAATAATTACACCAAAACTCAGCCACTTCTATTAACATAGGAATAGAACTAGGAATTAACCCACTGCCATAACTTGGTTCATAAGATTGTACATATACCCTAACTAATTTATACACCCAGTCAGGACAATCTTGTTCAACAAAACAGCGCAAAGCATAATCTAACTTGAGTAAATAACCACTACGAACAAAACGTATAGTCTTCCAATGAACCCTAAGATAATTATCACTTTGTAAACTATTAATTCTTTTAAACAACCCTCGGAGAGATTGTTTGTTTTCATAAGTAGGATCGGCTAAATAACCCTCCATTTTAGCAATAGCATCAGAGATAAAACTAAGGTGAATTGACCATTCTTTTGAAGTAAATTCTTCATAACGTTCAGTTTCATTCATGTTCTGCTGTACTTTTTGAGAAAGATAAAGAGCAAACTGTTCTGCTGTTGTTTCATTTGGAATCAGACTTTTAATACTTCTTAAACGATTAATAGGTATCGCACAAATAAAGTTTCCATTATTAAGTTGACCTATGACTTGTAGCCACTTTTGAATTTTGTTGGCTATTGCTTTCTTAGTACCTTTTTGTTTCATGAGAATATATTTGAAGTTGCTTAATAATAGTTCTCGTATCTAGTTGCAAGTCAAAACTCAGGAGTCATCTGTGAGAGAGTTTTAGCATTTAGCTATGTCTGCACCCAATATTCGACTACTATGATTTTTTGGTGAGAGTTGTTCGGAAATAAGCAGGAATCTTTATTAAGCCCCACCATTGTAGATTACTTATATTATAACATCTAACCAAAATTATTGTTTTCTGTTCTTAGTATCTTTTTGTTTCATGAGAATATATTTTAAGTTGCTTAAATAATAGTTCTAGCGCTCTAGCCCTAGGCGCAAGTCAGAAGTCATCTGTGAGCGAGTTTTAGTATTTAGCTATGTCCGCACCCAATATTCAACTGCTATAATTTTTTGATGAGAGTTGTTCGGAAAGTGAGCAGAAATCTGTAAGCTTTTGTGCATTTAAACGACTTATTGTTGTATACCTCTAGGAGTTACGCATTGACAGAAACTCCAACTCGTAATGTGTATATGCCAAATTTAGTATTTTTTCAGATATTTTGCCAATCTTTCATAGGCGATCGCTTATGAAAGATAACTGTCAAAGCAAAATCGTTAATGGCTAGAATGCGCGATCTTCCTTAATCCATATTAAT
>JAKQYF010000036.1 GCA_023356535.1 Trichodesmium sp. MAG_R03 | reverse complement strand
GGAAACTAATTCTGGGTCTTCGAGTCGTGGCAATGTGAAAAAGGATGATATTCCCCAGGCCACAATTATTAGTATTGCTAGTATTAATAATCGAAAGTTCCGATAAAATAAAGTAGTCATTATTATCCAATAAGGTTCAGTGTTGAGAGAAGTCTTTTGATCGATGAGAAATTTTAGACTGCCAAAAGTTATTGCTGAAATAATTGCTAGGAGACTAACCCAAATCAATTTCTTTTTTTTACCTTTCTATTTGAACAAAGCTGTCTCAGATTGAATTGGTAAGGTTTCTATCTCATCAGTTAGGATTTCCCTTTGATCATTTGTTTCATGAGATTCAGAGTCTCTTTATCTCCGGTACCATCGTAAATAATTACATCAATAATTTCCTACTAGCACTATATTCCTGCATAGCATTAGTATTAATAGTCGAAATTCCTTATACTCCTGGTAATACTCTTTTAAAGAAGAGTGTACGGATATATTAAGATTCTAGTTTTTTCAGTTCTTTCCAACTGCTTTTTAGTAAGCTTGCTCCCCGAATATGGACTGCTTTGAGATTTGAATCTAGTTCTATTGGTTATGGGCCAATATTAGCAGCTAATATTAAGGATAATGTTGAAGCAGGTTCTTGTCCCACAAATAAGACTCGTTTACTTTGGCTGGCCTATCGTTTGGCAGTGGCAAATGCAATGGCGGTTTTACTTGCGCTACCCTTACCCAAAAATTTATAAGTAATAGTCATTTTATTTATCAGTGCTCAGTGATAAGTTATTATTTATCAGTAGCTCCCGCTGTGGTATAAGCCTTGAAATGATAAACTCTATTTTTTTATCTTTTTTTTGGGGGACCCTTGAAACCTTATTTTTTGGCCATTATTTATGTATCAAAAGTTGAGAATTAAGGAACATCTATATAATTAAATTTTAACTGTTTATAATGATAGGAAATTTAATAGGAATAAATTATGTCCGTCTTGTTAGCGATCGCAGTTTTAGGTATTCTTATTGTAGTTCACGAGTTAGGCCATTTTATGGCGGCTCGACTCCAAAACATCCATGTTAACCGTTTTTCCATTGGCTTTGGCCCGATAATCTGGAAATACCAAGGGCCACAAACTGAATATGCACTTAGAGGTTTACCCTTAGGAGGTTTTGTGGGTTTTCCCGATGATGACCCAGATAGTACAATACCTGAAGACGATCCAGACCTATTACGCAACCGCCCCATTTTAGACCGAGCGATCGTTATCAGTGCTGGAGTAATTGCTAACCTCATCTTTGCTTATTTTCTCTTAGTTGCTCAAGTGAGTATTGTTGGTGTAGCAAATTTGAACTACGCTCCTGGGGTGAAAGTTCCAGCAGTTGCTACAGATATTAGTTCTGCTGCTGCTCAAGCAGGTATGAAGGCAAATGATATTATTTTGTCAGTTGGTAACCAAAAATTAGGTGCTAACGAAGAAGCTGTTAGCATTGTGGTAGAAACTATTCAAAATAATGCCAATAAAACTTTGGAGATTGAAATTCAGCGTGATGGAGAAAAATTATTTCTTGAAGTGACACCAGAATTAGGAGATGATAGCAAAGGTCGCATTGGTGTGCAACTAATTTCCAATAGAGAAATAGTTCGACATCGTATTAAGAATATTTTTGAAGCTTTTAGTATTGGTGCTCAGGAATTTCAAAGAATAGTTGTCTTGACACTTCAGGGTTTTTGGCAACTTGTTAGTAATTTTAGTCAGACCGCAGGGAAACTAGCAGGACCTATTGCTATTGTAGACATGGGGGCAAAAATTGCTGAGAATAATGTAGGCGAACTGTTTAAGTTTGCTGCATTAATTAGTATTAATTTGGCAGTGATTAATATTTTGCCTTTGCCTGCCTTAGATGGTGGTCAGTTAGCATTTTTGGCAATAGAGGGAGTTAGAGGTAAACCTTTACCACTTCGTGTTCAAGAAAATATCATGCAGACTGGTTTGATGTTGCTATTAGGTTTGGGAGTGTTCCTCATTATTCGGGATACTACTAATTTGGATGGTGTGCGTTCAATGTTTCAGAGATAAGTGTGGAAGTCATAGTGCTACGCAGAAGTCAGAAATCAAAAGTTAACAGTTATCCCTGAATGAGTTTGAGTATTTATAAATCTTTGCGCCCTATTTGCGTAGTATTATCAAACAAGACTTACGCAGAACCATCATATCTAGTAGGGGCGGTTCGCGAACCGCTCCTACAGGTGGTGTATAAATTGATATTTTGCCTAAGTTCTGATAAAAGTCAAAAGTTAAAAATATGAACAGGACTTACGCAACAGCACTACCTATAGTGGCAATATCTTGACAATGATCATTGTTTGCACCATATATAGCGGTACTCCCTAAGTCCTGATGAATAGCCAAGATTTTGAGTATTTTGTTTACCGAAAAATTGGGTTTAAAGCCTCGCCCATAAGCGGACGACTTTTTAGTTGATTTTTTTCACAGGTTATGTTATGATGCTTTTTAGTTCACAAGTAAAGATATTAGTCGCGGGTGGGCATACCGAGACAAAAAACGGACGGGTCGGCAAGTTTAAGACTACTGCCAAAGTAGCGGCAGCCTGTGAAACGTCAACCCGCATCGGAGCTACGGCTCGGTTGTTACCCAGTGCCTTTAGGCCGGGGAGGATGTCAATAATACCAACAAGACTTACGCACTAGACAGTGCAAAGTCATTTGAGAAACTCTTGCTAGCTAAGGCTTTCAGCCTTCTCTTGGTATTAAACTCTCCATTGAGAACTGTGGGTACTGTAAGTTTTTTCCAGTAATACTTTTAGCTCAGCTTAGCAAATCGTTTTTTAGGAGAACTTTGTACTCTCCAGTTACGCAAATTCACCTTGAAACGCCATATGTAGGGGCGAATGGCAGTCGCCCTTACCCTCGTCTATTGCCCGCGCGTAAGTCCTGACCAATTTCCTCAAGTACGGCAACACATCATATCTCAAGATTATAGATTAATTAAGATAAGCAGTGTAGCCTAAGTTTATGAAATGGGCATAAGTTTATGAAATTTTTATTAAATGGTAAAAATCATGTAGTGCTGGCATCTTGCCCGCGTAAGCGTACCTCATAACAACAGAAAACGCTGTATTTATCAAAACTTTGATAATACAATAGTTTTGATAAATATAAAATCCAAGTATAGCAAAGTGTATAGTAATTGGTATAACTACTTTCTCTTTCTTCCTCACAATGGTAACAACTCGTAAATTTTCACTGAAGCGACAGCGATCGCTAGAATTACTCCTTCGTCTCAAACGTCTCTATCCAAATGCTACTTGTACTCTTACTTATCAAACCCCTGTCCAGTTACTTGTAGCTACTATTCTTTCCGCTCAATGTAGTGATCAACGAGTCAATAAAGTTACGCCTACTCTATTTGAAAAATTCCCGGATGCTGTAGCACTGGCAAATGCAGACATTGAAGAACTAGAAAATTTAGTGCGTTCCACAGGATTTTATCGTAATAAAGCTAAAAATATTCAAACTGCTTGTCAAATGATTATTGATAAGTTCAATTCCCAGGTACCAAAGCAGATGGAACAACTTTTGCAACTACCTGGAGTAGCGAGGAAAACAGCTAATGTTGTTCTAGCTCATGCCTACGGAATTATTGTCGGGGTAACAGTAGATACCCACGTTAAACGGTTAAGTCAACGGTTAGGTTTAACCGAACATTCTGACCCAATTAAAATTGAGCGAGATTTAATGCGGTTAATACCTCAGCCTGATTGGGAAAATTGGTCCATACGATTAATCTATCATGGTCGAGCAGTTTGTCAAGCCAAAAATCCTGCCTGCGATAAATGTTTATTGGCCGATTTATGCCCTGCTGTGGCAGAGTGAAAAGTTGACGGAGAAAAAAATTTATGGTATTATTATAAACTGGGAAAATAACCTAAAATTAAAAATACCAATTATTTTGGAGGAATAAAGTAATTAAGCATGGCGAAAAAAAGCATGATCGAGCGAGAGAAAAAACGCAAAAAATTAGTAGAAAAATATGCAGAGAAACGTGAAGAACTAAAACAGCAATTTATGGAAGCAGAAGATTTAGAGGATAAAATAGAACTCCATCGTAAACTTCAGAGACTACCTCGTAACAGTGCTCCTAACCGTGTTAGGAATCGTTGTTGGTTAACTGGACGTCCAAGAGGATATTATCGGGATTTTGGACTATCTCGTAATGTTATACGAGAAATGGCCCATGAAGGTTTACTCCCAGGAGTTGTGAAGTCTAGCTGGTAGGTTACAGCTTTCTAGCCATCCTTAGGGGGACCCACAATTCTAGAACAAACTTCCCTCAAGCAATAAAATCACCTGTTTCACGGAAGTTAAAAGTTAACCCCCTCTATACCCACCCAGAGCTATTTTATCTGAGATATACAGTATAAAGGATTCAGCTTGACAAAATGCGTAATGTGACAAAATCTGTAGTTAATTTTGTGTACCTGCTTAAGATTTATAGGCTCAAAACTTTGACGTGCTCAGTAATTTTAGGAAATTATTTCACATTTTCAGTATAAGAGCAATAATATAGGACTTACCCATAAACGAAGTTGATCGACAAAATTTTGTCAGAGCGAAAAACAATAATTAGGGTTTGCTGATTAATTTTCAAAGCATTGACACATAAAGGTATTAGCCTTTTTTCTTCTAAAAAACTACCGGGTTTTCAGTCCAACAAGGCTGAAAAAGTTAGTATTTTAGGTACTCCCACGCCAGAAAAATCAAGGGGCAAATATATCCGACTACCTCCTCTATACACTCCCTATTCTTGTGTAGGGACGTTCGCATTTTTGTTATGGAACGTCCCTACCTATTCCCCTGCTTCTTAAAAAGACTTTTTCAGCAGACCCTAATTAGGGCTTGCTGATTAAATATTAAAGCATTGATACATAAAGGTTTCAGCATTTTTAGGAGCGAAAAAAAGTTTCTAGTTTTCGGTGCTGAGAGATCAATTTGTTAGTATTTTGGGCGCTCCCTAGGCATAAAAATTAAGGTACAAATATATCCGACTACCTCCTCTATCAATTTCCCTCTCCTCTGTAGGGACGTTGCATAACAAAAATGCGTTTTCCTGACGGAATGCTGCGCAAACATGTCCCGTAGCGTTAGCGGAGCTTTGCCTTAGCAAAACTTCCCTACATCTCCTCCTGGAAGATATTAGGGGTGGGTCCCCTACTCCTGAAAAAGACTTTTTCAGCAAGCCCTAATTAGGTCAATTAACCTGGTTTCTTGTTTTGATGGGTAGGTCCTGAAACTAAAACGTTGAAATTTTCTATTGCCCACAACAACGTTCTATTCCCAGACTATCTAATAGTAAGTCACTAACGGCATTAGCGATCGCAAATTCCCCATAAAAACTCTGGGAAAAATCAAAGGCTTGCATTTCTGTAACAATGGCAATTACTAATGACCCTAAATCATTCTCTCCTTCCATGCGTTGGCGAACAAAGATTTGAGCTGCTCTGTTAGCAATATTTTCGTTCACTGTTTCGGGAAGAAACTCTTGATTGAGCCATTTATGTAAGGAAGTTTTCAACCATTGGCCCTCTTCCTCGGGATTCTGTGCTTGTGGTAAAGCAATTGCTTTGATTGGTTCAACCATACTTAAAAGATTATATTATAAATTGTTAATAGTAGTTCTATGATAGAATACAATATTGATTCAATTATACAAGGATATGCTCAAGGCTACTTCCTTATGGCAAATGATGGAGAAAATAGTTTGGAGTGGTATGGTAGTCGTAAACGGACTTTGATTCCTCTAGATGAAAGATTTCGCTATCCACGGTCGCTACGTCGTCCAATTAATCAAAATCGTTTTACTGTTGCTGTTAATCAAGATTTTAAAGCTGTGGTTGAAGGTTGTGCAGATCGAGACACAACTTGGATTTCTGGGGAACTAAAGCAAATTTACAACGCTTTAAATAAAGTTGGATATGCTTATAGTTTTGAGACTTGGCAAGGAGATGAACTTGCTGGTGGAATTTTAGGAATTGTTATTGGGGGTGCTTTTATTGGGGAGTCAATGTTTTACAACATTTCAGAGGGGTCAAAGGTAGCGATGGTAAAGTTGGTAGAGCGACTACAAAAGCGACAGTTTGTTTTTTTTGATGCTCAGATGAATAACCCCCACCTGGAAAGATTTGGAGCTTATACTATCAGTAATAAAAAATATAAAGCACTTTTGAAATTGGCGTTAAGTCGTGAATGTAGCTTAATATAGGAGGGAATAGGTAGGGACTTTGCATAGAATATGCTTACAGAGTAAGGGAAAAAACATTTCTCCTTCTAAAGATTTCATAAGTTTATATTCTAATACTAATCTTTATAACAGTGAAAATCGATGCCCATAGCTATAAGGCTCTTAGGAAGAGTATTAGGCGCTATAAGTATTAGGGGCTATAGATTAATAAAATTATCAATTTAATGTTAAGAAGTGCGGAATGTGGGATATTATCTCCTAATATTCTGTTAGTATTAACGAGGATATAATTGAGGGTATAATTTATGACTCCAAACACAATACTTAAGCAGTCTTTAGAAACACCTAGTGCATATACAACATTTAGTGCTGACAACTTCAACGCTTATGTAATGAACACTTACGGGCGTTTCCCCATTGCCCTCGAACGGGGCGAAGGTTGTCGCGTTTGGGATACTGAAGGAAAAAAATATCTAGATTTTGTTGCTGGAATTGCTACCTGCACTCTCGGTCACGCTCACCCCGTGATGATGGCAACAGTGTCAGACCAAATTCAAAGATTGCATCATGTATCTAATCTATACTATATTCCAGTTCAGGGAGAATTGGCAAAATGGTTAATACAACATTCCTGTGCTGATAAAGCATTTTTCTGTAATTCTGGAGCAGAAGCTAACGAAGGAGCAATAAAACTTGCCCGTAAATATGCTCACGAAAAGTTAAACATCGAAAATCCCATAATTTTGACCGCCCATGCTAGCTTCCATGGAAGAACTCTGGCAACTCTTACCGCAACTGGGCAGCCGAAATATCACAAAGGTTTTAGCCCGTTAATGCCAGGATTTTATTATGTACCCTACAATGATATTACTGCTATAGAAAGGGCGATCGCCGAATTAGATCAAGATCAACGACAAGTTGCAGCTATTATGCTAGAAGCACTGCAGGGAGAAGGTGGTGTGCACCCGGGTGAAATTACTTACTTCCAAAGAATTAGAGAAATTTGTAATGAGAAAGGTATTCTTTTAATATTAGATGAAGTACAAGTAGGAATGGGTCGCAGCGGCAAACTTTGGGGATATGAAAATATTGGCATCGAACCAGATATTTTCACTTCTGCTAAGGGGTTAGGTGGTGGAATTCCCATTGGTGCAATGTTATGTAAATCTCACTGTGATGTCCTTGAACCTGGGAGTCATGCTAGCACATTTGGCGGAAACCCTTTTGCTTGTGCAGTAGGGTTGGCGGTTTGTCAAACTTTGGAACAGGAAAATTTATTGGCAAATGTAAAGCAGAGGGGGGAAGAGTTACGAATAGGATTAAATACTATTGCAGCTAAATATCCTCACTTATTTACCGAAGTACGAGGTTGGGGTTTGATTAATGGTATGGAGTTGAATGCAGATCTAGAAGTGACTTCTATTGATATAGTAAAAGCTGCCATGAATGAGGGGTTATTAATTTTGCCAGCGGGTCCAAAAGTTTTGCGGTTTGTGCCTCCACTGATAGTTACTAATACTGAAGTGATGGAAGCTATGGATGGTTTGATCAGGGCGATCGTTAATATTGTTAAGTAGGTAGAGCTTGCTTATCAACTATCAAAGCATTGACAAATAAAGATTATAGCATTTTTAGTCACGAAAAAAGTGTCTAGTTTTCGGTCCTGAGAGCTCAAAAAGTTAGTATTTTGGGTTGACCACTGTAGAAAAATAAAGGGATAATTCTTCCAATTACCCCTTCAAGGTCGGGGTTAGGAGTTGGAAAATTCCCTTTTCCTCCCTAGGGACTTTGCATGCAACGTCCCTACCTATTCTTGAAAAAGACTTTTTCAGCATACAATCACGTTTTTACCAATTTTACCTCATCTTTTTTCTCAAACATTAAACCACCATCTACAAAATCAATAATCACAACATCCCCACAAACAAACCTATTCTCCAAAATTTGATTTGCCAAAGGATTTTCTAACTGTCGCTGAATTGCTCGTTTCAAAGGTCGCGCTCCATAAACCGGGTCATATCCTACTTCAGTAATGTGGTCTAAAGTCGCATCAGTCAACTTCAAACTAATCTTTTGTTCTCCTAATAATCGTTCAATTCTCTTCACTTGAATTTCCACAATTTTACGTAATTCATTCTTCCTTAAAGTATGGAACAAAATAATTTCATCTACCCTGTTTAAAAACTCAGGGCGGAAACGTTTTCGTAATTCTCCCATCACCCGCTTATACATCTCCTCATACTTAGAATCATCTCCTGCCACATCTAAAATATACTCACTACCAATATTACTCGTCATCACAATTACAGTGTTACTAAAATCAACCACCCGACCCTGAGAATCAGTAATTCGCCCATCATCCAAGACCTGCAACAAAACATTAAATACATCTGGGTGTGCCTTCTCGACCTCATCAAACAATACCAAAGAATAAGGATGTCGCCTCACTGCCTCCGATAATTGGCCTCCTTGATCATAACCCACATATCCAGGAGGGGCACCCACCAACCGAGAAACAGCGTGTTTCTCCATATATTCCGACATATCAACTCGTACTAAAGCATCATCGCGATCAAACAGAAATCCTGCTAATGCTCGTGCCAACTCAGTTTTACCAACCCCAGTCGGACCCAAAAACATAAACGAACCAATAGGTCGTCCTGGATCTTTGATTCCTGCTCTCGCCCTTCTAATAGCAGCTGCTACAGCTGCCACAGCTTCTGACTGCCCAATTACCCTTTGATGTAGATGTTTTTCTAGTTGGAGTAATTTCTGGCGTTCCGACTCCAATAAACGATTTACTGGAATACCAGTCCACTTAGCAACAATTGTAGCAATATCCCCATCAGTCACTTGTTCTCGGAGGAAAGAAGAACCTTGAGCTTGCAATTTTAATAACTCTGCTTCCTTAGCTTCGCGATCGCGATGTACAGTTTCTAGTTGGCCATATTTTAACTGGGCTGCCGTATTCAAATCATAAGCTCGTTCTGCTTGTTCTATTTGTACTTTTATTTGATCTTCTTCTGCCTTCAGAGAATTAATAGCATTTAACAACTCTTTTTCCCCAGACCATTTAGAAGAAAATTCTTCCTGCTTTTGCTTTAAAGTATTAATTTCATTAGTAATACCCTGCAAAGCAGGAGATACTTTTACAAGTATGATAGCTTCAGCATTTTTATCCTGATCACTGCCTTGCAACTCTCCTTCAATAGAAAGTTTCTCCATTTCCAACTGCATTATCCGTCTCTCAATAGCTTCTAACTCCACTGGTTTAGAAGTAATTTCCATTTTTAATTGAGCAGCAGCTTCATCTACCAAGTCGATCGCCTTATCTGGCAAAAAGCGAGCAGAAATATAACGGTTAGACAAAGTAGCAGCAGCAACCAAAGCAGAATCAGTAATTTTCACACCATGGTGAGTTTCGTAGCGGTTTTTCAACCCTCGCAAAATAGAAATAGTATCCTCCACACTGGGCTGACCAACCTCTACTTTTTGAAACCGACGTTCCAAAGCAGCATCTTTTTCTATCTGTTTGCGATATTCATCAATAGTTGTTGCACCAATACAACGCAGTTCCCCACGAGCAAGCATTGGTTTCAGTAGATTGCCCGCATCTACACCAGAACCAGAAGCGCCACTTGACCCTGCCCCAACAACCGTATGTAACTCATCAATAAAGAGAACTATTTGACCGTCGGAATGGGTAACTTCTCGCAAAACCGATCTAAGACGCTCTTCAAATTCTCCTCTAAACTTGGCCCCCGCAACGAGACTACCCATATCAAGACCAATAAGTTGACGTTCTTTAAGAGATTCGGGAACATCACCATTAACAATACGTTGAGCTAGACCTTCCGCGATCGCTGTTTTTCCCACCCCCGGTTCCCCAATAAGCACAGGATTATTTTTTGTCCGACGAGATAGACAACTAACCACCTGCCGAATTTCTTCATCTCTACCAATAACTGGGTCAAGTTTACCTGCTTTAGCTAACTCTGTCAGATCACGCCCATATTTTGCTAAAGCATCATAAGTAGCTTCTGGGTTTTGGTCTTCAACTTTGCTGCTACCTCGAAATGTTTTAATAGTTGCCTCTAGTTCTTCAAATTCAACTTGTAGATTTGTTTGGGGGCGTTCAAAACCAGGACGAGTTGGTAGTTGGGGAGTACCACCACCAATAAGTTTATTACCCAGACGTTTATCTTGATGAAAGGCGAGTAGAAGATGCTCAACAGCAATAAACTTATCTTCCCATTTTTCTCTAGCTTCATCAGCGAAGTCCAGAAAAATTTCTAGACCTTGCCCTAGATAGAGATGTTCTATACTACCAACTTTAGGTTGGCGTTTAACAAAAGCATCTACTTGTTGTAGGAGGCCAACTGGAGCTATACCAGCACGGCTTAAAATTTTGTTAGCTGTACCTTGTTGTTCTAGAAGGGCAACAATTAGGTGTTCTACTTCTAGTTGTTGGTTTTGGTAGCGTTTGGCAACATCTTGGGATTTCACAATAGCATCCCAGGCTTGTTCTGTAAATTTGCTTGGGTCAGTTGGCTGCATTTGAACTATTTTAAATTTTTTCCTTTAAGATTTTTTCTGGTACAGCACTTACGGATAATGGGGAATGTTTTAATAGTTTTGTAGAATAGGAATCTTGCCTATCGGGACTTACACAAAAAAACAGTAAAAAATAGGCTCAAAGATAGACTCTCAGAGGCTTTTACCTCTAAAATATGTACGTTCCATTATTCGTTTTTTTTCCAGGCATAGCAGTTGCCAGGGCGCTTAGAACATTCTCGCCTCTCTCAAATTTGGTCCGTGCTGCGAATTTAACTTCTAATTTCCGGTTTTTGAGTTCTGTACTTCAGCTGAAGGATATCCAGATACATCTTGCCCGGCAATTCCCGGTAAAAGTTGGGAAAACCGTTCATAGCAATGTGACGGCACAACCATCAACATTGGCGGTATCTCGCAATACTTTGAGGAATATCCCCAAAGCGCCATTCCAATCTCTTGGCATTGAGTGACCGCAGTACAGACATTTAAAATGCTTTGAGCCTCCTAAGTTTTGATGAACATGGCCACACTTTGTACACCTCACTTATATTCATCCCACCCCTCAGCAATGCCTAATGTTTTAATTAATACTAGCTGTAACTACTTTTTCTAAGCTGCTATTGCGAGTACCTAACTCAATTAACTCTACTTTATATCCATTTGGGTCTTCTATAAAAGCAATAACTGTAGAACCATGTTTCATTGGCCCTGGTTCCCTAGTAACTGTGCCTCCTTGTGCTTTTATTTTTTTACAAGTGCTATAAATATCATCAACGCCCAAGGCAATATGGCCATAAGCATTGCCCAAATCGTATTTATTATTATCCCAATTATAGGTCAGTTCTAATACTGTATTCTCTGACTCATTGCCATAACCAACAAAGGCCAGAGTAAATTTGCCACCAGGATAGTCTTTTTGCCGTAGTAGTTTCATGCCAAGAATAGTACAGTAGAAGTCTAAAGATTCTTCTAAGTTTTTGACTCGCAGCATGGTGTGTAATAATCGCATTGTCTACTCCTTATTTTTGACTATATCTATAATTGTGAGGCAATTTGGTTAATATTGGGAGTAGATATAGCAGAAGTCATAAGTTTAGTAGTAGCCCCGTACATTCCCAGGGCGGACCAAAGCGGACTAAATTTGAGGTTTTGAGAATGTCCTGACCTCCCAGGGGACTAGCTGAAGTCAGAAGTCAGTAGGAGCTAATGGCTATTTATTACTACATTCGTAGTACCGACTAAATTTGAGGGCATGAGAATTTCCTAAGCACCTTGGCGACTGCTATATCGCTCAATACCAAGAAATGATACCAAATCTGGTTATGAAAAGCTAGTTTGTCCAAGTCCTGATAACTCTTCTGCATTATTCCTTCTGCCCCCTAACTCCTACCTTACCCTTTTAATAAATCTCATTTGTATACTGGATTTGGTATAAGCTTTTAAACCTCCTGCTAAGGTGGAAGGTACTGAGATACGAGTCGGAGCATAACCCACAGAAAACTAGAAAACTTCAAAGCTATTACCTGTTGAAGGTTTTGACTAAAGTTAAATGCTGAGTGCTAAATGCTATAACTGATAACTCAAGATTCTTAGGAATGAAGATTTTATTATCTACACAAGTTCAATTGTCTAAAGTCCATATCATCTGAAATTCTTTGACAAAAATTCTGGACTTGATTTAATTCTCATTCCTTAGAAAATACTTATATTATTGTCAATTGTCAAAAATAATATACTCAATAATCTTTTTCACTTCTGTTTTTTTTAAGACCTAGGGTTACTAAATTTCTCTAATCTAAGTTTTCTTTCAGCTACAGCTTGGTCAATTTTTTTCAATCCTTCTAGTGAGATTAGTGACTTACATTGATTAACTAAAATCTGCCAATGAAGTAATGTTTGAATGGAGTTAGAATCCTCTATTTTTTTGACATAAAACTGTGCCCAAAACTTAGGTACATACTTTTGCTTTCTAGCTTTTATTCGTTTTCGCCATTTAGCAAAATCTCCTTTTCTTGGTGGTTCTACCCCTATAACTGGTGGCATATCTGCATAACTTACAAACCTACTTTTTCCTTTTCCTACAACATGAATTACATATTGCCAACAGCTAATTTTATAGATATTGTCACATTTAATTCCTAAATGAAATGATAATGCATCTCTAGTTACAAATCTACCTAAAGGATGAGTATAAGTATATCTATTTTCCATACTTCTTTTCATAAAATATACCTAAAGATTAAATATATTATTGTGGCCTTCATTTTTATCTATTTGGTTTATATTTATATATTAAATAATACTTGGCTATTGTGTCAACATATAAGAGTAAGCTAATTTTTTACAAAAAAATAAATAATATAGCCCTAGACATAAGTCATAATTTAAAAGACCAAAGTAGCACATCATAACATTTTCAAATGAGATGTGATACTGAACCAAATTACTATACTAAATCTGGGTATAAAATCCACATTTCACACGTCAAAATGTAGTATTTCAGATTAACTACTCAAAGTTTTGCTTTTTAATATTCTCCTGACGCTGCTCTACGAGACAGCACAGAATTTCCTAACATCATTGGTAGGGGCTTTTTGCTTCATAGCACCCGCCTTATGAAATTTGCTCTCTTCAGGTATTAGAGTCATTCCATAGACTGACACTGGGAGTCTCGCAGCCAAAATATTTATACTGGCGTTAACATCCTGATCATAGTGACTACTACATTCTGGACAATCCCACTCTCTGATATTTAAAGATAATTTTTCCACTACATGACCAAAATTAGAACAACGCTTTGATCGCGAAGCTCCTCTCAAAGAGGCACCAGGAAAATATCTATTTTGATAAGTGATCGCCTGAAAAAAATCAAGAACAGAGTAATCTTGAGCGCGACAAGACTGTATCACACGGCAACATTGTTGCCAAACGATAAAATCCTGGCCAAGAGCGAGAACCACCACCTACTTTACACTTTGTAACTGCCAAACGCAATGACCTCTGAGCCCGATTATTATCGGGAGGTACTTGAGGATGGTCAAGGAAATACCACCATTGATGAGATTTGTCTCTCAATGACTTCAACAACAGCCCTGCTACTAGACCAGCTTTGTCACTCCAAGTCGAAATTGCCTGTTTAACCCTGACCTTGAAAGACTCGGCCCAAGAAGCATAAGCAGATGCTTCATCCATAAGTTTCACGCCAGATACGATGTTGAGTAAAGGCTTCATACTTCAAGGAAAGAAATGCTTCTCCCAAGGCTTTCTGATGGGATCGTCCCACTTGTTGGTATTCAACGATTTCCATTGGGCCTTCCACAATCCTTAATTTAGCGAGACGTAAGCTACCCATCATTCCCTACTAACTACTGACTACTCGCTTTTTATACTACATTTTTAGATAAAATGTAGTATAAAAGTATATCTTCTTGTGGAAAGAGCAAGAATATTGTAGAAGTTATTCCTTAAATAATTTTAAATACTATAATTTTAAATACTATCTCCAGCATGATAGGAACTACGAACTAAAGGGCCAGAGCGAACATGAGAAAAGCCCATTTGTTTAGCAGTTACCCCAAGATACTCAAATTCTTCTGGTGTCCAATATTTTTGTACAGGTAAATGTGCTAGGGAAGGTCGCATATACTGACCTAAAGTGAGGCGATCGCATCCTACTTTTCTCAAGTCTGTCATTGCTTCTACCACTTCAGTTTCTGTTTCTCCATGTCCCAACATTAAACCAGACTTAGTAGGAATACAGGGGTTTAACTCCTTAACAATTCGCAATACATTAAGCGATCGCTCATATTTTGCCCCACGACGGACAATACCTTGCAACCTAGAAACAGTTTCAATATTATGATTATAACAAGCTGGTTCAGCATTGACCACAACCTCAATTCGTATTCTTTGTCCTTCAGCTAAAGAAACAGAAAGCTTGTCAGCCCCCACTTTATGCTGACCACCCCAAAAATCAGCAGTCAAAACCTCTATTTTCGCATCTGGGTTCCGTTCTCTTATAGCCATAATTGTTGCCACAAACCAACTAGCACCACCATCAGGCAAATCATCCCTAGCTACAGAAGTCAGTACCACATACTCCAAACCCAATAATTTTACAGCTTCTGCTATTTTTTGAGGTTCTTCTGGGTCTAAAGACATGGGAGCGTGACCCTTATCCACTTGACAAAAAGCACAAGACCTGGTACACGTAGGACCCATCAACAAAAAAGTAGCAGTTTTTTGGGCATAACATTCTCCTCGGTTAGGACAGCGGCCTTCCTCACAAATTGTATGGAGCTGACGCTGCTTTATAATTTGTTGTACAGTAGAAATATCACTAACTTTGCCCAAAGAAGACCGCAGCCACTTTGGCATACTTTGAATTTGGGCTTTCATCTTAATTTGATTGAGCATTGTTTTGTAGCCTTGACATTTTTTCGACGTTGCGTAATCGTGAAAATGGAGAGAGAATTCCTAACTACGTTAACTTCACAGTACTTCACCAATCTTAAGGCTCCCCTAATCACTACTAGACAAGTCAGCTAAAATAAATAATCTTTTACAGGTTACCGAAAAATTGGGTTTAAAGTCTCCCCCATAAGCGGGCGACTTTTTAGTTGATTTTTTTTCACAGGCTATTTCCTTCTTCCTTTTTAGTTCACAAGAAATATATTAGTCGCAGGTGGGCTTACCGAGACAAAAAACTGACATTGAGGCCAGCAGCCAGACTACTGCCAAAGTAGCAGCAGCCTGTGAAATGTCAACCCGCCGAGGGGCTACGGCTCGGTAGTAAACCTAGTGCCTTTAGGCCGGGGAGGATGTCAATATGAGAAGCACAACATTGATTGTTCTTCCCATAAAACCCTAGATTGATCATAGGGTAGGTCTTCGACTAAGGTTATAACCCACATGCCTCAAGTCAACTTATAACATTAAACATAGGAGAAAAATCCGTTTATCCTATGTTTGGTAAGTATTTACCAAAACACTGGGTTTAAAGCCTCCCGGGGGACTTTTGATTTGGAATATACTTTTTCAGAGTTTAAAGTGGCGCACCGCCAACCGAAGCTACAAAATATGATGCTCTCCAAAGCGAGGTTTTGTGAGGTTTTCTATATCCCGCTGCTCCATATAATCTACTGGAAACACCTTTAAGATGATTGACTATTTGAGATTAAGACAATCTCGGTGGGTATTCAATAACTCTATCTAAGTTGAAATCAAAAAAGTCTAGGCAAACTGCTAGGTTGACAAAAGGAGGATTTAAAGTTGGTCAAGATCAAGTTGATCTGGCTCAAATGGTTAAGCTGAAAGTATTTTGCTCAAGAAAACTGCCTAGTCAACCTAGCTCAGTAACAATAATCAAAGACTCAGCTAATAGATATTTCTTAAGCTTTGTTGTAGAAATTCAAGCAGAAGTTTTATCTAAAGCTGATAACTCAGTAGGTATAGATTTAGCCCACATTCCGCACTTCTTAACATTAAATTGATAAGTTTTATTAATCTATCGACCCGAATGCTCTCCTTAAAAGCCTTATACCTATGGACATCGATTTTCACTATTATAAAGAATTGTAACTACTTTTCTGATGAAAAATTAGTTATTGATAAATTTTATTGATATTGAGTTCTAGAATGAAGCTTTTTCGTCAAATCCTCTTTGAAAATATAAATATACATAAAGATATATGAAGATCTGCGGAATGTCGGATTTAGCCATCAAAACTTTTGCTACATTAAGCAATGGTAGAAAAATTGATGCACCAAAACCACTCAAGAAACGAATTGAGAAATATAGAAAATTCAGTATGTCATGATCACGGGAAAACTAGGGGTACAAAAAGGTATGAAAAAGCTAGGCTGAAGCTGGCTAAATTTCATGGCCAATTAAAAGATACTAGAATGGATTTTCTACATAAGTTATCTACTGAAATTATTAACGAAAAGCAAGTAATAGTTTGAGAAGATTTGAATGTTTCAGGAATGGTTAAAAACCGTAAATTATCCAGAGCTATTTCAGATTTGGGTTGGAGACAATTATTCAGAACACTTTTACTGGTATTGGCAGAACAATGCGGTAGAGAATTTAGAGTCATTGCATAAATGGCAAACTACTTCTCAAGTATTTTCATGTTGTGGTTTGGGTGGAGGCAAATTAGAACTTTCAGGGGCGAGAATGGGAATGCCTTAATTGGGGTACAAAATACGACCGTGATAGGAATACAGCAATAAACATATTAGTCGCGGGGGGCAGTCCGAGACATTAAACCGACGTGGAGGTAGGTGTAAGACTACTGCCAAAGTAGTAGCCGCCGATGAGACGTTAACCCACCTTGAGCCTATACAGTTATCTTTATTTGATTTAGATAACTATTAGGTGGATAGGAAGATCCGCGTTTTTAGACCGAAGAGGATGTCAAACTTTATATATCATATTCATTAAACCTTCTCACTCGTCAAATTCTCAGAAAAATATTGAAAAATATTAAGTATAAATACTTGCTTAATTGTTTACTTCTATTGACTACTATGATTTTCTCCTATACTTAATGTAGGAGTCAATGGCCATTTACTCCTGATGACTTTTCCAAGACTTAAGTAAACCAATCAAGAAACCAGGTTTATAACCCTAATTGTGGTTGTTCAAACCACCAGATTTCCTAGATCAACCCCGTTTCTGTATAAATCTTGTCCCTCACTTATGATCCCACACTACACTTTGTAGTAAAAAATATAGATTATAATAATTTAGTAAACAATTAAAAATAATAACTTTGTGCATTTTTACCAAAAAATAAAATTGGGTCTAAAGCTTCCCCCTTCTAGGGGGACTTTTTAGGAGGTAAGTATAATCCACCTTTATTCCCAACTAAGGAATGGGGATCAAATATGATCCACAAATATTGGTACTTGAGTATTGCAGTGAAATGCTCCTGTGCATAAAATCACCGAAGTTAATAAATCCTCTTCCTAAAGAGGTGGATGAAGGAGCCTATGAAACGTCAACCTATGGATAAGGTTCTGCTTGCTAGAGATTCTCTACATCTTTAGACTAGGGAAGGATGTCAAATTAAAATAAGTGAATATAAAAGTCTAGATGTTACCAAGAACGTCGAGAAACCCAAATCAACTTGACAGTATGGCGCGGAAGTATTTCGCCTATAATTATAGCTGATTATAAGAATATAGATAAGATAAATTTAAAAACACCAACTTATCACTGGAGGTGCAAGTTGTGGCCGGACACAAAATTTTAGTTATTGATGATAGTAAGGTTATTAGAGTCAGAGTTAAGGAAATGCTTCCTCAAGGAAACTTTAATGTTCTAGAAGCAAAGGATGGCCAAGAGGGGCTGAAATTTATTGTAAAGGAACGTCCTAACTTGATTATGTTGGATTTTTTGCTACCTAAAGTGACTGGCTGGCAGGTATTTCAAAAAATTCAATCCCAAGCTCAATTAAAAAAGATTCCGTTGGTACTTATGTCAGGTCGTAAGGAAGAGGTAGCAGAAAAAATTCCTGAACCTTTTGAAAAACATTATTTTGCTTTTCTAGAGAAACCTTTTGAGAAAAAAGAATTAACGGCAGCTATTCAATTAGCCTTTAAGTTGGCCAAAGAACGGCCTACTGAGGATATATCTAAGGATACAGTAAACGCGGGAGATGCTTCTGACAAAATTCAGGTATTGGAAGCTAAAGTTAAGAAAATGGAAACTGAAATTGGGGCATTGAAAAAACAAGTAACTCAACTTGTAACTATTGTCAAACAAAAGTTGAAGTAGTAAAATTAAATAAAAAAAAGAGTAGTAAAGTTGGTTGATGGAAGTTTTGATAATTAACCAAAATTGGGTTTTAAGCCTTGCCTATCAACGGGGGACTTTTTAGTTGTTTTTTTAAAACATATGTTATAGTTACAGCCGGTTTCACTTTCGTGAGGTACACTTAGGCGGGCAAGATGCCGGAACTACAATATTTACATAATTTATCCTGTACCTCATTGACCCGAAAGCTGTATCATGAGAACTGAATCATACCTATCCAAAAATCACCTTCTGTCAATTCATTCATCTGACCATGTTTTTGTTTTTTGGACAAATGACCAAAATTTATCACTGCTGACTAGTATTTGCTCCAACAAATAATATTTATAGGACTTACGCATGAACGCTATTGGTAGGGTGTGTTTCCCTTCGCGACATGAAAAGCGGGGTTCGTAACGGACTAAGGCTCTATATATAGTACCTTGGCATAAGTCCTGATTTAGAAATAGAAAATCCAAGTATAGCAAAGTTTATGGTAATTGGTATTACACTGTAAGGGTTTTGTCTCTAAACCCTTTCGTGTCTGTTCTAGAATTATGCAACCCCAAAAAATAAATTAAATTATGGTATTAGATTCGGAATATCTCGCTCAACTCAAAAATTTTACACCTCGACTACTGAATTTACTGGCGGGTTTTTCTCAAGTTGAGGTATTAGTAGTGGGAGATTTAACCCTGGATGAGTTTATGACTGGTCAAGTTGAGCGTATTTCTCGTGAAGCACCTGTGTTAATTTTGCGTCACGAAACTACAGAGCGAGTACCTGGAGGTGGAGCTAATGCAGTTTATAATTTTGCTAAGTTGGGAGCCAAGGTTAGGGTTATTGGTTTGTTGGGAAAGGATGAGCAGGGTATGGCGTTGCGTGGGATTTTTGAATCTACTGGAGTTGATACTTCTGGAATTTTAGTTGACTCTCATCGTCCCACAGTAACTAAAACTAGAATTTCTGGTCATGCTCGTCAATCTGTGATTCAACAAATTGTCAGAGTGGATCGAAAATCTGATGATTTGCCAGATGTTGATTTACAATTACAATTGGTGAAGTTGATTCGGCAACAAGTTGGTACGGCGGATGCTGTGGTTTGTTCTGACTATGGAGATGGTGTTCTGACAAAACCAGCTATTGAGGCAACTATTTCTGATTCTCACAGAACTGTTATTGATACTCAGAAAAATTTGGAACTTTACAGAGGTGCAAGTTTGTTTACTCCTAATCTTCCGGAAGCGGAGAAGACAGTGGGATATGCTATTACTAATTTTGAGAGTCTTTATCAGGCGGGGTGTGATTTGTTGGAGTTAACTGATGCACGGCAAATTTTGATTACTCGTGGAGAGGAAGGAATGAGTTTGTTTGATCGCCAATTTCCTTCTCAGTTTTCTCCTCCTGCTTTAACTATTGATGGAAATGGGGGTTCTAATATTTATTGTTGGCATATTCCGGCTTTTAACCGGAGTGATGTTTTTGATGTGACTGGGGCTGGGGATACGGTTGTCGCTGGTTTGACTTTGGCTTTGGGTGCTGGTGCTTCAACTTGGGAGGCTGCGGTGATCGGAAATTTGGCTGCTAGTGTGGTGGTGCGTAAGTTTGGTACTGCAACTACAACAGTGGATGAGTTGCGGGAGACTTTACAGGTGCTTGTGGGTTAGGAGTCTTAAAAATCGTAGTAGGACTGTATATTTAATTATTTACAGATACTCTCTTAACATTTATCTAATTATTAAATAATTTTTAATTTACTTACCTACATTCCGCAGATATTGAAGGGGATTTTATAATTATGAAATTTGTTCAGTATAAAGCCTGAAATAATTACCTAGTAGTAATTTCAGGCTATTTTTTTGTACAATAATAAGCGTCAAATAAAGAAAGAGAAACAGTATGAAAGAGCTAAAAGAAGACTTATCTATCTGAGACAAACTACGGTAAAGTATAAAGTATAAATCAATCATAGCCCCCATTAAATCCTGAACGTCTCAATCAGTTGTCAAAAGCAAAGCTGGTTGAGATGCTGTTGACTCAACAGAAACTCATAAAGAAACTCTCCCAACTCTCTCGACAAGTTTTATATAATTAGCCACTACGATTTTACCTTAATTTTTATTTTGGAAAGGTCTAATGACCATCCTACCTATTTGCTTCCCATTGCTATCATACGATCATAAACATGACGAGACAATTTAGGAAATATCTTCTCATCATTAAAATAAGCAGCATCTTCTGCAAAAATTGCCAAAATATAAATAGCTTTATCATCTAAATTTCTGACAAACGCCACATCCATACGATGTTCGGAAGTCAAACCAACTTTAGAACCAAAATAAATATTAGTAGGTAGAGACTCCCCTAGAAAACCTTCAACTCCATTGGAAGGATCATTCTGCCATGCTTCCGGTCTTAAATCTCTAGTTAACAAATAAGCCATTCTCGTACTATACTTGGGTGAAACTGCCTGCCTAGTGTATATTTCATACATTAATCTAGTACAATGGTCAGTTGAAATCAAATTTCGGAGAAACTTACCATCTTCCTTCCTTAGTTGGCGATCACGACCTACCGGACCTGTTTGACTAGGAGAATATCTAGGATAATTTTTTGTGCTAACTATTAAACCTTGATAACCTGCTTTTTGAAAAAACTGATTGACTAATTTTCTTTTTTCTAACCAAGTATTTAATTTTTTTCCTTCCAATTTAATCCCTGATTTCGTATCAGTAATTGCATCCACAATTTTACTAGCAGAATCATTATGAGATTTCTGGATCATTAATCTTAAATCTTCATGAAACTTCGGTTCATCATCAATTAAACCTTGTTCAACTGCCCCATAAAATGCAGCCATCCAAAATAATTTAGCTACACTAGCAGGATATCTCAAAACTTGACTTTTATATCCAGCAAATGTGTGAATATCTGGGTTACTAACATCAATTAAACTAATAGATAGAGGCGCTGTAGGTAGCCCTTTTTCTTCAGCAATATTAACTAATTCATTAACTATTTCTTGTAACTGTGAGCTATTACGTTGGTATGGTTGTCTATGAACATTATAGGCAAATCCTAAATCTTCTGGAATTTCTTCAGGAATTGGGGGTACATAGGGTGGTATTAGGGTAGGTGATACAGAAGATTTAGGAGTAGGTAGAGGTGTATCTGAAGCTGGGCGACCTCTAAAAGGTAAAGTAATAATCCAGCTCATTGTCATTAATACAGCAACTAAAATAAATATATTTTTATATTTTAACTGTAATAAGATTACTCTTATATTTTTGGTTTGAATTCGCCGACCGATTTTAACTGGCCGTTTTTTAACTGCCCGATATGGTGGACGAACTCGACGAAATGTATGGGGTGGTAGCTTTTCTGCATGCATTTGAGTAGGATATAAAAAATATAGGTAGTAATAATTTTATTGCTTTATTGATAACTTTAGCGTATTCTCAATCCTTAAAAAACGAAAAAAAAATTTGCAAAAAAGGAGTAGCAAATTATGTAAATCGTCCCATAGAAAAAGGGATAAAATCTCGACGACATAGCTACTTTTACACAGGAAATAGAGGTCAAGCTTGCTTAAATTCCTTGGAAATTTTGGCAGAGGAAGCTGAAGAAATTATGGCCAATTCTCCTCAAAAACGGCTCAATTATTCAGATGATAAAATTTAATACGACAGTGGAAGAGATTGCCTTTGATAGCTCATTTCAGAAATGGATTTTGCAAGTTAAAAATTTGCAAGGTGCAAACAGTGAGGAGTCTATGACAGTATCACCTGATCAGCTAGTGATTGCAAAAGCTCTATGTGGTAGACCTTTCATTCCTCCCCAAGCTATGGACACTTTCTCAGGTGTACTCAATATTTATTCTTCCGATCTGAAGTAACATTCAACCCCTAACTGGTTGTTTACACAAGATCAAAATATTTTGGTCGTAGGTTGAGGAGAGTCTGCAACAGAATCTGCTTCTTTTATTGCCAAGCATCAGAAAAATGGAGGGAAAGTAGTTCTGAGCCTACAAAGTGGACGTTAGTTTTTGCCCAAGTTGAAACCGCCGAGAAATTCAATCCCGGCAGATTAACTGCCAAAATTAGACTAGAATGATTGTAAATCAAGGCTTTTACGTCACTGCTCTCGGTAATCATGAAAAAAACTACCCCTACTGCAATGCCCCCTTGTTTTGAAAAGTGGTGTCAACAGTATTTTTGGAGAGATCTAATAGACCTCTCCAAAACAATAAGCCTTTATTTCCTGAGAAGCAAACCAATTAATTGCCATTTTTGCCTGAGTCGGTGATACCAAAACCACAAAACCAATCCCCATATTAAAAGTATTAAACATCACCTCTTCATTCAAATTACCAACTTCAGAAATCCACCTAAAAATAGGGGGAACTTCCCAACTACTCCTATCTATATTAATAGACATTCCCTCTGGTAAACAACGAGGTAAATTTTCTGGTAAACCACCCCCAGTAATATGAGCCATGCCATGAATATCTAAGCCATATTTTTGTACTGCTAAAATTTGCTTGACATAAATTTTTGTTGGAGTTAATAACATCTCTCCCAAAGTGTTTGGCTCCAAAAAATTTAGGCTATCTTGTAAAGAAATATTACATTCATCAATAACCTTTCTCACCAAACTAAAACCATTACTATGAATTCCACTACTTTCTAATCCAATTGCCACATCACCTACTTTTACCTGAGACCCATCCAAAATCAAACTTTTTTCTACAATTCCCACAGAAAAGCCAGCCAGATCATACTCACCAGAAGAATAAAAACCAGGCATTTCTGCAGTTTCACCCCCTATTAAAGCACACCCGGCTAAACGACATCCTTGTGCAATACCAGCAACTACTTCAGTTAACTGTTGTTGATTTAATTTTCCTGTTGCCAAATAATCCAAAAAAAATAGAGGTTCCGCCCCTGATGTCAACACATCATTGACACACATAGCAACCAAATCAATACCAACAGTATGATGACAATTTAGAGTATTTGCCAGTTTTAATTTTGTACCTACACCATCAGTACCAGAAACCAAAACAGGCTCTTTGTAACCACTTGGTAAAGCAAATAATCCACTAAACCCACCTAAACTTCCTAAAACTTCCGGTCGGTGGGTACTAATGACCAAATTGCGAATATTATTAACAAATTCACGACCAGCTTCAACATCAACACCAGCTTGTTTATAATCCATTATGTCTTATACCAAAAATTTCATTGTATGCTAGAAACAAAATACAAGGGGTGATTTTATGAAGATTATTTTCTTGCAAAAGCAATTTGCATATCCACATCTAAAATCATATTTAAATAAGTTTACAATCAATCTTATTTGTAGAAAATCAACCAAAAAATTTTTAATATCTGGGTCCCAATCTTAAAAGTTTGTGATATTACATACCAGTTTCTTAATCATCAAATAGTCTGAATTATTGAGAATAGTCATCCCTGGACTATGCCAAAATAAATCCAACTCAACGAGTGCTATTAAAAAAAAATAAGTTTATGAAGCACAAAATTTGGACTGGTTTTACTGCTTTCCTAATATTTTCTAATGTCGGTGTAGCTTACTGTTATGCTGGTATTCTCCAGGAAGGCAAAATTTATCAGCCGAACAAACCAATAGATAGAACTTTAGAAACAAATGATAATTCACAAAAAGCTGTTGCAAATAGTCAGACAAATATTCTCAAGGTTGGAAAAGACCAGTTAAACAGACAAGAAAAACAAAATACTATTACTAAAATTCTAGGCCATGAACTGGTTGGTCGCCCAGCTGCAACTCTCTATGTTCATAATATTCCAGTTCTTACTTTTCTTGACTCTGAGAAAACTAGCAAAAAGGCCGATCATCAAAGTTTAGACTCCTCGCTGAAAGTAGCTACTCTTCAATCTTCCAACTCAGACCAACAAAAAGATTCCCTATGGCGAGCATCAGTAGTTGCTTCCCGACTCAACCAATTTATTCAGGAAAGTCCCAATCTAGAGATCACAGCAAAGTGGGATGTAAACACCAAAGGTTACATAATTCTAGTCAATCAGCAAAACTTAGTAGAAATAAATGAGCAAACTATTTTACCAGATACTACCAATGACTTAGCAACAGATACTTTACAAGCAACGAACCGTTTGCGGCGACAAGTTAATAATGCCCCTCCTTTAAAAGAAATAGCAGGTAAACCCAAACCTAAACCACAGCCAAAGTCACAAGAAGTTGCTATTAATCTAATTACCTTCCCATTTCAAGGTTGGGCATCTTGGTATGGCCCTAAGTTTCATGGTCGCTTCAGTGCTAATGGTGAGCGTTTTAATCAATATGCAATGACTGCTGCTCATAAAACTCTGCCTTTTGGGACAAAAGTACGAGTGACTAATCTAGATAATGGTAATTCAGTTATTGTGCGAATTAATGACCGTGGTCCATTTATTCCAGGTAGAGTTATTGATTTATCTTCTGCTGCAGCTCTTGTTTTAGGTATGATCCAAAATGGAGTTGTTCCTGTTAAAGTAGAGGTCATAGAATCTCGTGGATCATAAATAATGGTTTGAGCTGGTAGGGGATCAGTTTTACCTTTAATTTCAGAAGGTGGTAATTACCAAAAATTGAGAGGGATAAAAGGAGAAGCAAAGTAACGATTCAGGTGCTATGGAAAACCCTATAAGTTTTGAAGGATAAGCATTTCCGGCAATTATTCCCAAATTATATTCTCAAGACTGAAATGGCTACAAGCCTTACAAACAGACTTCTGATCTCCGAATTTTTTATTTACTTACTTATTATATTTGCAAAAAAAAAATGCGTTTATTTACCACTATTTCAGCTTTGCGCTGTTACTTAAATTTACTGCAAAATGAGCAAGAAAAATATCCTTATACTATTGGTTTAGTGCCAACAATGGGAGCTTTACATGAAGGACATTTAAGCTTAATGAAACGTGCAAGAGAAGAGAATAAAATTACGGTTGTCAGTATTTTTGTTAATCCTTTACAGTTTGCTCCTCGGGAAGATTTTCAACAATATCCCAGACAGTTAGAAACAGATAAAAAATTATGTAAAAAAGAGGGAGTAGATGTGATTTTTGCTCCTACTCCTGAAACAATGGGTATAGCAAATGAGCTATCAACTAATGCTCAAAATTATACAACTACAGTTGTTCCTCCATCTCACATGACATCAATTATGTGTGGAGTTTCTCGACCTAATTTTTTTCAGGGAGTGGCAACAATTGTAATTAAATTATTGAATATAGTTCAACCAAATAATGCTTATTTTGGGGAAAAAGATCCTCAACAGTTGACAATTATTAAGCAATTAGTTAAAGACCTAAGTTTGCCAGTTAATATTGTTTCCTGCCCAATAGTTCGCGAAGTTTCAGGATTAGCTATTAGTTCTCGCAATCAATATTTAACTCTTGAACAAAAGCAGCAAGCTTCCATACTTTATACTTCTCTTTATCATGGTAGACAACTATTTTTAGAGAATCGAGATACATCAAATATTCTCAAAAAAGTCGAAAATGCTGTTCAAGAAAAGTTAGCATCTCAACCAACACTAAAACTAGAGTATTTGGAAATAGTTGACCCTGAGACTTTAAAACCTTTAGAAAATATTCAAAACATAGGCTTATTAGCGATCGCTGCTTATATTGGTTCTTGCCGTTTAATAGATAATATAGTCTTGAGAAACCGTCAACCCATAATTGCAATTGATGGGCCTGCTGGTGGGGGGAAATCCACAGTTACCAAATTAGTAGGAGAAAACTTAGGACTTTTGTACTTGGACACAGGAGCAATGTATCGGGCAGTAACATGGATGGTATTACAATCTGGTGTACCAGTTGAAGACCAGGCCCAGGTAGCAGAATTAGTCAGTCAATGCCAAATCAGCTTTAATGGCCCTAAAAATAACCATGTCATAATTAATGGCCAGGATGTAACAGTAGAAATTCGGAGCAGGGAAGTAACAAACAATGTTTCAGTTATTGCAGCCCAGTCTACAGTCAGGTATTTCATGGTAAAACAACAGCAACAATTTGGTACTAAAGGAGGAATAGTAGCAGAAGGACGAGATATTGGCACTCATGTATTTCCAAATGCTGAACTCAAGATTTTTTTGACGGCTTCGGTAACAGAGCGATCGCGACGGCGACTACTAGAGTTACAGCAGCAAGGTCAACCAAATATCACCTTAGAAGAAGTAGAAAAAGAGATTATTCGTCGTGACCAAAAAGATACTAACCGGGAAATTTCTCCTTTACGAAAAGCTTCAGATGCTATTGAAATTAGCACAGATGGTTTAAGCATAAATGAGGTAACTCAAAAAATTATTGATATTTACAGAAAACTTGCTCCGGAAAATTCTAAGTAAATAATATTATTAAAATTAAAGCATAATGTCAGGATAAAAATTAATTAGAGAAAAGTAAAAATATTATATATATTTATCAAAATATTAAAGTCGTCATTACTGCATTACTAAACAGTAATTATGAAAGCAAAATTATCTAAAAACAGGCAAAAATTGCCATTTTCAAAAGTTCTGAATCATCCCATAAAATCACAATATTTGTATAAAGAAAAAAATGGCAAGGCAAATTTAGATGTCTTATCTAGGCAGGGAAAACCTTTAATAACAATTATAGCAGCAAGTGGTAGTTTTTTAATCGCGATGCTACTACCAGATATTATATGGGCGAAACAACAAGCAATCACAACAAGAAGCACAGCAGTATCTACACATATACTTAATCAAAGAGCAAATGATCAAGAAAACACTCAAATTAGTTCTATCATTCCTAAAAACATTAATACAACTCGACAGAAACTCAGGGAATTAGAATTAAAAACTTTTGACTTTAGTGTTCCAAAAAGGTTTGAAGGAAAAATTGTTCAAAATATTACTCTTAAAAACAGACAAAAAGTTGTTGCCTTAACTTTTGATGACGGCCCATCGCACAAAACTACAGAACAAATATTAGATATTCTGGAAAAACATAATGTTGAAGCAACTTTTTTCGTAGTTGGCCAACAGTTAAACAAATATCAAGAAATAGGGAAAAAAATTGTAGAAGCAGGTCATGTTATTGCGAATCACACATGGAACCATCCTGCTCAAAAGAATAAAATGAGTCAAAACCGTATCGAAAGTGAAATTGGACGTACAGCAAAGCTTATATACGAAATCACAGGTAAGAATACTAAACTATTTCGGCCTCCTGGTGGTTTTCTAGATAATGGTTTAGCTAACTATGCTAAAGAACACAAATACACTGTAGTCTTATGGTCTACTGATCCTAAGGACTGGTATAAGAGATCAGCTCAAGAAATTACCAAAAAGGTTTTGAATAAATCTAGAAATGGTGGAATTGTATTGCTACATGATGGCGGTGGTCCAAGAGACCATGTTGTAAAAGCTTTACCTAATATTATTGTTAGTTTGAAACAACAAGATTATGAATTTGTGACAATACCAGAACTTCTCACAATTAAAGATAGGGAATTGTATCGGGAAGAGTTAGTAAAACAACAAAGTAAAAAGCAATAATTAAACAAGATTTTTATTCAAATAATTGGGTCACAAGATATATCATTAAGCATTAGCGGGACTTTAGGAAAAAAATTGCTATATTTGTTGATGCACCTTTTTATAGTTTGACTCAAAAAATATGGCTTCTATAGCTCGCAAAAATTTATTAGAAGATATTCCTAGGTTTATAGTAGCCCAGGCAGGGATATTATTTGCAGTTAGCTTAATCACAATCCAAACAGGCATATTAAATGGTTTTACTCGTTCCACAACCTTATTAATAGATAAATCCAATGCAGAAATTTGGATCGCCTCTGATGAAATGGTTAACTTTGAGCTGACAGACCCCCTACTTTATGGCCAATTCAACCAGGCAAAAACTATAGATGGTGTCCAGCAAGTAGAAGCTTTAATTTTAGGCTCGGTTAGATGGCGACCTCGAAATGGAGAAATGAGCCCATTAAAGGTAGTTGGATTTAACCCAGATGGACAACTATTCAATCCGGGAAATGTTATTGAGGGTAATGTCCGGGACTTAAAACAACCTTTTGCAGTCATGGCCGACCAAAGCAGATTATCCAGTATGCTCTCAAAAGGAGTGGGAACAACAGCGATAGCTGGTTCCTTACCCGCAAAATTAGTTGCAGTGACAAAAGGAACTCAATCGATTGTATCAAGTACCTTATTATTTACATCCCTGGAAAATGCAAATACCTATATTAGTGCAAGTATTAATGCTAAAGTTAACTGCAAAGTTTTAGGAGCAGGAAATTTTCAATGTACAAGAGTAGTGGAAAAAAAAGACCCTACTCAAAAGTTAAAGGAAATACCCGCACCCAAAAAGTTGGAAATAGCAGACCCGATAGCTTATATATTAGTTAAAGCTAAACCAGGGGAAGATTTACAAGTATTAAAACAAAAAATAGAAGAGGTGATGACGGGTATTGCTGCTTATACTCAAAAAGAATTATCCGAGAAAACTAGATTTTTTTGGTTGGCACGAACAAAGATTGGTTTAGTTTTGGGAATGGGGGCAGTGGTAGGTGTAATTGTAGGAATAGTTGTGGTAGCTCAGATTTTGTATTCTTCTGTATCTGACCATATTAAGGAATTTGGTACTCTTAAGGCAATGGGTGCATCGGATCAAGAATTATATGCAGTAATTGTGGAACAGGCAATCTGGATGGCAGTTTTGGGTTATATTCCAGGAATATTGGTGTGTTTAGGATTGAGTGGTTGGGTGGCAAGTCAGGGAATTATTATTTTAATTACACCTTGGTCTGCACTAGGGGTATTGGGTGTAACTGTTGTGATGTGTGTAGGTTCAGCTTTCTTTGCAATTCAAAAAGTAACTCGCATTGATCCAGCGATCGTATTTAAAGCCTAGGAGCATTTGATTTGTCCTCAAAGAATATTTCTTTGGTCAGTTAAGGATAGAAGTCCCAGTGAAGATCTATACCTTTACTGACAGCAGTTTGAATTTCGGTAGACCAAAGTGCAGAGTATAATGCCATTTTGCTCTCCCATAATACCAATTCTCAAAAACTTTGCTATAGTTGAATTTTATATTTCTAAATACTCAGGACTTATGCTAAGGTACTATATCAGGACTTACGCAAATCCGCCTTGAAAACGCTATATGTAGTGGCAAAGGGCATTTTTGATCACTGGATATAGTGCCCGTGCGTAATTCCTGTATATATAGAGCCTTGGTGCGTTACGAAGTTCGCAATTCAAGTCGCGAAGCGTTCGCTCCGCTTGGCGTCAGCAAAACACACCCTACCAATAGCGTTCATGCGTAAGTCCTAATACTATTTATTGACGTAGTTTTATTGTTAACTAACCTCTGTGATTTTTCTAGTTATTTTTACCACCTTCCAAGTATAGCATTACTTTTGAAAAACGGTATAATACCATTCCTCAAAAACTTTTCCACATTTTCCAATAGCAGGGAACCTATCTTGCTCCCCTCTCACCGAGGGGATGGGGGTGGGTAGGGGAGTCGTGGTAGAAACGTTGCATGGAATGTCCATATAAAATCATACAAATTAACATAATTCGCGGGATCAAAGCACTCAAAGAAGTTATTTACTTAGTATGTTAATCACTTAAATTTCTGAAGTGTTACCTAAGTATAGCATTACAGAGCTAATAATTTTTACTAATTTATCGTACCTTTGCCTGTCTTGGGATATCTTGTTTTCTAACAATTCTATCTGAGGTCTTAAAACAGCAGCCGTTAAATTACTCATTCTCAAACTAAAATTAGGAATATGATGCTTTAATTTTTCAAATAAATTATCATTATCAGGGCGAACAAGATGTTTCTTGTAAAGCTTCTCGTAACAACCAGCTGCTAGAATACAATAGAAAGCAAATTGTACATTATTGGTAGCAATTAACTCCCCTTCAAAAGACACTATATATAGCCCATGACAATTTAGACGATCTTCACGCTTTGCTTTATGGGATACGGCGCTCCGCCAAGCTCCGCGAACGCTTATTTAAAATATATATCCGAAAAAACAACTAGTTATAGCATTAACAATTCAATAGAACTGTACGCTATATATAGTGCGCTTGGGTAAGTTCTGTAATTATAACAAGACTTACGGAGGTGTCTAAAATTATACACTATTTGTAGATGTTAAATCTGTTCCCCCTCTAATATATGTTATGTATGAGTTCTGTATAAAAAAAATCTAAAATTTTTAATATTTGCTTGATATCAGTAGTATTGATATCCTCGAAAAATAACGAATAAAATTATTAAACATTTTTGATCTCTAGGGAAAAAACAGAATTAACCCTTATTCTGTCAGTGGAATAGCTATAGATTGCTAATTAGGGCCTAAAAACTAACTTTCCATAACCCTAGAGTTAGTATTTAGCCAATGCCATTAAACTTAACAAAATAAGGAATAAAAAGTATGGAGACAGCTATTGAATCTATCCTGGCTAGAGAAATTCTTGATTCTCGTGGTCGTCCAACCGTGGAAGCAGAAGTCCACCTAGTTAATGGGATCATTGGATTGGCCCAAGTGCCCAGTGGTGCATCAACAGGCAGCTTTGAAGCTCATGAACTTCGGGATGGAGACAAAGAACGCTACAGTGGCAAAGGAGTACTCACAGCAGTCAAAAATGTAGAAGAACAAATTACCCCCAACCTAGTTAAAATCAATGCTCTCAACCAAACCTTAGTTGACAGCAAAATGATCGAAATAGACGGTTCCCCCAACAAAAGCAACTTAGGAGCAAATGCAATTCTAGCAGTCTCCCTAGCCACAGCTAAAGCAGCAGCTAATTCTATTCGTATGCCATTATATCGCTATTTAGGTGGACCACAAGCTAGTTTGCTACCAGTACCCCTAATGAATGTTATTAATGGTGGTGCCCACGCTGCTAATAACGTAGATATTCAAGAATTTATGATTGTACCGGTGGGTGCTGCCTCATTTAAAGAGGCATTGCGTTGGGGAGCAGAAGTATTTGCTACCCTCAGTGGAGTTTTAAAAGACAAAGGTTTACTGGGTGGAGTAGGAGACGAAGGTGGTTATGCTCCCAACTTAG
>JAKQYF010000359.1 GCA_023356535.1 Trichodesmium sp. MAG_R03 | reverse complement strand
TACCAGGGTTTACTCGCGGTATAGATTTTTGGGGAAATTTAGCATTTATTGGTTTGTCTCAAGTTCGAGAAACTGCCGTTTTTACGGGAATGCCTATTACTCAACTTCAAGAAAGAATTTGTGGAGTTTGGGTAGTGAATATTTTAACTGGAGAAACTATCGCATTTTTAAGGTTTGAAGAGGGAGTTCAGGAAATATTCTCTGTGGCAGTTTTGCCAAATATTCGCTTTCCAGAAATTATTGAATGGGATGAAAATTTATTAGCAAGTTCCTATATTTTACCTGATGAGGCTTTAGCAGAAATAATCAAGCCAACTTCAGAAATAGCTATGGCAGAGACTCATTTAGTTAAAGGAAATAAATTATATCAAGAAGGTAAATTATTAGAGGCGATCGCTGCATATCAAGAATGTTTACAGTTACAACCAGATTTGACAAGAGCAAAATATAACTTGGGAGTAACTTTAGGAGATAATCAACAGTATGAAGCAGCGATTAATGTTTTAGAACAGGTAATTAATGCAGAACCAGATAATGCCGAGGCTCAAAATAGTATTGCTTATGCTTATAGTCAAAAAGGTGAGTTAGAAAGAGCCATTAAATATTATGAAAAAGCAATTAATCTTAATGGTAATTTTGCCAAAGCACATTTTAATTTAGGCATGACATTGTTGAAAAATGGAGATTTAAAACGGGGATTTGCAGAATATGAATGGCGCTGGAAAACAGCAGAATTTACTCCCTTTAAATGTCCTCATCCCCGATGGAAAGGGGAAGATATTAACAATAAAACTTTATTAGTTCATACCGAGCAAGGAGCAGGAGATGCTATTCAATTTATTCGTTATATTCCTCTAGTAGCAAAACATTGTCAAAGCATTATATTAGTATGTTCGCCAGAATTAATTCCTCTATTTAAAAATATCCCAGAGATTGATAAATTAATGCCACCAGGAGAACTAGAATTATCTGAATTTGATATTTATGTACCCTTAATGGGTTTACCTTATATTGTAGGTACTAGTTTAGAAACAATTCCTGCTAATATTCCCTATCTTAAATCCACAAATAGTAACCATATAAATATTACCGATAGTCAATATAAAGTAGGCATTGTTTGGAGTGGTAGCCCTACTCATAAAAACGATTGTAATCGTTCCTGTAAAATAACCGACTTTTTACCTATTTTACAAGTACCAGGAGTCAAATTTTATAGTCTACAAAAAGGAGAACGTAGGAAAGAATTAACTAAAGTTACCGGCAATATTCAGATAGAAGATTTAAGTTCTCAGTTAAACAATTATGCTGATACAGCAACAGTAATAGAGCAACTAGATTTAGTAATTACTGTTGATACGTCTGTGGCACATTTAGCAGGAGCATTAGGTAAAAATGTATGGACTTTATTATGTTTTAATCCTGACTGGCGTTGGTTACAAAAGGTTGAAAATACTCCTTGGTATCCAACGATGAAATTATTCCGTCAGTCTCAGTCAAGACAGTGGCAAGAAGTTATTGAAAAAGTTCAGGCAGAGTTGTGGAAAATTATGACAGAAAAAATGATTATTAAGTGCTAAGTAAAACTTTGAGTAATTTATCAACTCAAGACTTAGGCATCCAAACTAGGTTTATTGACCTAGTGTAGGGCTTACTGATTAACCATAGAAGCATTGACAGATTAACAATTTAAGCGTTTAAACCATCTATACTTCCTCAGAATAAGCTCCTCTTTGTGTTATAATTTTTGCAATTTGTAAAGTTCTCCTTGAGCCTACTATCCATTCATGTCAGCGATCGCTATTTTTGGTAACTGCTAATATAAAAAGTGGGATTAACGGCCGTCAATTTCTACTATATATAGTAGGTGATATATAAGTCCTGATAAATTGATATAGTGTTGCACATTTAGGGGGCGAATATTCTCAAATATAGTCCGTGCTACTAATTTGGCTTCCCCTATTGTGACTTCGGCTATATCTCTATGCTTGGTTAGAATTAGTACATACTTGAAAAACCAGACATTTTAACAGTACAACTATTACTGATAATGAAAATCAAACATTCAATTAATCTCCATAAGGCTACCACCTTCATATTCATATTTGTGCTAATGATAGCCTACCAAAACTTTACTTTGGGTCCTTGGGTTTATCTAGCTTTACATGGTACCTATGCAATTTTATGGCTACTAAAAGACCGTATCTATCCAGACAAACAATGGGAGGAAGAAATACCTATATTGCAAGGCATTATTGTTTTTGTAGTAGTATGTTTATATTGGGTAGCTCCTTATATTTTAATTAGCAGTGGAACTGAACCTCCAATACCTTTAGTAGCTGCTGCAATTTCTTTAAATATTTTTGGCATTTTCTTTCACTACAGTAGCGACGCTCAAAAATATTATACTCTTAAATATAAACCTTGCTCTTTCAAGAAGGATTTTTTGCTCGTTGCCGAAATACAAACTATTTAGGAGAAATACTTATTTATCTTTCCTTTGCAATGTTAGTCCAACATTGGCTACCTTATTTAATTCTAGGAGGATTTTTTGCCTTAATATTTATTCCTAATATACTGAAAAAAGATAAATCTCTATCTCGTTACCCAGAATTTACAGAATATAAAGCTAATTCAGGTTTAATTATTCCTCAACTATGGGGTGATAATTCTCTTAACCAAGAAGTTAAAAAAAGTTAGTGAAGAAAGTAGTTAAAATTCTTTTGAAGAAGGAAGGAGAAATAGCTTATATCATGTTCAGACCATTAGTGATCAAAAAGCTTTTGTTTTTAGGAGGGCTTTCACCTCAGTCCTGCAGATATTAAAAATTAAATGTTCCCAGTGCGGGCATCTTGCCCGCGATAGTTGTACCTCACCTTTGAATATCAAGGCCAAATGCAGATAGTATCTTTCAAGAGAATATTAAATTATGATGAATCAGATTTAATTAATTGTAAGTGAATGTTCCTGCAAAACCTCTAGAGGTAAAACCTCCAATGCTTTTTGATGAGTTGCTGACAAAACTACTGGTGGTGCAACTCCAGAGTTAAGTGCTTCTTTCCAACGAGATACACACAAACACCAGCGATCGCCAGATTTCAAACCGGGAAATAAATATTCTGGTCTTGGTGTACTCAAATCATTACCACGACGTTTAGTAAATTCTAAGAAATCTTCTGTTAATTCTGCACAAATAAGGTGGGAACCGACATCAGACACTCCTGTTTGACAATATCCATCTCGATAAAATCCAGTCATAGGAGAAGTACAGCAAATTTCTAGTTTTTCGCCCAGTACATTTAGTGCTTCTGTCATTTCAAAATAATTATTCTGCAATATAGTTCATTTTTAAGTTTACCAGAGATGAACTTGGGTTTTTTATTCATAAATTCTACTTTTTAGACTTATATTCAATATTTAAATATCCAAGGATATCTTTTAGATATTAGTTACGATGAGTTTCAAGTAGTCTTTAAATCCTTGAAATCTTAGACTCTTATATCATTTCTCATGCATTAATGCTACCCTTGGAAGGCGATAAAAATAATTGGAAAAATCACAGGGGTTAGGTAAAAATAAAATTACATCAATAAATAGTATTTAGAAATATAAAATTCAAGTATAGCAAAGTTTTTGAGAATTGGTCTTAGACAAAGTTAGCAAATATTTATACTTAGGGGTTGCTGAATGAAGTATAAGTTGTAGGGATAGAAATCAGGAGTCAGGAGTGAAGACTCAGGAGAAACAGAGAATTTATGAGGAGGTAGGAGCAAGAATTATCCCTTTAGAAGAAGTTGGGCAATGGGAGAAAATTTGGAACCAAGCCTACAAAAAGCCTAAAGAAGATTGGGATTCTAACCTCCATGGGGGGGGGTAGAATGATAGTTATACGGGAAAAGAACTGCCCCTGATCCAATATTTATAATAGTGAAAATTGATTTCTATAGCTATAAGGCTTTCAAGGATAGCATTCGGGGCAATAGATTAATAAAATTTATCAATTAAATGTTAAGAAGTACGGAATGTGGGTCTTATAAAAGGGCTTGACAACTCATTTTTTTTGATTTATTTTTGTGAAAATAATACGAATAATAATATCTTCATAAGTCAGGGTTTAACCTGATAGGTAAATAAACTTAATCGTCCGTAAAAGCGAGCATTTATTCGGACAAATAGATAAATATGCTT
>JAKQYF010000358.1 GCA_023356535.1 Trichodesmium sp. MAG_R03 | reverse complement strand
TCCCCAGGGAATTATTATAGTAGATGATTATAAATCAAAGCCTCCTAAAGGTGTGAGATTTCCTGCAGTTAATAGAGCAGTTAGGGATTTTTGTAATCGTTATCCAGAAGTACATAAACTGGAATGGCATAAAAATGGGAAAGGTTTAGCTATTTTATCTAAATCTCCCAAACAATTAGAAACAATTACTAACTTGCTGGAACTTCAACAACCTAAAAAAAGGGAATAAATCTTTCGATAAAGCAATTATTTAGATATAGAATTATGAAACCAAGTTTTCTAATAATTGGAGGTCAAAAGTGTGGCACTACCTCTTTATATACATACCTGTGTGAACATCCCCAAATATTACCAGCTTCTCGTAAAGAGGTAAATTTTTTCACTGGAAATTTTGAAAAAGGAATTAATTGGTATTTAGAGCAATTTCCAGCAGAAGAAAGTCAAGATTTAATTACAGGAGAAGCAAGTCCAAATTACATTTTCTATCCTCATACACCAAAACGAGTATTTCAGTTTTTTCCAAAAATTAAACTGATTTTACTCCTGAGAGATCCTGTAGAGAGAGCTATTTCTCATTACCATCATAATCTCACTATGAATCAAAAAATTAAGGGCAAGAAGAGGGAACCTCTCTCTTTTGAAGAAGCTATTGAAAGAGAAAATTTGAGAATTAAAAAGGATATAGAAAAAATTAAAATTGATGATAATTATAACAAATGTTACAACTATAACCACTATAGTTATTTGACAAAAGGTATTTATATAGACCAATTAAAAAGATGGATGGAATTTGTCCCTAGAGAACAGTTATTAATTTTAAAAAGTGAGGATTTTTTTCAAAATCCTAATGTTTTATTACAAGAAGTATTAAATTTTTTAGATTTGCCTGGGTTTGAATTACAAGAATACAAACAAGTTAATCGAGGAGTTTTGAATATTAAAAGGAAGATTGATAATTCTATAAAATTACAGCTTCATGAATATTTCCAACCTTACAATCAACAATTAGAAGAATTTCTAGGTATAAAGTTTTATTGGTAACATAAATATTAAGAAGATTTGAAAGTAATTTCTATAGATAAGTATTGAAACCAAACTATAGGGTTTCCCAAGTTGCTGAAGGTAGAGTTGTTTTTATTGTTTACTATTTTTTCTAACCCAAATTACTACTAGACTGACACATCTAATTTTGTGCATTAGTTAGGAAGTACAGAAGTAGGGGATAAAAATTTGTGTTGGGTTTAGTCCCTCAACAAAGACCTACATCTATTAAGATGAAACATTTCAGTAGGGTGCGTATTTACGGCTTAAATTTAGACTATAAAAGGGATTTAGCAATCTGTCGTAACGCACCATTTTAGCTATGTCAGTCTACTACTCTCTAGAGATGTCCCTACCTATTTCCTAAAACGAATAATTAACATTACAAATTAAATTAATCCAGCAAATTTTATTACTTTAGCCAGATAATTTATGTTGATAAAAATATTTTTGAATCGACATTTTTGCTCCAATGGTAATTTAGCACGACTTTTAGCTTGGGGGTCGTCAAAATGTTTTTCCCCCATCATATAGTAATAATCCAAATGGCAATGATTAGTAATGACCCAATAAGTTTTGACTACATAAAGAGGTGAAAATACTTCTATTACCTTAGTGCCAGGATTACAGAATATAGTATTAGTAAGTCCTGCTCCGTGAGGAGATATTACTACTTCTGCTTGAGACATTAAAAATGCTTGTTCTGCTACTGGTAGAGATTCAAGTATAATACTTTCAAAACCGTATTTACTGAGAAATTCTATGACCTCTTTTTCGTTAACTACTTGTCGGACTTTTGCTTGACTGCGACTAATATATAGTCGCTTTTTCTTGGCTGTATTTTCTACATCTTTTCCAACTAAAAATTCTCGTCTAAGAAATTCATAACCCCATTTGGGAATTCTCATGTGGATAGGTTTTTCAGTCATTATTGGTGATGTAACTATTAGTTTTTTCCCTTGAATATGATGGTGTTGACTAAAACTAACTATTTTTTCTTCGGGAATACCTAATAAATTTAAGGTTTGTTTCTGAAAAGATTTCTCAGAGAAATGAATTGCAAATTTGTCTATACTATTCATATCTATACCGCTTCGACGCAAAAGTTCAACACCAGGAAGAACTTGACATATCCAAGTAAAATAATTGTTAGGACCTAAGATGGCTGCTACCTGACCGTCAATTTTAAATATGGGAGGCATTTTCGGGGAAGACATAATTAAATCTTCGGGGAATTTTTTTCTACGAGAAGCTTCTTTTAGAAGTTTATTATCGGGGGTAATAACTACAAAACCAAGTTTATACATCCACACTAGTCCATTGGGTATTACTGCTACAAATGTTTCAGGAGAAATCAGTTTTTTATCAGTTAAATGATGATGAATTTTTTCTTCTAGTGTTTTGGGTACAGAAAGTTCAGTTTCCATAGCTGGATGAATTTTTATATGACTGAAATTATTATTTACATCTGAAATAGATACGATCTGCCAATCTTTTTTTTCTGCCCAAAGGTTTAATTTTTGCCAAAGTTCTTCTGAAAGCTGTTCTTTTTCACAAATTTCTGCTTCTTCAAAATGCTCTAATTGCTTCAGAGTATTGCTTAAATTTTGATAAACAGGTTTGTACTTGGGATTAATTTTTAAGGTTTCTAAATAACAAGATATTGCTTTTGAAAATTGTTGCTGTTGTGCTAATAATAATCCTAGGTTGCAGTGATTTTCAGGATTATTTCCATCCATTTCTATCAGATAACGATAAGCTATAATTGCAGGTTTAATACGACCATTATCTTGAAAAAGACGAGCTAATTGACGATGGACTACTATTCGTTTGGGGTCTAGTTTAATAGCACGTCGATAGGAAGCAATCGCCTCTTTAAAATTAGATAATTTTTGGAAAATATTTCCTAATCGCTGATGCACTATAGGTATATGAGGATTGAGTTTTATAGCTTGCCTATAGGCAGTAATTGCTTCCAAAAATTTACCTTTTTTTTCTAAAACTTTTCCCAAATTATATGTATTTTCAAATGAATTGGGATTGATTGATATAGCCTGATGATAAGCTATAATGGCCTTAGCAAACTTTTTCTGTTGAGATAATAATTTCCCTAATTTAGAATAATAATCACTATGACTAGAGTTTATTTTAATAGCTTTTTCATACGCAATTACAGCTTTATTTAACAAACCTTGTTTGGTAAATAATTGGCCTAATTGGTAATAAGCTATGTGGCAATTAGGTTGAAAATATAGCAATCTTTGCCAACTAGTTATCGCTTCAGAAAATAACCTTTTTTTTATTAAAATTTCTGCTAATTGGTAGTAGAAAAAAAAAGATTGAGGATTGATTTTTATAGCTTGACGATAAGAGGCTATCGCTCCATCTAACTGCTCTAATTTTACCAAGCATTCTCCTAAATAATAATAATACCAGGAAAAATTAGGATTGACAGCTATGCCTTTACGGTAGAGATCGATAGCTGCCAGTAGCTGGCCTTCTTGTTGAAGCTTTTTTGCTGCTTGCAAATAATTCATTTTAGTATTATGCAGAGATAGATAATTTTTAAGATAATATTGTAGGGTAAATAATATCAAATCCTTTAAGCGGGAAATTGGAAATGGGGAATAGTAAAATTCTTGGCAATACTAAGAGTGTCAGGGTTTAGTGAGGCCAACTATAACTAATGGGTAATGGAATAAAAATGGAATAAGGAATAATGACTAAGAGACTGCTTGTTAAAGTAATATTGAATACTAGCTTAGAGTAGGTTAGGAGGCAACCGCAACCGCCATAAATGTCAAGATGCTTGATGCCAGACAAATTCTATAGCATCCCGTAAACAATCAAAATCCTTTGGCAGCCACAGACTAAATTTGAGAGCGGCGAGAATGTCTTATATAATATATATTCTTGATTGCTAACTCTTAACTATCCGCCGTAACCCAATAAAGTAATGAAATTGTTATAAATATGAGTATATTCTACCACTCTAATAAAATTAATAGTTTAAATGTAGAAATAGTTTCAATTCATATACCAAGAACTGCTGGTACTGCATTTAAGGATGTTATTAGACAGGTATATAGCTCAGAAGAAATTTTCTTTGACTATCCTCACAAAGGTCGGATTCGGAATCGGATGTTAACCAAACAAA
>JAKQYF010000357.1 GCA_023356535.1 Trichodesmium sp. MAG_R03 | reverse complement strand
GGGAATCACCAATATTGTTAACTTTAAGAGACTCTAATAAATTACTAGCCTGGTCAAAACGCGACATTCCCTGACCAAAATATTTAAACCCAGGAGCTTCATATCCAAAGCTCCAAATATTCACATCTATTTTTTTATCTAGTAAAGTTTCTCCTAACCAAAAAGGCCAAAAATCAATATTTGTATTATCCGTTTGATTCTGAGGATGCCATGTAGCCCAAGGATGACCTGCCAAACCATGAACAAAAATAACATCACCTTTAGGATGAGACTTTTTACAGCTATAAACGGTGAATAAACCAGACATCTTTTGCTCCGTCATATTATTTCAGTTCAAAATAGTTTTTTAGACATTTAGGCTTTAAGGAATAGCGATCGCCACCGCAGCAAACCGAACAGACCCCACTTTGAAATGAATATATAATGAACATTACCACTTAACTTTCCAAATCACAAGTATCTTCACAAAAAACATCACAACCTTTCTACAGCAAAGCTTCCAAATAATCCATCGACCAAATCATCAGCAATATCTCCAAAATGGAAAGACGCCTTTTAACAAAACTTATCAATTTAATGTTAAGAAATGCGGAATGTGGGCTAAAAAATAAACAATTTTTGATTTTCCTTTACATATATTTCTGGCACAAAGCATAAAAACTAATATTTATCTTGATTTTATTGGGTCACTTTTGGTGTTTTTTTTCTGTTGTCGCGATCGCTCAGTTAGTTAATTATTAATCAATATCTATTGATGGGAGATAAGTAATTAAAGCTTTTGGTAAATTTAACAGTTAAAGGGATTTTAATTCATTTTTCTCATTTAAAAATATTTGATAGTTTTTCAGAAATGTTTAAGTGTTGAGATGTTCTTAACCTAATGATTTTAACCTCCTATAAAAATTCGCTTCTGGTACTCTTTGGCTCAACTGAAAATTCGTGAACAGCTTTTCTTGATAGTCTTTCTTACCCTGCATAGACTCACAAGTTCTAACTTTTAAATCTATCGATTACAACTATTTTCTTTCGTTTTCAACAGCTATCTTTGAGTTGCGCAACGGCCACGTATGTTAGCGATAGTCTGGCAAAAACAAGGAAGCACTGTTTCTTAAATCAGACCTCCCCGTTAGATTTAAACAGTAACTTCCTGATTCCAAACCCCAGTAGCTATATTTTTTTGTGTGTATTCCTCAAAGGATGTGGCCCTGCGGCCCAATACCTTTTCTACATCATGAGATATCTCTTGATTATGAGGGTTACCCAATACTTCCTTAAATAAGTATCCGAAAAGCCAAACATAGGAATCGGGGAGTCCAGCAGCTTTCATTCCACCTTTGAATTCTTCAATCGAGATGGGTATGTATTGAATTTCTCTTCCAATTCCTTGCGCCAATATTTTTACTGCCTGCTCAAAGGTTAACTTCTCAGGGCCGGTCACCGTAATGGTTTCCCCATTATAGGAATCATCGACCAAAACCTTCGTCACCACATCGGCAATATCGTCTACGTCTACAAAAGGGATCTCCGCCTCTGGCATTGGAAGTGCCACTTGACCAGCTAGCACGAAATCTAAGAAGGGTCCTTCGCTGAAGTTTTGATTGAACCAAGAAGCTCTAACCAAAGTATAATTGAGGCCTGAGTTGGCTACAATCTTTTCACAAGCTTCAGCTTCGGTTTCGCCTTTGCCAGACAATAGTACCACTTTTTCCAGCCCGGCTTTTACGGCTGCTTCAGTGAGTGCTGATATCGCTTCCTTAGCACCTGGAACAGCTAAATCCGGGTAGTAAACGATGTAGGCTCGGTTCATACCTTTCAAGGCAGGGGCAAATGTGCTGTGGTCTTCCCAATCAAAAGCCGGGGTACCTTTTCGTGACCCCACTGTTACATGGTGTTCCTGTTTTGTTAGTCTTTCTACTACTCGGCGACCAGTCTTACCAGTTCCTCCGATTACTAAAATGTTGTGTTTCATTTTTAGGAATTATTTGAGTTTATATACTTTGGGCTTAGGCTGCTTTCTTTAATTTTTGCAGCTTTTTGAGTTTATTTTTGTTGATGGTATTCTTAATGAGTCCGATGAACCAGGGCAGACCATATCCATTTTTAGCTAGATGTTCGCTTTATTTCAGTTCAAAATAGTTTTTTAGACATTTAGGCTTTAAGGAATAGCGATCGCTACAAAAGCAAACCGAACAGACCCCATACTGTAATTACCCAAGCATTATATAGGAATCAGGAAAATTCACAACTAAAGTAGGACAACCCTAACAATTAACCTGATCTCAATACTCAAACAATCACCCCCCATGGCCCAAACATCACAAAAATAGGGACCATTAAACCCTTTTCTCTTCACAATATTCAACCTTATTGCCTCTTAACTATACACCTTATTGCCAATCAAAAAATCTATTTTTCCATCTTTGGAACAAACTAAAACTATCCCCTCAACCCAAGACTTATTTTTTTTTAGAGGCTGTTTGAAAAGGGGTAGGGGTGTAGTCAATTACACTAAACATTGTTAAAAATGCCAAATCTTATCTCTGCAGATGAGTCTCATATTGTGCCTAATGGGTATTGGAAAATCATCAAATATAATGGAAAAGTGGAGGGATATCTTTATGAACAAGAAACTCCTCAAGATGCTGATTATAAATTAGGAAGTATTTCCCCAGAGGAAATAGAAAGTTTTGCTGGATTTGAAATAAATTAAACTACCGGAATATCTCTGAAGTGTAGGTAATTTTGTTAAAATAGATAATAATTTTAATCTTCAACAAGCAAAAATAAACAGGTAGCGGCTCCGGATACTGCTAAAGAAGCAATTAAAGTTTTTCTTGGTTCAATAATATATAAATTAAAGATGAGAATTGTGGGAATAAAAGTGCAGAAAAAAAGTTGAATAACTGTTTTGCGGTATTTATTTTTTTCTAGTCGGGAATTAAGTTGGCGATGCTGTCTAATTCCCTGGCCATTTTTCCCTGGTGTATTTTTTCTCTAGTATTTTCTATATTAGTAGCTAATCCAGGTATATTATATTTGCCTGTAGTTCGATAATAATCTACCATAATTTCGCGTCTTGCAGCTTCAAGTTGACTTTCTTCATCAATTCGTTTTGCTTCATTTTCTTGAGGAGAAGTATCAAGTTCATCTTCATGTTTTTGAATATTATTATTAGGATTTTTAACAATACCATTCTGTTCTTTGGGAGGGTATTCGCTGGAAATTCCTCCTTCATTTATATAGGATAAATAATCAGAGATGATGACGAATTGTTCATCAGAATAAAAGCTAACTCTTCCTTGTCTTTTGGGTTCTAATTCATATCCTAAAGATTCTAATTCACCTTTTCTTTTATAAAAAATAGTCTTTTTACAATTAAATTCAGCTTGTATTTTTTCAAGTAAATCACTAACGCTAATCATTTTTTTGTTTTCTCCTTCTCATAGTGAATTAATCTTGAATTTTATTGTAACATATCATTGTGAACTAGTCGTGAACTGGATGTGAACTGGACGGGATAATTGTGAACTGGAGGTGAACTAGTTCAGATTTATTGTGAACTAGAGGTGAACTGGTTCAGAAAATTGTGAACTAGAGGTGAGGTGGGAGAAGCCTGGCTTATCCCAGAAACCCGGTTTCTAAGTCCCACCAACTTCCTTTGAGCTAGGGGTGAACTAATATTCCTTGTTTTTTAGAAAGTTTGCTTTGGTGAAAGCTAGGGACAGCTATATTGGAATTAGAGGTAATATTGATTAATAGTCAGAAATATCTAAAAATCTAACTTCTTGCTTTTAGTAGGCTAAGTTTATTGTGGCTTAAGAATTCTTATGGGAGTTTCCATGGAATATTGTGCCGTTTAGTAAACAGCGTAATTTCTAACTATGTTGCAATTTGATTTTTTAGATAAAAATCTTTAGTTACAAATTCAATTAATAAATAAATAACCAATAAAAGAAGGAAAAATTTATGCATTTTAATTTACTTCCATATTTGACTCCTATCCTAGAACCAGTATTTAATGGCCTAGTTAAAAGCTTTAATGATGCTTCTGGTAGAACAATGCAACAAAATTTAGAAGGGCAACGACTAGCTCATCAAAAAGAATTACAAGAAAAACAAATAACTGCTCAATTTGAGATTGAATATATGCGTACAATGTCTCAGATTAAGTTGCAGCAAAATAATCAAGAATTTCAAGAAA
>JAKQYF010000356.1 GCA_023356535.1 Trichodesmium sp. MAG_R03 | reverse complement strand
AAAATACTATGGAACTCTCTATCTGCTGTTATTATAATTTTCTGACCTTTTAATAATCTTATAACTGGACGAATTACTGCTTTTTGTTCGGTTAAATTACTAGCTCCTTTATGAGTTAAAATTTTCCAATATAATGGTATTGCCCTCTTTTTCCAAGCTAAACTAATCATTAATATATTAGTATTTTGCCACTGAGTTCTATATAAAATTAATACTAATTCTGAGGAAAAACTAAATAAATTTTCTATTATTTTTTTTCACTAAAGGAAACCAAAATAAAGGTATGCTCAACTCTTTTAAAGTTAAAAACCTTTGTATATGTTTTCCCTTACTTTCTAATTTTATTGGCAGGGGAAAATAATTACTTAATTTTGATATCAGTACAGTTTTATGTACTGATATTAAGTATAATAATATTTGTCATGTTATTACTTGAGATGGACTCAATTTTTGCTTAATATGGTCTTGATAAAAGCCTAATATATTCACTTTTATTGATTTTAACTTGTGATTAATAACCCTTTTTTATCATATTTTTAACTATTTCCAAAACTTTTTCAATGAATAAATAATCAACTCAGAGGATGGATAAGAGTGAATTGGCGATCGCTACCACCCAAACTCAAAATCGCATTCTTTTTTAATTGAATTATTATTCAACTTATTGTCTCAAATGATTACTGTATCTATCATTAAGCTTACTTGTCACCCCGTGAGAAAATATCGTCACCCTCGCCACCTTCTACTGCATCATTATTGCGATTTCCCAACAATTTGTCGTTGCCTTGCTTGCCTATTACCGTATCATTATCGCCCAAACCATATAAAACATCGTTGCCTTGTAAGCCGTCGATAGTCTCGCACCCATCAGTACCAAAGAGAAGATCGTTGTTATCAAGGCCACTGATGAAACCGCAAGTGGGAGGTTCTGCGACTCCTGGTGTTGTCGGTATTATTGGTTGTGGCGGTTCTTCTACTGCAATAGTAACAGGTATGGAACCTAAACGCACGTCAGTACCTGTTCTCACAAACTGTAGGTCGAACAGTCGGTTGCCCTGGGAACCACTTAACTGAGTTTCAAAAAGTGCCGTGTCTCCTTCTCCCACTACCTGTGGGCCAGTGAGATTGAGAAAAGGAGCGTTAGGGTCTGAGGCCACCAAATCAACGTTGAAATTGACATCCGTTACTGCTGAACTCACGGCTGCACCTATACCCTCAGCAATATCCGCTCCCACCCCAGAGTCAATTAAAAAATATAAGGGGTCTCCTGGTTCTATGGGGTCACCGAAAATACCACTATCAATTACTTCTGGAGAACTGTTGATGGCACCAGTAAGAGTGGCGATCGCTTCCAACCCTTCCCTGGGTGAAAAACTGGCACTGCTTTCAGTGCCCAAACCAATTACTAAAGCGCCAAGAGAGTTAAGAGCATTAATAGCTTCCTGAATAGTTGCTCCTTCTTCGATACCGTCGTTATTAATATCGGGAGTAACGGGGCGATCATCTTCCTGGAAATTAGAAAGAGGTACGGTAACGCCATCGACTCCGACAATAGTTTGGGTTCCGTCATCTCGGTAAGCAGAACCGATATCGGTGGCAGCCAGAATAATGGGCAATGCACCAGGGCGGAAACCAACTCCGCCAATGCCTCCGGATGGTGGGAGAACATTATTATCTAAGTCGGGAGTAAAAGAACTGAAAGGAGGAACATCGCCACTGATACCAGGGTTGGTTTGAGTTGTGGCCAACCCCGCTACTCCACTGTCGAGGTTGCTGCCATTGCCATTGCCATCGAACCCTACCCCGGTGGCAACTTGAAATAAACCTTCGATGAGGGCTTCCGGGTCGTCACCGCCAAACCCAGGCGCTTCTCGTTCTAACGCAGCATTAATGGTATTCTCGAAACCAGGGGTATCTGTAGTAATAATAGGTTGACTTAGAACAAATGGAGGCTGCACCGGGATTTCTGGGATGTCGTTACTATCTACGTCTTCGCTGCCTATCTCTATTCCTAAATTTCCACCAAAATCTTCAAGTCGTCCTACACCAAAACCAAAGTTGACGCCTGGTAACTCGGTTTGTAACTCGTCAATGATTCTGGGAAATTCGTTGACTACAGTAGGAATAGTCTCTTCAAAACTTCCAGTATCGTCGAATAGGAGGAAAACATCGACGTTGGGAGCGATCGCTCCTTGTAGTGGTACTGTCAGGGAAACAGTTTGGTTGGCAATATCGGTCAGCAATAGATTTAAGTCGATGGCTGTAGGATTGACATTACCTACTGCTGGACTGTTAGTACCGATAAATTCTGTAGATGTACTACTAGAAAAAATTTGTCCGGAACTATCTGAAGCTACTTCTAGATCATTAGCAGTTCTGATGCTGTCCTGGAGGTCGCTTTCGTCTGGGAAAGTATTAATAGTATAAGTAGTCATGGGAAATTAAAATGTTAGTGATGGCAAAGTAATGCTATAGGCGATCACAATTACCATTGTAGAGATATTTAGCTGAATAGTAAAAAACTGAGCTATATTTTCACTTGTTATCTTGCTATGTTCTAAAGTTGAAAAAAAATGTCACATTATTTGTTTTTCATAGTTTAGGAAAGAAGTATAAAGATTGAACATGAGACTTTTGTTCATGTTTGTTCTATTCCCAAAAAAGCAAACTATGATTATTTTTAATGAAACGAAATCAAAAGAAAATCATTTTAATTGACCAGTTTCAGGAAACAACATAATTCAATTAGCAAGGACAAAATAATGCTCAAAGTTCGCGACTTAATGGTTAATATTATTCCTGAACAAATCAACCAGTCTGGAGTTGATGCTCAATACCTTAATTGTGGTGATTGTACTTGTGGAAGTTGTGGCTCTTGTAGTTGCACTTGTGGAAGTTGTGGCTCTTGTTCTGCGACTGCTCGTATTGTTGATTCGCCTATTGATAATAAATCTAAGGATTTAATGTCTCAATTACAAGAACAATTGAAAATGGCATTAGCTGGATAAGCGATCGCTATTCTTCAACTTTTATAGTAGTTTAGTCTCCAAACCCTTAGGAATTCAAACTGTACAAGTACTGCCAAATCTAATCTCAGAATCATCTCTGTAATATCATGTTCGTTTGAATAGTTATAATTAAAGTTTTTAGTAGTGTTTGAACAGTAAAGTAAATATTTCAAGGTCTAAAATCCTACTAGAAACCATATATTTTTTATTACTAATTATTCGGACATGATATAAGTTTGGCAGACAATGCAGCCGCTGCATACAAGGTCCTAGCATTTGTAAATATTTATTCCCCTTGGTACAACAAACTTTAAAATGATCAAAACAAAAATCTTCCGAGCTAACCCAAAATATAAGTTAGTTCCCTACGAAAATCTAACTCCCACTCATCAAAATAACCTTTCTCAACTGCGAGCAGATCCAGATTTTTTTGGAGTTTTACTACCTAATGAAAATTTAGGTTTAACCATAAAAGCTATTTGTCATCAAACTGCTCAACTTTATAAAAATCTTCAGTATCCGGGCAAAATTCCGAAAGAGACTATATCTTCTCTTGGGGAAGAAACAAATACTACAATTAAAAAGTTGCTTCTAGATGGCATACTAGAATTGCAGACAGAAAATGGTTTTGTTTCTGGAGCTGAAGTTTGTAGTATTTTTGAGCCTGAAAAAGATTTAACTAATAATGGTAATAAATTGTCGCAACTATCTATAAAAGCAATAGAATATGCTGAAAAACTGAATATTACTGATGTCACAAAACTATCAGCAAGACTATACTTTTATAACCGGTTTCCCCTATCTACTAAGCGAAATCAGGCATTCTCAAACCAAAAAGATACACTAAAATATCTTAATCTTCATCCCCAGGGAAAATATTATCATTTATTAGAAAAATATTGGGAACCAGTAAAACCACCCAATAAATATGGAGATTATTGGTCTATATGGCAATCGAATCACAACCACAAACCTATACAAAAGAAACAATGGCGATACAAACTTTATATCAGTACTAATATAGAATCTCAAAAAGAAATCTTAGGGGAAGTTATTGGCATTCTTTCTGAGACAGAAACTCGCTCTCTAAAATTTGCTAAACAGATGAGTGGTTTACTGCGAGCTGATAATTTTATTGCCTATTTTAACACATTAGAAAGTTTACAAAATACAGCAAAAAAATTAGCCTTTGCCTTC
>JAKQYF010000355.1 GCA_023356535.1 Trichodesmium sp. MAG_R03 | reverse complement strand
TGCCGAGCTACAAGCTCTCAAACAAGAACATCCTCACTTGACTAATATGATCTCCATTGGTGGTTGGACTCTCTCGGGTCCTTTTTCAGATGTAGCTCTGACTGAAAATTCGCGAGAGGTGTTTGCCAACTCTGCCGTTGATTTTATGGTGGAGTATGGTTTTGATGGCATTGATATAGATTGGGAATATCCCGTCAGTGGCGGTCGACCGGGCAATATCTATCGTCCAGAGGATACTCAAAATTACACTCTATTATTGGGTGAATTGCGTGAGCAACTGGATGCTCAAGGAAATATTGATGGTCAAGAGTATCAGTTGACGGTTGCTTCCCCAGCAGGGCTTTATCATCTTGAAAACTACGATCTGGCAGGTATGTCACAACATCTGGACTTTTTCAATGTTATGGCCTACGATTATCATGGTGCTTGGGAAAGTACGACTAACCATCAAGCCGCACTCTATGGCAAGCCTAACGACACTTCTAACGTTGATTCTACGGTACAAAAATACCTTGATGCTGGAGTCCCAGCGGAAGATATCGTGATGGGTGCACCGTTATATGGACGGTCTTGGCAAGGAGTTGGTAATACTGATTCAGGGTTGTTTCAGCCAGGGGCGGGAGCAGGACCGGGGACTTGGGAAAACGGCCTTTTCGATTACTATGACCTCTATGATAAGGTGAAGGATCCCAATAGTGGTTATGTTCGTTATTGGGATGGGGACGCTAAGGTCCCTTATGTTTATAATGAGTCCCAAGGAGTGTTTAGCACCTACGAAGATATTGAATCTTTAACTCACAAGTTGAACTATATTGATGAAAAGAGTTTAGGTGGTATGTTCTTTTGGGAAGCATCTGCTGATTTACCTAGCTATCATGCAGATTATCAAACAAATTCTCTGATAGGTTTAGCGGCATCAAAATTAGATATTATCTAGTTCAAAGTCTGATAGAGATCTAGACCAGCACTTTTGAGATTGATAAACCACTAAAAATGTAGGTTGGGTAGAACGAAAGTGAAACCCAACAAAGCCTTGTTGATCAAATAATCCAGCCTAATATGATCAGGACTTACGCTAAGGTACTATATATAGAGCCTTGGTGCGTTACTAACCGCGCTAACACACCCTACCAATAGCGTTCATGCGTAAGTCCTAAAGTCCTGAGATTGTTTTTCAGAATACCAAACTAAATCCCTACTAGTCCACAATTGAAACTTACCTGCTTTACAGTGCTTTTCAAATTGATAAACTACATCCCCATAACCAAAACTTTGTAGGGACGTTGCATGGAACGTCCCTACAGTGGTATATCCGACATAAAAACTGCTGTAAGCTACTAATATAGCAGTAAATTTTTCCATCCAAAACCAATGGGAAAACAGAATATTTTTGAGCTTTTACCCCTATCTTTACGGGCAGTTTTAACAGCAACAGAAGAAATAAATGAAACTACATCTAAATGTGGCTGCCGAGTTGTTATAGAATATATGGAAATATAAAAAAATTGACTGACGGGAGGATACAAGTGACAAAATTAGTTAAATTTCAGTTAGATGATGATGAAGAGTCTTTTGTCTATGTGGAAGTGGACGAAAAATTACCAGTCAGTAGCAATGAAGATGAAGATGAAGGGTTAATTGGTATTGGGGATGAGGTCGTCCAACAAGCTAAACAAACACTGGGAAAGGCCCTTTCTAGTATTAAGCCGGTGGCCAACGCAATTATCAAAAAGGTTCAGGACTTAAATAAACCAGCGGATGCTGTAGAGGTGAAATTTGGGATAAAAATGAGTGGTGAACTGGGAGCTGTTATTGCATCAGGTAGTGCAGAGGTTAACTATGAAATTACTCTAAAATGGAACAAGACGGAGGGCTAGTAACCGTAAGGTTGGCTATGGATAACTATAGAATTTAAAAAGTTGGAAGTGGATAAGATTTAATGGTTTTAGAATTATCTATCGTTAGGGTCTTTAAATCTGGAGGTGATGTCGCTGGTTCGGGTTTTTTGGTTTCTAATAAGTATATTTTAACCTGTGCCCATGTAGTGGCTTACTGTTTAGCTACTCCTAAAAAAACTGCAAACATAATTATGAGGCAGAAAGAAATGCCTGATCAAATTATTGAGGTTAATTTTCCTGTTATTGTTGAAGGTAAGATAGGTGAAAAACTTGAGACAAAAGTGACTTTTTGGCGACCTCTAAATGATGAAAAAAATATACAAGATATTGCAGTATTAAAACTAATAAATCCCGATCTACTTCCCGAACGTGCTCAACCAATTAATTTAATTCAAATAGGAAATCAATCTCTTAAGGAAAATGAGTTTGAAGCATTAGGTTTCCCAAAAAAAGGGAGCGATGGGGAGTGGGCTACTGGAAAATTGATGGGACCAAGAGGCCGAGGTCTTATCCAAATTGAGGGTACTAAACAGACAGGGCTTCGTTTGGAGTCAGGGTTTAGTGGAACTGCTATCTGGGACAAAAATCTTCAGGGTGTTGTGGGTATGGCGGTACAAGCAGACCAGGAACGTCCTGAGGCTAAAGTGGCTTTTATGATCCCCACGGACCTACTACTCCAAGTTGGGGATTTGGCCAAAGTTTGTAAGATTGATGGTAGGATACAAGGCGCGATCGCTATCTTGGAAAATTATTTTCAAAATCATACCACAGAAATAAGCTGTGCTTATTACCTATCTTTGCCAGAAAATTCTATTCCTCTAAGCTCTGGGAAATCTCTATATGAGTTCCCTGGATCTTTGAATGAGATGATTCAAAATTTGGACGACCGGACAAAGGAAAATTATTCTTTACTGGAGAGATTTATCTGTTTTTTATTACTGCATCTTGAGGATTTAAAAAAACCTTCTGAGCTTTGCCAGAAATTAACAGAATGGTTGGAAAAATATTCGCAAAATATTGAAGATTTGAAGGCTGTTTTAAGAAAAGAGAAGGCTATTATAGATCAGGAAAAATATGATATGAAAGAACCAGAAGCTTGTCTATTAGTCGCTGCTATTGAAAAGAGTAATAATTCTTTTGTTGTAAGGGCATGGCTAATTGAAGATATACAAAATTATACCCATAACAATTCTAATTCTTCTCATTCTTTAATTAACGAAGAAGAGATCCTCATAAATAAAGAAGGGATTATAACTAGTAATAAAACTATTTCGGAGCTGAAAAAATCTAAAAATTTAACTGAATTACTACAGTCCTTGTGGGCTGATGTTGCCTCCTTTTGTGTTTGTGATAAGAAATCGAAGCTGGAGAAGATTCATCTTAAGAAAATTGCAATATCTCTACCTTATAAATTAATTGACCGGCATATTAAGCCAGTAGATCAATATCTAAGTGATCCGAATGTACCTGAATTTTGCCAAACTCTATTGGGGATAGAATGTGAAGTAACGCTCAGGTTTTCGGAGCGCATTAGATCCTCAGATAGACATTCAAAGACATTGGAAAGAAAGTGGCGATCGCTAACCAGCAGAAAACGTCAACCAGTAATTGAGATTTTTCATCCTTCAGGTATTAGTGATACTAAGAAGTTTTTCAAACAAATTCGATCCGAAAATGTAGTGGCAGTAAGATTAACAGAAGTGCTACCACCAGAGAAACAAGAATCGATTATGACAACTATTTACCATGCCGGAATTCCTGTGGTACTATGGATGAGGCCAGAAGCAGAAAATCTTGACTGTGGCAGGGAACTGACAAATATCTGTAACGCTTGTAACTATTGGTCAGATTTACCTAAAGCTATAAAACAAAAACGTTCTGAAGCTTGGGAACAAGAACTTGACACACATATTGGTAATCACTTATCATTACTTTGGGATGACCCTAATATTGTACCACCTGTTACAAAACTGGAGATGCTAGAATCATGAATAACTGGGAAATTTTTAAGGAAAACACAGAACCTCATGATGGCATCAAAAATTTGCCACCACCTCCTAGTTGGCGGCCTTTTGGTCATGAGAACAGGCCTGGTGAAAGTCGGTTGAAGCGACGTGGTGAAACTTTTCAGGCACGTCCTGACGAAGTCAAAATGATTAACGCTGCATTATATTTGAGGCGACCTCTCCTAGTCACCGGTAAACCAGGAACCGGTAAGTCTTCCCTCCCTTATGCTGTAGCTCGACAACTAAAACTGGGACAAGTGCTTTACTGGCCAATTACTACCCGCACTACTTTGAAAGAGGGACTATATAATT
>JAKQYF010000354.1 GCA_023356535.1 Trichodesmium sp. MAG_R03 | reverse complement strand
TGGCGTTGGTAGATAGCGGGATGAATCTATTTTTTAAAAATAGCTTGTTGGTTTATAATAGTTGACGTCATTAACACCTGTGAGAGTTAAACCTATGCAATGTCCTGACTGTGGCTGCCAGCATATCCGCAAAAATGGCCATCGACGAGGCAAGCAGAACTATATTTGTGTCGCTTGTAGCCGTCAGTTCATCGAATCTTCTCACCCACGAGGATACAGCGATGATGTTAAAAGGCTGTGCTTGAGAATGTATGTTAACGGTATGGGTATTAGAGGAATTGCGCGGGTGACAGGGATTACACATCCAACTATTATCAATTGGATCAAACACACCAGGGAACGTTTACCTGATGCCTATGACCCAGATCAACTGCCTCAAGTAGGAGAACTTGATGAACTCGAAACTTTTGTTGGTTATAAGAAAAACAAGGTATGGTTGTGGACTGCGCTAGACCATTTCCGTCCGGGAATCCTAGGTTGGGTAGTAGGAAACCACAGTGCTAATACTTTTCAACCCTTATGGCAGGCGATAGCCTTTTGGCAGTGTTACTTTTGGGTTACTGATGGCAATCGGGTCGCTTCCAGGCTTTATACCTGACGGAGATCAGATCGTAAGCAAGACCTATATGACCCGCGTAGAAGGGGAAAACACCCGTTTACGCCACCCCAAGGCCCGCTTACATCGTAAAACTTTGTGTTACTCAAAATGTATTGAGATGCTCAAACATTCTATTCGTCTGTTGATTCACTATCTCAAATTTGGAGAGGTGCCCATTCCGGCTTAATTCATCTCTTACTGTACCAACGCCACCAACGCCCTATTTACCAATGCTAAATAGTACTGTAAACATATTATCAGTTATTATGAGTTCATTTCCAAAAACGTCATCGCCATAATTATATTTCTTATTTTCCCAATTCACAGATAGGACCGGGCTATTATCTTTATTATTCAGTTTCCAAATTACACTAGCACCATAGGGCGAGGAATTAGAAGTTCTATCAATTGGCACAAAATAGCAAGAGAAAGCAACAGTCTTAAGTGGACTAATAGCGAACTCTAGCAATAAGCGGTCTTCCAAGGAATCATCTATAATTTTTTCCAAAAAGTAGGTAACACTAGCACTAAATACTCGCAAATCCAAATGAGCATTTATAGCTAGTTGACTGGCAGGTTCATCTATAGTAATCTCTGAAATTTTGTTATCCCTATCTATAGCATAATTAAAAAGTGTTGACAATCTCAAGTTAGCATTGTTACTCATAGGAAATGTTTTAGTAGCATTGCCAAAAATTACGCTGTAATAATCCCGATCTGGATTAATATAGCCGATGCCACCAGCAAGAAAATTCCAGCCATTTACCGTTTTAATACTGTAGTCACCACCTAGGTAAAATTTGAATGTTTCAGAGGCTATGACACCAGTATAGTAACGCAAAACATCTTGGGGACCCGTCCAATTTCCGGTAAAACTCAAATGGGGATAGTAACTGCTTTTCTCCCGATAGGTGCTTTCTTGAACATAGTTAGCATTTTGTCGTAAAAAGCTCATATAGATTTGGACATAGAAATCATGCAAGTCGATAGTAGAAAACTCGTCTTGATTAACTAACGATAAGAATTCAATATTGCGTTCTGATCCACCTTCTCCACCTGCACGCTTAAACACTACTTGTGGACCTGTGGGATCCCAAAATATGCGGTCTGTTTTAATATTGCGGTCAAAGACAGGGGAAAGACCGAGCCAAATACTATGATAATCTGCTTTAGGAACTGGCCTTGAACTGGTAGCATCAGGAATTACATTTTTTGCTCGAGCTACTCCAGCAGAATAGATGGTAAAACTCCTCCAAGGTAAACGAGTATTATTAGGGGCTAAAAATAGATCTTTGTTGACATTACCATTAAACGTATTTTCACTGCCTTTTAAGTCAGGAATAACATCAGGTAAAAATTGTGCCCCCGCTTGAATGACTGTATTTAAACCCCGGTTTTCATCATCAAAAAACACAGTAAAACCATGAATAGTTAGCCCGATAACTGCTTCTGTATCGTTAGCTTTGAGAATTTGACTGACTCGGGAAAATGTGCCAGCAATAGTGTAGTCATTTTTTTCCTCCCGCTTAATTTTAGTTTTTTGAGATTCGTCGTTTCCTGGAAGAGGACCTGAATTGGGAACATACAAGTCAAGTCCAATAGGTTGACTCCTTGTTCCTCCTTGAAAACCAGGACGTTTCATAACGGCTAAGGTTTCCGGTTTAACAACTTCCCCTAGTTGAGAAGTTTGCAAGATACGGGTAGGTACGAAATATTTTGGATCTATACTATTGCGGTCTGTAAGTACACCAGGGGTATAGGTACATTGTTGATCGTTGAGGGAACCGGGAAATAAACAAGATGCTATAAAACTCAGTTGCATTTCTAGTCCAATGAGAGTTTGAGGCGCAATTCTTGTAGTGCTAACTTTTCTATCCAAGGGAACAGTTTCCAGTTGGATATAAATCCCCTTGTGGTCTACTCTATAGATGTTATCGTGGGTTAAGCTTTTGAGCACTCTGCCGTACAGTTTAAGAGTGGCCTTTAAAAAAGTGTCGTTATTTGTAGTATGAGCAAAAGTTTGATAACCACTAAACAAAAATTCTGTGAGGTGACTGATGCGAATATTGTTGAGAGGTAACGTTGTAGTGAAAGGGTCCACTAATTCATCTGGAACAATGTGTGGCGGAATAATATAATTTGGGTCTGACAGTATGGTTGAATTTTTCGGCTTTTTATTTAACGAAGGTACTATGGCTCTAGATTTGGATGTTAAGTTTTGTAATGGAGATTTGAGATCTTTAGCAGAGGTAGACCATTTGGAAAATTCTACTAACCCTGGAGTAGAATATGCTGGAGTAAGAATAGCGATAATGACATTAAAGTTAAGTGTGACTATAGTAGCGAATTGCCAAAAATTTATCATTAATCTTAGACACGGAGAAATTTATGATAATATAAAGTTTTTCTATTTATGTAGAATAAAATTAAGTATGTGAGCAATCGAATTGGTTATCTAGCAAGATTCATGAAAATATGACTTACGCATTGGCAAAAATCTAAAATGAGTATATGCCAAATTTAGTATTTTTTCAGATAGTTTGCCAACCTATCATTGATATCCTCTCTAGGTCTATAGCAATTCATTCAGTTACTTTTATATTTAAGTTGATAATTATAATGAAAAATTATCAATAGCTTTTCTTGAATAAACAAGTTAATCGTCATCCGACTTTTTCAGCAAATCCTAATTATTTATACAGGACTTACGCAGAACGACTATGTCTAGTAGGGGTGAACGGTCGTTCACCCCTACATATGGTGTATATTTTCATATTTTGCGTAAGTCCTGTTATAGTGGTACTTACACAACTTTTTGCAGCAAAAGTGAAAGAAAGTCAACCCAAGGATTTATGCTATTCATGCTGGCGATTGAATCACGGTTATCATGACTATTGCGATGGCGATTGAATCACGACACTGCCCGTGCCCGCAGGAGTTAGGATATTAACAGTTCTGTCAGAAAAGCTATTCCCTTGTGCTAGACTCATGCTAGACACACTCTCGGCTGTTTCACTTGTCTTAAAAGTTGCACTTCCTATATTCTCTTGAGTAAGTAGGTTACCAGTACCAATAGCCCATACAGAGCTCTGTAGGGCACTACTTGTTGAGTATCTAAAAGCAGCAGCAGCAGCGGTTTGCTTACCTACCGCAGTAGCCACACTTACACTTAAGACATTACCATTATTGTCCATGTCAAAATGTGCACTAGCTGCAATACCACCTTCACCTGCACGAGCTACACTAGGAAATACTGTAGCATTTAAAGCTGTAGTAACTAAACTGCTAAATATAACACAACTCACAATTCTTAGATTTTTCATTAGATCTCGATTTTTCATCTTGATACCCCTCATATAGTTGAATAAATTCATAACATTACTATTATAATAATACATGATTTCTAAATTTAATTCAATTTTTTTGATTTATTTTTTTAATCTTTTTAATCTTTTTTATTAGTAATACTTATAACCCCACTTTGAGATATTTTCCCTTCCTCTAAATTTCTTAACAACACAGTAGGACAATATTGATGTCGAGCCAATTTCAAAGCCAGCATTTTTGCAAAAGTAGTCTTGCCAGAACCCCCAGGGCCAAAAATCTTGACAAATTTCAAT
>JAKQYF010000353.1 GCA_023356535.1 Trichodesmium sp. MAG_R03 | reverse complement strand
ACAAAATTTCAGGTTTAGAAGAGGTGTTTGGAGATCAAATTTCTACTTATAATTCTGGGGAAGATTTGCCAAAAGTAGTAGAATATTGTTTGCAGCAAAAAAGTCATAATTCAGGAGAAGCATTAGAGTTAGCAAAATATGTCCGAGAGAATCATAGTTTTGAAAAAAGAGTTAGGGAAATATTAAAAGCGATCACTCTGCTAAACGAGAAAAAAATGCAAAGTCCTAATTAACAAAGAAAGGCAGGAGGCAGAAGGTAAGAGTTCCTCCTGCCTCATTAATAACAATAATAATGATGGAAATAAACTCGATTTCTGGGTTGGTTTGCGTAAGTCTTGATGATTTTTCATACTTTCTTTTAAGCATTAATTTATTTGTATCAACCTATACTTGAAATATTAAAAAAAACCTTTTGCTGGAAAAAGTACAAAAAAACACCTGTAATCTAAATACGGTAATTACAATTTCGAGAAGATAGTCAGAGAAATAAAAAACTATGGGACAGCAAAAATTTGGTGTTATAGGTCTAGCTGTAATGGGTGAAAACCTAGCTCTCAATGTAGAGCGTAACGGATTTCCTATTTCTGTATACAATCGCAGTAGCAATAAAACTGAAAAATTTATGGCAGAGCGGGCACAAGGGAAAAACGTCCATGCTGCTTACACTTTAGAAGATTTTGTTCAATCCTTAGAAAGACCCCGCAGAATTCTAGTCATGGTAAAAGCAGGAAATCCAGTTGATAAGGTCATTGAACAACTTAAACCCTTGTTAGATAAAGATGATATGATCATTGACGGTGGTAACTCTCTCTACGAGGATACAGAACGCCGTACTAGAGATTTAGAATCCACTGGATTAGGTTTTATGGGGATGGGAGTTAGTGGCGGTGAAGAAGGTGCCTTATGGGGACCTAGTTTAATGCCTGGTGGTACAGAAGCTTCTTATAAAGAACTAGAAGCAATTTTAACTAAAATAGCTGCTCAAGTTGATGATGGTCCTTGTGTCACCTACATTGGTCCTGGTGGAGCTGGTCACTATGTGAAAATGGTACATAATGGCATTGAGTATGGGGATATGCAGTTAATTGCTGAAGCTTACGACTTGTTGAAAAATGCTTTAGGAATTAGCAATGAACAACTTCATGAGATTTTTACTGAGTGGAATAAAACTCCGGAGTTGGAATCTTTCTTAATTGAAATTACAGCGGATATATTTACTAAGAAAGATACTGAGACTGGCAACCATTTAGTTGACATGATTGTTGACTCTGCTGGACAGAAGGGTACAGGCAGATGGACGGTAATTAATGCTTTAGAGTTGGGTATTGCTATTCCTACTATTACGGCGGCTGTTAATGCTAGGATCATGTCTGGTATTAAGGAGGAGCGTGTGGTTGCTGCTAAGGAATTGACTGGCTCAACTGGTAAGTATGAAGGTGATACCCAAGCTATGATTAATAAGGTGCGGGATGCTTTGTATTGTTCTAAGATTTGTTCTTATGCTCAGGGTATGGCGTTGTTGGCTAAGGCATCTCAGGAGTTTAATTACAATTTAAATTTGGGTGAGTCTGCGCGCATTTGGAAAGGTGGTTGCATTATTCGGGCTGGATTTTTGAATAAGATTAAAAAGGCTTTTGATGAAAATCCTGGTCTACCTAATTTATTGTTAGCTCCAGAGTTTAAGCAGACTATTCTCGATCGCCAGGATGCTTGGCGGGAAATTGTTGGTCTTGCTGCTAAGTTAGGGTTGCCTGTTCCTGGTTTTAGTGCTTCTCTAGATTATTTTGATAGTTATCGTCGGGCAACTTTGCCTCAAAATTTGACTCAGGCTCAACGGGATTATTTTGGGGCTCACACTTATGAGCGCATTGATAAGTCTCGTGGTGAGTTCTTCCATACTGAGTGGCCTACTAAGTAATTTAGGACTACGGGCAAACCGAACCCAGAAACCTGGTTTTTCAGAGATGTCTATTGTTAAAACATAAGATTTTTTGTGAAAACTGGGTTTCTTTGGGTAATATCATGTCCGTTGGTATTGGATCGTGTCAAAGCTGGGGAAATATCTACTATATTTAAGTTTTTTTTCTCTTACAGCGCTTTTCAAATTGATGAACTACATCGCCATAACCAAAACCTTGTAGGGACGTTGCATGCAAGGTCCCTACTGTGGTCTACTGACATGAAAACTGCTGTAAAGCTTTTTTTTAGCTTCGCACTGAGAATACTGATGCTGCTAACGGACATGATATAAGTCTGATAATTCTTTTTGTTTAAAAGTTAGGCGATCGCTCTTTGGTTAAATAGAGGCGATCGTCTTGAGCAATAACTAATTAGACTGATTTTGAGTAGCGTGTTGCACTTGCTCAAGGGTTAATTCTAACCGTCGTGCTATCTCTTTTTCTGTTAACCTTGCTTCTTAGAATATAGGAACTCCTTTTGACATCCTCCCCGTGCCTTCAGGCATGGGGGTTCCTACCGACCCTTAGCCCCTCGGCGGATTGACATTTCACAGGCTGCTGCTACTTTTGCAGTAGTCTTATGCTGGTCTCAATGTCCGTTTTTTGTCTCGGTAAGCCCACCCGCGACTAATATATTTCTTGTGAACTAAAAAAGATTATAACATAACCTGTGAAAAAAAATCAACTAAAAAGTCGCCCCCTTATGGGCGAGGCTTTAAACCCAATTTTTCGGTAAAATTTTTCCAGGGTTGGAGAATGAGTTGAAAATAAATATCAGGCATCTTTAAAAAAATACTCTGTAAAGTATTTTGTCTGTTTTTATCTAAAAATATTTTTGTCAAACTTTTAATTAGATCACGGTGAATACCTAGCTATTAAAGTTTGAAGGTAATTTTAATTTTGTCAACAATTTGTCGATTATTGACAGTTTTAAGCATCCACAAAAGAATTACTTATTAGTAAGTTACTAATTGATTAATTTAAGTGATTAGTCATCAAAAAATTTACTGATCAGAATATTTACTGGTATAGTAATTTATTAAGTTTAAGTAAGATAGAAAAAATAGCAGATCATTTGTTTTTTTCCAGACTTATTTAACTAACTCAAAAAAACAAAGATTGATCTAAAAAATCTAAAAAATCTTTCTAGGGAGGCAATTGTGGATCCTACATCTGAAGACTTGAACAACTTTGGACAAAGTTTTACTTTTACAGCTACAGGCCAAGTGTTAGCTGAGATAGATAAATTCGGTGATGAGCTGCGATTTTCTAGTGGTCTTGAATTGAGTCCAGCTAGCGAGGAACTAAAAATTGAAAATATAGATACATCTAATGCTCATGAAAATTTCTTGTTGCCCAAGAGTAATTTGGGAAATTTGGATTTAAATAAGGAGGACTCAGAAGATCGGACTTTAAAGACTCAAAAAGACCCACTGATAGGACAAGATAATCATCTCGTTCAAGAAGTCGACTCCTTAATTGGTGGGACATCTGATCGGGTAAACAATATACAAACTAGGGCTGCTAAAAAGCGGGATAAAGCAGGTAATAGCCGAGGAAAAGCCTACAATTTAGGAGCTTTAGAGGATGATAAGAAGTTCCAGGAGTTTGTCGGTAAGTCTGACCGGAAGGACTTTTATAAGTTTAAGGTTAAGAACAAGACGGATATAGATATTGAGTTGGGCGGCCTCAGTGGAAATGCGGATTTGTATTTGCTGAATAATAGGGGGAAAGTTATTGAGAAGTCTACCAAGGGTCGTAAAAGGGCAGAGGATATTGAGCGGACTTTGAACCCAGGGACTTATTATGTCAAGGTGCAGTCGAAGGGTAAAGCAAATGCTAATTACAACTTGAGTTTGGATAGTGAGTTGTCAGATCTGGCAGGTAATAGTTTGAAGAGAGCTCGCAACTTGGGAGTGTTGAAGGATGATCAAAAGTTCCAGGAGTTTGTGGGTCAGTCTGACCGAAAGGACTTTTATAAGTTTAAGGTTAAGGAGAAGACGGATGTAGATATTGAGTTGGGCGGCCTCAGTGGAAATGCGGATTTGTATTTGCTCAATAATAGGGGGAAAGTTATTGAGAAGTCTACTAAGGGTGGTAAAAGGGCAGAGGATATTGAGCGGACTTTGAACCCAGGGACTTATTATGTCAGGGTGCAGTCGAGGAATAAGAGGGTTAATGCTGATTATACCTTAAATTTTGGTACTACTTCATTACCAGAATATGTACCCGATGAAATCTTAGTCAAGTTAAAGTCAGAGCCTACTGTTACTCAA
>JAKQYF010000352.1 GCA_023356535.1 Trichodesmium sp. MAG_R03 | reverse complement strand
AAGCACAAGCTAATTTTATTGCAGTCAACGGACCAGAGTTGCTCAGTAAATGGGTGGGAGCAGCAGAAGAAGCAGTAAGAGAACTTTTTTCTAAGGCCAGACAAGTTTCACCTTGTGTGATTTTCATAGATGAAATTGATACTCTAGCTCCTGCCCGTGGTAAAACTATGGGGGATTCAGGAGTGAGCGATCGCTTAGTTGGTCAACTATTAACTGAATTGGATGGTTTGCGCGACTGTGCTCAGGTATTATTGGTAGGAGCAACTAACCGTCCTGATGCTCTAGATTCAGCTTTACTCCGAGCGGGAAGATTGGATTTGCAAATCAAGGTAGATTTGCCAGATCAAGTTAGTCGTTTAGCAATTTTGAAGGTTCATAATCAAGACCGCCCACTAGAAGAAGTCAATTTGGAGGATTGGGCAAATCGTACAGAAGGTTGGAATGGAGCAGATTTAACATTGTTGACTAATCAAGCTGCTTTAGCTGCAATTCAGAGTCATAGGGCTAAAGGAATTGAATCTCCCAATGAAATCAGGATTACAAACGCTGATTTTAATAATGCTTACAACGCTCTGATGAATCAAAAACAGTCTCATAATTTTGACTCTAATTCTAGTAAATAGTTTTCTCCAAGGGAACAGACAAAATAAATTCTTTCATGACTTACACAGAAACCGGGTTAATCTACGAAATTTGGTGGTTTGAAGAATAATAATCAGGGCAATAAGCCTGGTTGATTTGTGAGTTTGTGTAATCCCTGAATTATGTTCGGTTATGTTAATAACTGGAGAGTAGAAAGTTATACTAAAAAAAAAATTACTGTCAATACTGAAAGTATTACGGGAGAAGGCTGACAGCACCTACAATTGTTAATAGAGAGTTTAATGCCTAGAGATCCCTGAAAGCCCTAGCTAGCAATAGTTATTTCAAGAACTACCCACTGTCTAGTTAGACAGATAAATTAATTATCAAGATCTTGGCTCGTTGATGCTAACAATTCCTAAAGAACAAGGGTTTTGAGGGTTTTTTGAGTTATACCGGATAGGCCTCGTGTGAAAGAGTATTTTTACTCAAGCTAAAAAGATTTTGGTATTATAAATAACTGGACAGAATTATTTACAAACTTAATAAATGTTAATATCTAGACTGAATAAAAGGTTAAGATTTAATTGTGTGTAATTAATTTTGTCTAACTACTTCAGGACTTACGCCAAGGCTCTATATATAGTGCCTTGGTGGGCTACGAAGTTAGCAATTCAACTCGCGAAGCGTTCGCTCCGCTTGGCGTCAGCAAAACACACCCTACCAATAGCGTTCATGTGTAAGTCCTATACTTAAAGGGACAAGTCTAATATAACGACTTCAAAATCCTAACTTTCCACTCACTTAACAGTAAACAGTTGAAATGTCATTTTATACCTACGCTTTTCTATATCTACCCAAATCATCCTTAGAATTGCCGAAAGGTATGGAAAAGGAAGTCGAATTAATTTCATCTCAAAATATTGCTGCTGTAGTTGAAGCAAATGTATCTATTGAAGCAATACAGGAAACAGACGAAAAATTAATCCAAGCAGTATTAATCCACGATCAGGTAGTTAGAAAAATATTTCAGCAAACGTCTATACTACCACTAAGATTTGGTAATTCCTTTGCTATGGTAAAAGATATTATCAATCACTTACAAAATAATCATCAACAATATCTGAGAATTTTAACTCAACTAGAACAAAAAGCAGAATACACCGTTACTTTTACTCCGGTTTCTTATCCTTCTACTCTCGAAATTAGTGAAGTTCGTGGCAAAGCTTATTTATTAGCCAAAAAACAACACTTTCAACAACAACAAGCTTTTCAAACCAAGCAACATCAACAATGGGAAAATATACGTCAATTAATTCTTCAGGATTATCCCAAAGCAGTGTTTAAAGACACCACAGAAAAGGGAATTAGGCAAGTACATTTGTTGGCCAATCGTGACTCAGAAGTTATAACTACCCAAAAACTGCAAACTTGGCAAACCGAGTGTTCCTATTGGCAAATTACTTTGAGTGAGCCACTTCCTCCTTATCATTTTGTCTAAACTTTTAATTCTAATGAACATTTATAAAGAATGCGGGAGGAGAAAGCTGAACTAGATTAAGTTGTGTAAATAAAGTTCAAGGGAAGACCTACAGTTGATTTGAGGTAAATTTACATGTTGTTACATAGTGACAAAATTTAACGCCTACCTACTTACAGCAGTTTTAATGTCAGTCGACCACATTAGGGACGTTGCATGCAACGTCCCTACAAGGTTTTGGTTATGGCGATGTAGTTCATGAATTTGAAAAGCGCTGTAAACATCGCTTCAATACAGATTCGAGACCGATAAATAAATTTTGAGGATATTAGCAAAATTGTCAAGATTTATCAAAAAATACCAAGGTTCTTTTTCCACTGTGATACATTGAAAATTAGTTAGATAGAAAACTAAAATTTTAATATTTTAGTGATTTAGACGTTTGTTTGAGAGGTATTAAGTGATGAGAGATCTTAGTGATACTCCAATAGATAGTGAACATTATCGCCAAGAGTTAGTTCGTGATTATCAACGTCGTTTTGATGAGTGGCACACTGAGTTTCTGAGATATCAGGAGGAATTTATCCAATCAGTTGATAATGAACATCATCGCCAAAAGTTGGTTCGTGATGGTCAACGTCGTTTTAATGAGTGGCATACTGAATTTCTGAGGTATCAGAAAAAATTTCTCCAATCTGTTGAGAAAGAAAGTTATCGCCAAAAGTTGGTTCGTGATGGTCAACGTCGTTTTAATGAGTGGCATACTGAATTTCTGAGGTATCAGAAAGAATTTATCCAATCTGTTGATAATGAACGTCATCGACAAATGTTAGTTCGTGATGGTCAACGTCGTTTTGATGAGTGGCACAAGGAATTTCTGAAGCATCAGAAAGAATTTATCCAATCAGTTGGTAATGAACATTATCGTCAAATGTTAGTTCGCGATGGTCAACGTCGTTTTGATGAGTGGCATACTGAATTTCTGAGGTATCAGAAAAAATTTCTCCAGGAGCAACAACAAAAACAACAAAATTGATACTCTAATTCCTTCCTATGGTAAGTGTTACTATATCGGTTGGTTGATCATAAATATTGTCTCTAACAGACATAAAGCCAATTAGAAGCAAAAACCATAATGCAGAAATAGTTAAACCAAGTAGAATTGAAACTAAAACCAGAAAAGATTACAATTGCCCACACCCTGGAAAAACATGAAGGAAACAAGCCTGGATTTGACTTTTTAGTTCACAATTGACTTGGGAGGCTGAGGATAGGATCAGATTTGGAGGTGAAAGTCTCACGTCCGGTTTTGAAGACGAGTCGGGTAAGGTAAGTTAACTTGCCTTAGTTTAGCTTTAACAATCACACAAAACCTTCTGCTCCCGATCCATGAAAAAATTGTCGTCTAGAATTGACCAATAAACTTTTCCTCATGAGATATGCCGTTATTAAGTTGATATTTTTCTACTCCAATTTAATCAGGTGGGGTGGAAATTTATTTTCCTATAAGTAGGGGAAATCAATCTAAGGTTCTGGGAATTTTGGATGTTAATTTTGTACTAAAAAGTATTGATACTGATTATCAAATAGATGCTTTATGGGGGATAGAAAAAAAAGAGTAGAGGAAATTGAATAAGGAAAAGTTAAAACGGTGATTCATGCATCAGGTATTTTATATATTTCCTTCTAGATGAAAATAGATGAAAATAATGGCTTAGGGTTTTTATCCAAAGAAGTTCAAGAAAAATATAGAAAGCTTTTACCTAGTATATAAAACTATAAGATGAGATTTAGGAGTTTAAATTACCCTACTTTTAACTATCTCAATCAAATCTACGAAGAGCCAAATTATCAAATTTGCTGCCATACAATTTGTGAATCTAATATTGTTTAATTGCTCTTTGCATAGCTCGTTTATCATCTCTACGCTTAATAGTTTCGCGCTTATCATAAAGTTTTTTACCTTGTGCCAAAGCAATATCAACTTTTACCCAACCACGCTTAAAATACATCCTCAGTGGTACTAAAGTTAATCCCTGCTGTTCTACTTTTCCAATTAATTTCCGAATCTCTTGTTTGTGTAATAACAATCTTCTACTACGCCGGGGTTCGTGATTAAAAAAATCTCCTGCTTTTTGATATGGGGAAATATGAACGTTAAGTAACCATGCTTCATTATTACGAATTAAAGCATAACCATCCCGTAGGTT
>JAKQYF010000351.1 GCA_023356535.1 Trichodesmium sp. MAG_R03 | reverse complement strand
CAGTCGCCAGAATAACTCGATTATTTCCTGAAGATTGATAAAACCTTTTAGCTAAATCATAAGCAAGTTTAATTCCTTGACCTCCTGCAGTCGAACCTCCAGCTTCTAGCTGATTAATTGTGGCAAGTATTTTATCTTTTTCATTACCTTTTGTGGGTGGTAAAACTACTCCTGCTGCTCCCGCATAAACAACTATTGAGACAGTATCTTTTTCTGTTAGTTCATCTACCAATAATTGAAAAGCTGATTTAATTAATGGCAGTTTATTAAAGCTGTTCATGGAACCAGAAACATCCAAAAGAAAGACTAAATTACTAGGAGGTAAATTTTCTGTAACTATCTCTTTGCCTTGAATGCCAATATGAACTAATTTATGTTGATTATTCCAAGGAGCATCAGAGATTTCTGTAGTAATAGAAAAGGGATTATTCCCTTTTGGTTGGGCATAGTTGTAAGTAAAGTAATTTATTAATTCTTCGATTCTAACAGCATCTTTTGGTGGCAGCCGACCTTCAGTGATAAAACGACGTAAATTACTATAGGATGCTGTATCTACATCAATGGAAAATGTCGAAAGAGGATGATTTTTTACTATCTTAAAAGGGTTCTCATCAATCAGATTATATTCTTCTGTATTTGAGAGTGGTTCTAGACTAGAATCTATTAAAATAGCTGCTTTGGGTGTAATTGATGAACTATTTATATTGCTAGCAGTCTCTCTAGCAGTCGCTGAAATAACTGTATTAGCTGAAATAACTATATTAGTTGTATTAAGCAATATTTCAAAATCACTTTCTCTATTTGTACTTTGCAGAGTTCCTCCCATCTCTCTTACTAATACTTTTTTCGCTTCCAAAAGATTATCGATATAAGCATAATTCCCATTTCCTTTATCTGCCAATTGTTTCATTTTGGCATCTTTAAAATTACCTGCGCCAAAACCTAGCACTGTCAGAAAAATTCCTTGCTCTCGATAATTTTCAATCATCTTTACTAACTCAGCATCCCTGGAAACTCCCAGATTAAAATTTCCATCAGTCGCCAGAATAACTCGATTATTTCCTGAAGATTGATAAAATCTTTTGGCTAAATCATAAGCAAGTTTAATTCCTTCACCTCCAGTAGTTGGACCTCCAGCTTCTAGCTGATTAATTGCTGCCAGTATTTTATCTTTTTCGTTACCTTTTGTGGGTGGTAAAACTACTCCCGCTGCTCCAGCATAAACAACTATTGATACAGTATCTTTTTCTGTTAATTTATCAACTAATAATTTAAAAGCTGATTTGATTAATGGGAGTTTATTGGCAGTTTTCATCGAAGTAGAAATATCTAACAAAAATACTAGGTTACTAGGAGGTAAATTTTCTGCTACTATATCTTTGTCTTGAATATCAATATCAACTAATTGATGTTGATTATTGCCAGGAGAATTAGATATTTCTGTCGTAATATAAAGGGGTTGGTTAGCTTTTGCTTGAGGATAGTCAAAAGTAAAGTAATTTATTAATTTTCCGATTCTAACAGCATTTTTTGGTGGCAGCCAACTTTCAGTAATAAAAGGATGTAAACTACTATAGGATGCTGTATCTACATCAATAGACAATGTTGAAAGAGGATTATTTTGTACTACTTTAAAAGGGTTCTCATTAATCAGATTATATTCTATTGATGATTTGTCTACTTTTGTTTGACTTTCCTTTCTTGTTATTTCTGGTTGACCGTCACAACTTATTAAAAGTAGTAAGGGTAAAAAACTTACTAAGAATTTTACTGGCCAAATTGGGTTAAGGGTGATGTTTTTACTGTTCATCATATCCACTCCATTTTTCAATATAGGGTAAAAGCATATTGACTGAAAAATATATGCCATAGATGATGGACTACAAACAATAATGATCATTTTCCGTAAAAGTTATAATAATTACTCACCTAAGTAAATTGGTCTTAAAATTTATCGCTATGTAACAAAATGCAAAGAACTACTGAAACCTTAAATTACCATAAGGTAAACAAGCAAAATCATTGTTTGCTGCTATCAAGAAACTTGAGCAATAGAAGTAGGATTAAGTAGAAATGTTGCTGCCTTTTGAGCAATTGTATCTGAGATATAAATTTGCTTGAGGGTAACTAAACCATCTTTAATAAATAAATCTCTTAAAGCCGCTTTTCCCCCACTATTAAAAGCCGTCTCGTAAAAAACTTCTTTAATGCCAGAAGAAATAATTAATTTTAAGCAATAAATACAAGGTTCTAAGGTGACATAAATAATTGCTCCATTCGTACAAATGCCATGTTTTGCAGCTTGAGCAATAGCATTAGCTTCTGCATGAACAGAACGGGATGGCAAAATTTTACTGGCATCACAACTACTTAATTCAGGATAACAAAAACCTTGGCTTGTACAATTTGCAGAACCAGAAGGAGGACCATTATAGCCAGTTGCCAAAACTTGTCGATCTTTAACTATTACTGCTCCCACTGGAAAAGCTAAGCAAGTTGAGCGAGTAGCAGCTAATTTAGCAATCATTAAAAAGTATTCATCCCAGCTCGGTCTGTGATATAATTTTTCTGTCATATTCCTGTTGAACCAAATCCGCTAATATCTCTTTCAGTTGTACTTAATTGATCGACTTCTTCTACCTTAACAGATAAAAATGATGCTATTACCATTTGAGCTATTTTCATTCCTTTAGTTACTTGAAAAGGGTTTTTACCATGATTGATCAGAATTATTCCTATTTCTCCTCGGTAAGTTTCGTCGATAGTTCCGGGGGTATTTAAAACAGTAATTTGATGTTTTAATGCTAATCCACTTCGCGGGCGAATTTGTGCTTCTGTTCCTGATGGTAATTCTATGGAAATACCTGTATGAATCAGTTTATTTTCTCCAGGGTTAATTATTAATTCATCAATAGAAAATAAATCTAATCCCGCATCTCCTTTATGAGCGTAACTGGGAACAATTGCCGATTCATCTAACTTTTTAACTTTCAGTTTCATAATAGGGAATAAGGAATTCCGTTAATTTGATATTTTAATACTAGGATGTATCATTAATTAAAGAAAAGAGGTTGACATTAAAGATATAGTATGCATGAAGAATAACTACAGGAATCAAAAAAAGGACCGCTATCAACCACTAGACATTAATAAAAAAATAATTAACTATCAACTGCTTACCAGAAAAAGATAATATCTTGGCTGAGTGAAGGCAAATTAAGTTCAAGTGACTAATTAATGTTACTTAATTACTATGGCCTTCAATAAATTTCACTTGTCCACCCGTTCGGCTTTGTTGCATGAAAGTACTAGAAGCATTATGAAATAAGGATTTCTCAAGAAATATCATTAATGCTAAAGTATTGTACTGCAAGAATTCCAGGATATTCGTACAAGAAAGCCCACCCGATCTAAAAGATTTTCTCAAGTTTCAAAAAATTAACTTGAAGGAGAAATATAATGGCACTGCCAAATAAAGAAGATATTCAACCATTTATCTCACAAATCAGAACTTGGTACAAGAATGATGATACCGGGTTTCGCACCTTTTTTGATGCAGCAGTAGAAAACGTCAAACCAATTCCCGAAGGTACAGATGAAAGCGTTTATAAGGACTGGAAAAGAGCAACAATAGATACCCTCTGCGCTTTCTTTGAAGAATGGTACGAGTGGCTACCGGAAGTACCAGAGGGATTAGATTATATCCAAAAATTTAGTTGGCTATATTATCAGAATAAATACGGTTTGACTTTTGTCACCAAAGGTAAAGGTTATGAAATGACCAAAGAATTCGTAACTTTGCGCGGTGCATACCTTGATTCTGCTGATAGCACAGACCTTGTTGACCAATGGATAGAGGAACTGGGTGGTGCAGATGCAGTTTGTTCTGAGTTTGTTTGTCCGACTCCGGGAGCTGCATATCAGGGATTTAGCAATTTTAATGAATTTTTTGCCAGGGAACTTAATACAGAAACTAAGTCAAGACCTATTACTGCACCAGATGATGATTCTGTTGTTGTAGCTCCAGCAGATAGTGTCATCAATATGATTGTTGACGATTTAACATTGGAAACAAAAATTCCTGTCAAAACAGTATTTTTGAATGTTAAAGAACTGTTGAATAATTCAAGTTATGCCGAACGCTTCGATGGGGGTTTGTAACTGTTGGCTAAAATCTGAGATGATCTCTTAAAATCTGGAATTATCTGTTTTATGATACTAGGATTCAAAACTGAATTACACCCCACAAACCAGCAAAAAACGCTGCTGGCC
>JAKQYF010000350.1 GCA_023356535.1 Trichodesmium sp. MAG_R03 | reverse complement strand
TGCTAGTATTCCTACACCCCAACCTGTATATATGCGTCCCATGTTTGGTAGCTTTGGTGGTGCAACTCCCAGTACTTCTTTAACTTTTGTCTCTCAAGAGGCATTAGATGCTGAGATACCTAAACAAATCAATTTAAAAACCCCTGCTGTAGCTGTTAGTAATACACGAAATATTAGCAAAGCAGATATGAAACTTAATGAAGCTACACCTAAAATAGAAGTAAATCCTGAAACTTATGAAGTAAGAGCAGATGGTGAACTATTAACTTGTGAACCTGCTTCTGTTTTACCAATGGCTCAACGTTATTTTTTATTTTAAACAAAATTAATCTTTCTATATCAGGACTTACGCAAGGGCACTATATATAGAGCCTTGGTGCGTTACGCTAGCGCTTTTCATGTCGCGAAGCGTTCGCTCCGCTTTGCGTCAGCAAAACGCACCCTACCAATAGCGTTCATGGGTAAGTCCTATAAATAACACTACTTAAAACTATAGTTTATATTAAACAAGAATAAAAACTAATAAATAGGGCAAAAACGATTTCAAAGCTATGCTGTATTTTACTTCTAACGTTATCCCTATATTATCATCAAGTAAAGTAGTATATGTTCTTGCCACGGCGGCCCGGTACCATGCAAAGCATGAACCCCCCGGACCGCTGTGACTTCTTCATGGAGTCATCAAATTTATTAGTTTAATTTTTCTTGTTTGTGCGATCGCTTATTCTTCTCAAGGTAAAGATAAATATGTTAATAATGCTTTACATTATTTAATAAAAGTATATAAATTTAAGGTTGACATTTTGTATCCTTAAAGTTAAGATTAAAAGTAGATAAAATAGTATAAAAAACCTTGACAAATGAATAGGGATATTTTTATCCTCACTTCTAAGCTATTAGTCGTGTATTAAAGATAGTTTTTCATGATTGCATGGCACCCCACATACGCACCTCCAAGAATCGCTGAAACCCTGATTCTTTCGTTGACCTGCGTTGATGCCATACTGGGTAAGGGTTTGAGGGTCGTCAAAATGACAATTTTCGTCATCTTTTTACCTTCGTCAAGGGGGTGCGTATATTTGGGGGTCTGGAAGCCTTGCTGTGTCGTGGTTTAAAATCGTAGCTCCCCACCGCTTGGGTTAATGCGGACTTATTGGAAACGCTTTTGTTTGAGTAATCGAAGGCCCTCAAAGGATTCCCCACCGCTTGGGTTAATGCGGACTTATTGGAAACTTTTTTAAGGTTTCAAGCTCAGTGCTACCCTCCAAGAGGGATACCCCACCGCTTGGGTTAATGCGGACTTATTGGAAACTTGCAAGTTCGAAAGCCCCTTCAGGACCTCCGACTGCAACACCCCACCGCTTGGGTTAATGCGGACTTATTGGAAACTTCAACTGGGATAATAGTTTTGATCTTCCTCCCAATACCCCACCGCTTGGGTTAATGCGGACTTATTGGAAACCATTGCATCAATGACTGCCTTGATAGTTTGACTAAAAGATCCCCACCGCTTGGGTTAATGCGGACTTATTGGAAACAGTTTTCCATCGTCATCTTCAAATGAAAATGCTCCGAGCCCCACCGCTTGGGTTAATGCGGACTTATTGGAAACACCATGACGACTGACTAATATTGTCAAATTACCCCACCGCTTGGGTTAATGCGGACTTATTGGAAACACGTTCTGAGAACTGTTCAAAGAGACTAGCTTCCGCTGAAGCACCCCACCGCTTGGGTTAATGCGGACTTATTGGAAACATATCTATTATCTCTACAAAGTAGAGATTTGTAGACTCCCCCCACCGCTTGGGTTAATGCGGACTTATTGGAAACTTTTGATGTAATCATTTTCTTTTAGCATAATCACCGTATCCCCACCGCTTGGGTTAATGCGGACTTATTGGAAACTTTTTGAACAAGATTTGCTGTAACTTGCACCATCCTATTGCGAGCAAGTTACAGCACTGGTAAGATTTAATTTTTAACAATAGTCCTGATAAACTTCAACAATGCTTGACCCAGTGTCATAAACAGTCTTTTTCAATTTTTCTGGTTCTTTTACTTTTACATGCCCGCCAAACCCAATAACCCAACTAAAAAAACTGACATCCTTTAAACACCAACAAGGTAAATTTACTTGAAATTTATAAGGAAAACGTTTATTTTTTGTACCTTTTAAGCGGAAAATTTTTTCATATTCCTTGTTCTTCGGATAAGGTATCTACAAAAAGGTTGAGACTTTTTTTGTGGTCATCTCTAAGAAATGGTTTGTTTAATATCAAACGAATAGCGATCATTAACCTTTTAAATGGAAAAATATCTGAATAAGTATGAGGAATGATTTTGCTGTCTGAGTTGTTTTCATCTTCCAGTTGTATTTCCTTCTGTTCCTCTTTCAAAACGTGAAGACTGGATGTTCCCTTGTTCTTTCTATTCTTTGTTGTCAATAGTAAGGGGGATATTTCCTGATCTAATATTGCCACATCAAGAACTTGACCTTCTGCTACGATACCATTTTTTTCTAACCAAGCTAAGTCAGCAGCGATCGCTTCTCGGTCAGCATAAATTTCTCCTTTTGATAAAGCCATAACTGCTACTATTTCTGCTAAAGCATCGGGAAATTCTGGTACTTCTTTAAATATTTTGGTTAGTAGATCAGGTTCTGTTTCTTCTAAATTGCCGAGACCAGGGTATTCAATGAGTAGGGAGATTAAATGAACCTATCCCACTAATAAAATGCGATTAATCCAAAGATGTATAGTGGCGATCGCTACAAAAGCACAAAAACAAGCAGAAATACGCTCTTGTTGAAAACGAGGTACAGAAATTTTGATCGGTCGTCCTGGTTTCTTTTTGCCTTTTAATATTGGCTAGGGGAAACAGTTAAGTCTTAGTCGGGCATTGTAGAAAAAAAAGCGTTCCATGTCCCACAAATGTCCCTAATGTGGTAACCGACATAAAAAACTGGTGTAAGAGAATTTAGCCGAATTAAAGGGTCAACAACTGAAGACTAGGAAGAAGAATAATCAGTTATCAGTTTTTTTGTAATTCGCATAAAAACCCAAAATAATGATTGTGGTTCTATAAAAATGATGTTACCTTAAAATATCAGGAAAAATTCTAGCAAATTGTCGGCTATATTATTTAAGAAAAGAAACTTGTAATTTGCATAAAAACCCAAAATAATGATTGTGGTTCTATAAAAATGATGTTACCTTAAAAATGTCAGGAAAAATCCTAGCAAATTGTCGGCTATATTATTTAAGAAAAGAAACTTGTAATTCGCATAAAAACCCAAAATAATGATTGTGGTTCTATAAAAATGATGTTACCTTAAAATATCAGGAAAAATTCTAGCAAATTGTCGGCTATATTATTTAAGAAAAGAAACTTGTAATTCGCATAAAAACCCAAAATAATGATTGTGGTTCTATAAAAATGATGTTACCTTAAAAATGTCAGGAAAAATCCTAGCAAATTGTCGATTTAATCTATATTATCTAAGAAAAGAAATTTTTCACTCTCGTAGAATTACAGAATGCTGACATATAAGTACCCAAAAATCATGCTACTCTGAAAATGTCACAAAAATAAACCAGACCATCAACGACAATTAAATATTTCCGGTGTATATAATTTTAATAAGTAGACGTAACTAATTGCATAAAAATGGAGGTAGAAAAAAAGTCGCTTATGGGAAAGTTTTTCCCTCACTGATTATCTAAACATGATATTCTTATTTTATCTACTAAGGAGAAAAATTAGCCAATGCCAGTATATGCAGCCACAACTTTTTCCCCAGTACAAGATTTTATAGAAAAGTCCCGCAAACTTAGAGATTTATACGGTGGGTCAATTATTATTTCTCATCTCAGTAATAGATTAGTTCAAACAGCTTTATCTCACAAGATAGATGTTATTTCTCCTGGACTACCTAACTTTGCTACAGGAATGCCTAACCGAATTTTACTTAAAAATAACCATTTTCATAGTAATAATCAAGAATTTGAAGAATGGTTAGAAAACTGGACAAATACTACTATATTAGTAGAATGGAAAAAAGTATTAACAGAATGTCAAAATTGGATTCAAGAGGCTATTCCAGAAACAACTCTTAAAATAAATTATACTTGGCAACGAGAATGGCTATTATGGGGAAATCATACTTGGGAAATATTCTGGGGAGCCGGAAATACTATTCCAGAAGCTATGGAAGATTTGGAAGATCGCAAATTATCTCGAAATTGGACCGCAACAAATTGGATAGGAGAAAGTTCTAGTCTTACTGGTACTGATGCGATCGCTTGGCCAGGATTA
>JAKQYF010000035.1 GCA_023356535.1 Trichodesmium sp. MAG_R03 | reverse complement strand
CAATTTTTTCAAACGTTACCCCCGGCGCTGCCAAATAGAAATTTTCAATAATTGAACGACTCCAAAAATGAGCATCTTGAGGCACTAATACAACTTGTTTTCTCAGAGAATTTATATCTAAATCTTCCAAATTATAAATACCAATTTGAACATTACCAGACTGCACAGGATATAAACCAGCAATTAATTTAGCGACCGTACTTTTACCACAACCAGACTCACCAATTAAAGCAATAGACTTACCACCAGGAAACCTCACAGAAAAATTTTCTAATAGATCTATTCTTCCAGCATAGTGAAAACTAATATTAGAGCAAATAATATCAGCATTATTCTTAATTGTAGCCTCCGGTTTTTGATAGTTTTTATCCGTTTCTGGAGGATAATCAATTACTTCTGAAAGTCGTCGAGTAGCAGTCTGAACTTTTGCCAATTCATCCATCAACCCCACCAATGTACTCACCAAAGTTGACACATATTGATTCATAGCAATAAAAGCCAATAACTGACCAATACTTAATTGTTCATTGATAACTAAATTACTGCCAAACCATAACAGACAAATATTACCAATCTTACTAACTAAACCTGAAAATACATCATTAACAATCCCAATTTGAGTAGTTCTAAAACTCAAATTAGCCAACTTGCCAAACCTACCTTGATATTCTTCCCAAAACTGAGGAGCACTAGAGGTAGTCTTGAGAGTCATTGCCCCCTTAAAAGTCTCTACTAAAACACCCTGATTTTCAGCTTCTAAAGCAAATAAACTTCTAGTTTTTTGCTGTAAAATCGGCAACAAAGCAATAGTTGATAAGGTCATAACTACTGCAATAAAAACAGCAACTATAGTCAGAGAAAAACTATAGAGACACATAACAATCAAAGATATCAAAGCAATAAAAAATTGACTAGGCAAACTCACAATTACTTGGGAAACCAACTGATTAATCTCTTTAATATCTGTCAACCTACTAACAATTTCACCACTACGTCGTGTTTCATAATAATTCAATGGCAAACGTAAAATTTGTCTGCAAAATTCCATCACTAACCCTAACTCCAAACGTTGGGCAAAATGAGCAATCATATTCGATTGAACTAACTCCAGACAACTGCTAAAAATATTCATCACAATTACAGCAATTACTACACTAGTAAGTAACTGAAAATCGCCCCTAATTAGCACATCATCAGTTAGAATTTGTACCAAAAAAGGAGAAGCAATAGAAAGTAAGCCTAAGACAATATTCAAGAGAAATACCTGAAAAATAATTTGACGATAATACCAAACTCGTCTTAGTAATATGCTCATATTGCTGACTTTTTCATCAGCCTCAGAAAAAAAGCGTTTTGGGTCAGGCTCTACTAATAAACAAACCAAATCTTCCCAGGCTTCAGCTAACTCTTTTTCAGACAAAAAACGAATACCAATGGCAGGATCAGCAATTACATATTTATCCCCTTGTTTACCATACAAAACCACCCAATGATAGCCTTGCCAATGAATAATTGCTGGTAAAGGAGCGCGGTCAATTTGCTTTAAAATTTCTGGATTAGCTTTTACAGATCTAGCATTAAAACCAATAGTATCTGCACCCTGTTTTAAGCCTAATAATGTGGTTCCCTTTTGATTAGTACCTATAGTTTCTCTAATCCGATTAATTGTTAAAGTACGACCATGATATTTAGCAATAGAAGCTAAACAAGCTGCTCCACAATCTTCCTCACTTTGTTGGAGAATTATTGGATATTTATTAAAGTTATTTATTTCACCCTCAGTAGATGCTTTTGGTAATATTGGTATTGGTATAATGTCTAACATAATAGTTTAACTTTTAATTTGACTTTTAATTTAACTTTTAATTTAACTTTTAATTTAAAAATAACTAGACTGATGAATTATGCTATGCCAAATAACTCTTTCTCTTCATAAACAATCAAATCAGAAAAAAGCACCTATAGATTTATAGGCGCTTCCCTTAATTTATACAAGACTAATTAGAGCTATAATCTCACCATGATATCGCTTTTAGTAGCAGTTCCTACCATAGAAGCGAACATAACTACCACGACGACGGTAATTATAACGCACAGGATAATTATATCCATAAACATTATAATAATGGCCACCAGGACCATACCCATAACTTACAGATCTAGCAGATTGAGAGCCATTACAACCACAACCATGACCACCATTAATAGTGGCAGAGTTTTCAGTGGAAATATCAGAAAATAGTTCGTTCTTTTCAGTTTCTTGCATCATTTGTTCCTCACGGTTACTTTAATCAACAAGGTAGTTTAAATGTATATTTATTTCTGCAACTATCTCGTGATTTGTCATAAATTATTCTTTCGGCAAGGTGCAATTTCAGGAGAATTTTTTTATTTCTATGTTAACTTTTAGTAGCAATTGTAATAGCTTTGGTAGCTATAACGGACAGGGCGACTATAATGGTACTTATAGCTACGATAGTGATAGTTAATAGGACGACGATAGTAACTTACAGGGCGACTATAACCGTAAGAATCATAGTAATAATGACCACCATTAAGAGTGCTAGATTCTTCAGAAGAAAGGTCAGAAAATAGTTCGCTGTTTTGAGTTTCTTGCATAAGATTATCCTCTGGTTTATTTCGATTTATAAGATAGTTAAAATATCTATAATTTTTTTTAACTATCTTGTGATGTTCGATCTATTATTCTTTAGCTACTTCCAGCATCCGGAGATTTTGTTTCTCATTCTTTGCTAATCATTAGCCAAATATTTTTTAATTAAATTATTATTATTTTCAAGAGAATATATCAATAAAAAACTCAATATTTATTTATATATAGTCATTTCAGTCAAAATAATGCTACAGCATTACTCCATGCCGCAACTTAGTAACAGCAATGCCAAAAACCCCTGGCTATTATTTTATCTAATATTCAAGAAAATTTAGAAAAATTTTCATTAGTAATAGCCTCTTGTGTTTCCCTTATAGTAATTAGAATTATAACGTTTATAGTCAGGAGAATAACGATTATAACCGTCATAACTGCGAGGACAAAGTTGAAAACCTAAAAAACTACGATAATCTTGATAATTGTCATTGTAACCACCATTGATAGTCGTAGATTCTTCTAGATTTAATTCTGTAAAAAGTTGCTGTTGTTGAGATTCTTGCATGATGAACTTCCTCATGATTAATTAATTGTCATAAAATAGCAGTAATCTTTACTGATTTCTTTAACTTCTGAAGGAACTTTAGTTTATACTTCCCAAATAATCTGCAGTATCCGGATTTTTTCCAACTTCTATGATAACTTTCTGTTGAGTATTAACTTTAATCCTAATTTCTGCCAGTTTTAACTTTATCCGGATCATTTACAAAATAACTCCTCAGCTAGAGAATTTCCTTTGCTGGAAAGTAACAAAATAGAGAAGTAATACCATTTATCAAAAACTTTTCAACTCGTATCTCGAGCAGGGGACTTACCCCTAACCCAGACGATGGAGGAGGAGTGGGGAAGAAGGAAGAATAGAGCATACATATTTAAAATGCGTATTAGTACCCTAGAGTTTATAATTTAGAATTTAGAAGGGTTTTTTCTCAAGGGAGGCATACAACAATAAGTCGTTTAAATGCACAAAAGCTTAGTAGCTAGACAAAAGGACTTAAGTCTTCACAAGAAATGTATTTTTTAATAAACTTTTTCTCCGGAAAAAGCTTCTTAAAGACTTCAATATAACTTGTCTATACTTATAGGATGCTTATTTACAACTAAAATTTAGACTGTGAAAACCATGGAAAAATCTATGGTGACATACAATTCAATATGGTCAGTTCAGAATTATCTGAACTTGATATTAATCTCTCAATTTAGTCTCAAAAAAAAATATTTTAATAAGTAAAAATCAATTATGTTTAATAATTCTGATTCTATAGAAGTACAACCCTTAGAAAGTGATGAATTTCTTCCTCCTATGAGCCGTTGGAATAAGATCGGTGGAATGTTCTTAGTAGGCACATTTGGTGCAGCAATTGCCCTAATGAGTCTAGTCAAGTATAATCCTACTGTGAGAACTGAAGCTATTGCTCGACCAATAGGAGATGTAAAAATTGTTCAAGCACTTACAGAAGGCAAAATTGACAGTATAGAAGTCAATGAAAATCAAGCAGTCCAGATGGGAGACGCGATCGCACGTATAGATGAATCTGCTCTGAGTCGTCAAAAAAATCAACTACAAGAAAAAATAAAACAGTGCGATCTAGAATTAGAGCAGATTAATCAACAAATATCTACTCTAGAAGTTCAAATCTTAGCTACTGCTCGACCTCAGACTTTTCAGCAATCACAATTAGCTGTAGCAGAAAATAATAAGATAGATAAATCATCCATTGAGTCAGCTATTATAGAATTATCTCAATCTTTGCCTACAGTTGCTCAACAATTTGCTAAAGATAGACGTGATCTAATAGTCAAGCGAACAGAACTAGTTAAAGAATTGACTACTGGTAACAGAGAACTAGAACAGATAAATACTAAGCTTGATAATAGTATAATTACTGCTCCGGCAAATGGTACTATATTTAAGTTATCTTTGCGTAATCCCGGGCAAACTGTGGAATCAGGAGCAGCGATCGCTGAGATTGTTCCTAGCAATGCACCTTTAGTCTTGAAAGCTAGAGTAACAGCAAAAGATATTGCCAGAGTAAAAATAGGTCAACCCGTGCAAATTCGTGTTTCCGCTTATCCTTTCCCTGATTATGGTATTCTTAAAGGAACTGTCCGTTCTATTTCTCCAGATGCTATCGCTAACCAAGGGCTTCAAGAAGCTTATTATGAGATTACTATAGCACCTGAAAAACCTTACTTAGTGAAGGGCGATAATCAATATCCGATTCAACCAGGAATGGAAGGTCGAGCTGATATTATTTCTTCACAGGAGACTGTATTAACTTTTGTTCTCAGAAAAGTTAGATTGTTAACTGATTTTTAGTATTATACCAAGTGTGAAAAAAGAATGCGCTCAAAAATTGCATCTCATTAGGAATTTCTTGTTCATTATCACATTAATTCGTTTTTTTCAAGTAAAAAAACCATTATAATTCACTATCTATAAACACAGCTTATCATTTTTTTAAATAATTTAGTTTTTCTTATAGCTGCTTGCCAAAAGCAGCTATATTGAACTATAAATTTATAAACATATAAAGTACCTTCTCCAAGGCCACAAAAAATCTACGGATCGGTAAAAGTGAGAATGGAAAGGTAGTCTGTAGGAGAATTTTAAAAAAAATTAAGAGGTATTATGAGCCAACAGGTTATACACCCGATGGACAAACTCCAGCGCCAGGTTAATTCTCTTCTAAAATCTAATATAATCAAGCCAACAGATAGTATCTGGAAGATCGCCCTACTTTTTGGGGATCAATGGCATTTTTGGAAAAAAGAACTACAAGAGTTTGGTTTTTCTATGCAAGATCCAATTAGTGAACTATTAGCTGTAGAGGCTTGGGAAGAAGATTAATTTACTTATGCCTCTGTACAGGCTTAATTCTTAACTTAATCTGCTCAAGAAAAAGGTGGTAGTTATCTGTTAAAAGGAAGCTGGTAGTCCTAAAGATGTAAGGATATGGATTTATACATTCCTTAAATTGTCATTAAGGTAGAAAAGCAAAATCATTACTTGTTTACCATTACCCAAAAGGGTAACTTTGATGCTCATGGAGACTAGATTTCTTCCCACGGGGATATTCTGTGTCTAGCAGAAAAATTAAAGGAAAATTTTCCGACTACATCCTCTTTAATTACTCTTGATCTTGACTCCTGACTCCTAACCTAACCCATAAAACTTATTCAGCATGCCCTAACTACGATCACCTCCAAGATCTGCTATTAAGTCTGAAAACTTCTGAGTGCACTGAGTCTGACTTGTGAATAAACGGCAATCTAAATCCATGAGTTAATTTGGTTGGGCAAAACCTGTCAATGCCTATAGAACTTTAAGGATCGTGAATTCAAGAAAATCAGACATATCTGGTTTGCTCCTTGGCAGCCGTTAGTAGTGTAATACTAATTTGAAAAAAGAATGCTACAAAGGTGTGTTCGCACACTTCGTAACGGACCAAGGCTCTATATATAGTACCTGGGCGTAAGTCCTGAGTAAGATCTATCTGAAAAAACCTAATTATAGTATTGACAATCCCATAGGATCGTATGCTATATATAGCGTACCTGCGTAAGTGCTGTAAGAATAGATATCTATGAAAAAACTAGGTTTCATGGCTCACCTGCGTAAATTCTGATTATGTATCTTTTTTCTAAAGCAGTATTATAGACAACTCTTCAACGCTTCTGCTAACGCTGGGGCAGTTTGATAGCGATCGCTAGGCAATGGTTGTGTAACTTTCTCAATCACCTCTCGTAGTTGTGGTGTAATAGTGGGAACAGTTTCAATATAAAACCGATAACCATTACCACTATTATTATAAAAGTGCATTGGACTTTTAGCTGTCAGCAAAAAAATCAGAGTTGCACCCACTGCGTACAAATCAGATTGAGTTAAAGGTTGCCCGCGGTCTTGTTCAGGAGCACTATAACCTTCTGCTCCAATTCGCGTACCTAAAGGCGTTCCAATTTCTTTAACTGCTCCAAAGTCCAAAACCACTATTTGATGATCACGATGGCGTACTAGAAGATTAGCAGGTTTAATATCCCGATGAATCAGGGGTGGATCTTGTGAGTGAATATATTCTAGTACTTCACAAGTCTGAATCATCCACTCTATTGCTTGCTGTGGCAAAATTGCTCCTTGAGTGACAATGCGTTTTTCTAAATCCTGACCATGGATCATTTCCATTGCCAAATATTTTTTGTCTTCTTCGACAAAAAAATCGAAAAACTTAGGAATACCTGAATGGCTTAATGATTTCAGTGCCCTAGCTTCTCGCTCAAATAATTCTTGAGCCTTACGAATTTGAGCCATATCAGCATTCATTTCCTTAAGTACCACCAAAGCAGCAGCAGGGGAAGGGGCCATACCTTGCAAATTATGTGCCTCCTGATCCCAAGCCAAATAGGTAGTACCCATACCTCCTTGACCCAAGATCCGTAAAATTTGATACTGACGAATACTTTGTTCAACCTGAATTGGTTTACCACAATAGATACAGAATAAGTTTCCTGGTGAGTTATCACCAGCGCGGAGACAACATGGCTGGGAAATCTTTGCAGCAGATGGAGTCTGAACTTGAAACTTGAAGACTGGGCCGCCTCTTGCTAACTGTATCAGGGAACCATCAGTAACAATTCCCTGAGACATCAGAACTCCATTGATAAAAGTTCCATTTGTGCCCAGGCTTACTAAGCGCCAAATATTTCCAGATTGGGACTTTGAGATTTTATGTAGCTCTAGATGATAGCGGGAAACTAAACTATCAGATAGAACAATATGACTCTCAGGAGAGCGACCAACCTTAATTATTGATTCGCCCTGAAAGTCCCAATTTTTTAAAGGAGTATTTTTTTGAGGGTCTAGGAGAGTTAACCTAATCACAATCTAATTATTAGGGAGTAGAGAATAGATAGTAGGGTTTGACCGAATAAGATATCTTCGCGCTTTGCAAACGAATCATTCAAAACATTGCTTTATAAAACTGATATAAAAGGTTACTGGTTTAGACATTTCAATGTTTACTTCCTGCGTCTACTAGAACTGTCGGCAGCACTCTGTTCACAGGCACTCATGGATCAAGCCAATCACATCTTTCTAAGAGAGTACTCTTAGCAACCTTCTACTTAAACGTTAGTTATATCATTTTTCTTTGATTAAGTCAATGTTCCTGATCCTGAGTATGAGTTTTAATAGCATTAATGTGTCTGCATGGGTTCTTACTTTAACCGCCCCATCGCACATTAACTCAAACTAACATTGCATTCGGTAATCTTTGTTTGATACAACTGATGCTTCGGAGATTAGCGATCCCATAGATACCAAATCGGTTCTATAAATGTATTAACTTTTGCAACTAGACACTAGCATAGTCGAATTTTTCTAATCTTTTTGTGGCTCCATTAAAGCACGAATCACAATTGCTGTAATATTATCGTGACCATTATATTGATTTGCCAAATCAATTAACTTACTGACACCCAAATCCAAATTAGCTTGTTTGTCTAAAAGTGGTTCCAGGTGAGTTTGCCAATTATTTTCCAAAAGCTGATTATCTGTTAAACCATCAGACGCTAAAATTAACAGACTATCCTTTTTTAGATTCAAAAATTGTATATCAGGTCTAACAAAATTTTCATTTCGTGGTCCTAAAGCCTGAGTCAATTGATAAGCATCAGGGCGACCATAAGCTATCTCTGGTTCAACTCCGCGATTAATTTCTCTTTGACCTACTTCATGATCTAGAGTAATCTGCTCTAAACCTCCCTCACGAGAAAAACTATACAAACGACTATCCCCTACATGAGCTATAGCTACTTCTGTATCGTAAATCATCGCCATGACTAAAGTAGTACCCATTCGGCTACTACCAGAACGCACTTCTTGTTGGTTAATATCGTAAATGACCTCATTCGCCTGTAAAATTGCTTCACTAATTGTTTCCTCTGAAGGCAAACCTACTGACCAACTACTTTCTGTGTTAAAGTATTGTTTAATAGTATCTACAGCTAACTGACTAGCTATTTCTCCACTAGCATGTCCTCCCATACCATCACAAAGTACATAAATTCCTTTAGCTTGAATAATTTTTCCTGTAGATGTTTGCTGGCTTTCTATTTGAGTTTGAATCCCAAAAGCATCTTCATTATGCTTACGTTGTCTGCCTACATCACTTTGACTCGAACTTTCCAAACTAATCAATTGTATTGGCAAAAGCTCAGTTTCTTGAGTTTCAATATCATTTAGTGTTTCTGAGGTAGAATCATCTGCTTGCAAAACTGTCGATGTAAATTTAGGAATTGCTTGAGATTGTAAGTTATCTTTAGTGTTCATTATATATGATTGCAATTGTTTAATAGTTTGTATCTCACCATTTCGCCAATCTTGAAATAAAGTTGTTATCCAACCAAATTGTGTGGGTTGGGATCGCTCAAACAACGACTGCCAGAATAGCATTAAATCTTTTAGAGTTTTGCCTTCACCAGGTTTTGAGTACAAGCGTTGTAATTTGAGAGAATTATGATCTGTTGGATTTACCCGGAGATTTTCATCTTCAAGTATACTTTGACAACAATCCCAGGGTGTTAAGGCTATCCACATGTTGATCATTTGTTCCAACCACGATAAAATTTTTAGTTGGGTAAACTCCCCCTTTCCCCAGATATCAAATAATCGTGGCCAACTGCTATAGTCCGCCAAAAGTAATATTTCTTGATCTAGCGATCGCCAACTATTGTGAAGAGTTGACAAATGTTGAGGTATTTGGGTATATAAAGCTATATAAGGTTGGGCAATGATGGGGATAATTAAACCTTCCATAGCTTCGGGAGTTATTTGTTTCAAGCTATCAGAGTTATTTTTCAAGCAAGCTTGAATCGGAGTTTCTTTGAGTGGGTAACGGTCTAATACTTGCACAACTACTGTTTGACCTTGAGTGCTAACTGGTATAGTTTCCAATATTTGATAGCGTTGTTTAGGGTCTAAGTATTTTGCTTGTGATCCAGTGGAGAGAATTTTTGTATCGTTTAAGGATAATAGATTCTCTGTATTTACTGCTTCAGAAAGTGAATTAAGTGTATCTACAGTTGTTAATTCTGAATTATCGAATTTTCCTATTGCTTTTGCTTTAGTTTCTTCTGCTTCTACTTCTGTTGCTGATGTCTGAAAAGTTTTACTAAGTTCTGGAGCATCTTCTATTTGAATTGTTTGATCCAAATTCCGAGATGATTCTAAAATTTTTTCAGATTCTTCTGTAATAATTTTTGTTGCTAACTCTGTATAATCCTTAGCTGGAGGGCTTACTCCTGCAATGAATTCTTTTTGACTCCGCTTCTTAACATTAATCTCTCGTATACTAGAAGTAGTAGCTTCTGTTTTATAGTAAATAACGGCCATCCATACTTGACCTGTATAGGCTCTGCAGTTGTGACATTGTAGAGCAGTCAAGGAGACTTGTGAGCCACATTGATGACAATTCTTGTGGGTTAAAGATAAACCACATTTTTGACAATATTTATGATTGTCAGGATTTTCCAACTCACATTGGGGACAAATGAGCATAATTATGAGCAATTTTGTGTCACAACTTTAATTATTGTAGAACAACTAGAAGGGAATAGAAGTATTAGTATCTTCTAAAATTGTTTGAGCTGCGATTGCTTCTATTGTTTTTAGAGGCACTTCACAAAAGTATTTTTCCCTAAATTGTTCTTCTGATACTGCTGCTAGAAACTTTCGGACTGTTTGGGATAAAGTTTCTGATTTTTGATTTTGGCTTTTATTCTGAATTATGTACAAATATTTGTCATTATACTTGACATTAAACCCAAAATATTGTATTGCTTTAAACCCCAATTTAAGAGTAGCATCACCAATACTTAACTTTTTGACCAATTGATAGGGATTCACAGGTTGGCCTGTACGGCTGAGATATTTGGCAATTCCCAGCAATTGTTCCCAGATTTCTAGAGGAGGAATAATCAGAGGTTGGGAGTAAGCGATCGCTAGTTTTTTTTGTTGATTTACTGCTCTTCGGAACCAGATGCGTAAATCATTCCAGCTTGTGGGACATTGTCTGAGAACAATTAAGTCTTTTTCATTTCCGTTAAGGGATAATTGAGATTCATCTGTGGTATCATAATCTTGATTTGAAAACTTTGAATTTTTATTTTCAAAAAGTGCTTGACTATTGCGCCAGTCCAATATCCAATCTACAGGATTCGATATTACAACTTTAGTTTCAAGGACATTGGATCGTACAGCAATAAGTCGAACTTCATAACGTTTCTTGTAAGTATTAAAATCTAATTCTACAACAGCATCACATATTCCTGAAGGAATTTCTTCCTTATAATGACCCCACCAAATACCAGGAAACCCTTCATCTATAGACTCATCGCAAATTTCAAAATTTGTTTTAATATATTTGACCTTCTTTCCCCGTAGGTCTGTTTGGTTCCGATGCCAAATGTCAGTAAACCAACAATTTTGAATCAAAAGTTTAGGCACCGGGTTTCCCATACCACAGGGCTCTAAAAGCTTCAGTTCTTGAAATAAATCTCTACTTAACTCAGATACAGTAACAATTAAATCTACTTCTATTACTAAGGTTTGGTTAAAAGTTCCCCCTAATGTTTGTCCCAATAGCTGATTAATAGCATCTGTAAATATCGGAATATTTTCTACTGGCAAACTAAGACCAGCAGCGAAAGGATGACCGCCAAACCTATGTAACAAATGTGCCTGATTTTTCACCAACTCATAGAGGTCTATTTGACCAATAGAACGGGCAGAACCACGAGCTAATAATTTTTCTTCAGAAGTTCTAGTTCCTTCAATTTCCTCACTTAATAGAATAGTAGGGCGACCATACTCTTGAGCTATTTGGCCTGCAACTAATCCTAGCACACCAATAGGCCATTGAGAGTCTGTCAGAACGATAACATGAGTAGTAGAAAGGTCTAGTTTGGTCAATTTTTGCGCAACATCTTCAACTACTTCTTTTTCTAGAGATTTGCGCCTATCGTTGGCCAACTCTGTTAATTTCGCTCGTTGTTGAGAATGTTGAGGGTCACGACTTGTTAAGAGTTCCACACAAAAACTGGCATCTCCCATAATTCTACTTACTGCATTAATCCGAGGGCCAATACCAAAGGAAATATCTGTAGGGCGATCGCCTGTTTTTTTACAAAGTTCTAAAAGTCTAGCAACTCCTGGTCTAGTAGTTGTGTGTAATTGTGTACTTAATTTTTCCAAACCTCTTTGTGCTAAATAACGACAGTCATCGGTTAATTGAACTAGATCGGCAATTAAACCAATAGCTACTAAATCTAATAATTCTGTTAGAGGAAGTTGAGGTATTTCTGGATGAGCTAAATAAAGTGCCTCTATAAGTTTATAGGCTACTCCAACTCCAGATAAATTATATAGGGGATGATCAGGGGAAAAATAACGAGGATTAATAATAGCAAATAACGGCGGACGTTTTCTGGGAAGAGTATGATGATCGGTGACAATTATATCTATTCCTAAATTATTGGCATATTCTATTTCGGTAATATTTGTACTACCTGTATCACAGGTAATTATCAAAGTATAATTTTCTTGAGCTAACCTTTCTATTCCGAGAACATTTAAACCGTGAGATTCTGTAAACCTGTTAGGAATATAATAAGTTAGTTGATGATTTTTATCGAAAAACTCTCCTAGTCCATCCCAAAGTAAAGATGTTGACGTAATACCATCCGCATCAAAATCTCCCCAGATGACAACTTTTTCTTGATTATTTCTAGCAGAGATAATTCTTTCTATGGCACTGTTAATTTCTGCTCCAAATTCTAAGGCACTAGCTGGTTTATATTGTTGTGGATCTAAAAAGCATACTATATCTTCAGGAGCTTTAATTCCTCGTTGCCATAATAATTTTGCTAGATATTTTCCTGATAATTTTGGTACATAGTTTTTGAAAGATTTAATAAATGAATAAGGTGGAGGATCGAATAGAGGAACTTGCCAAGAAATTTTTTCAGTAGACATCTTTATTTAGCAATTCCTTATAGTAAAGAATAAAATAAAAAATTATGGTTAACCATACAAGACGGGGGCATGGCATTAACTCAACTCATCCTTTAGGAGGTAATAAAGTAAAGATGCGCCTTGGTATTAATGCTTTTATATTAATCAGCAAAACCTAGGTAGCATTAGATTCCCGATCAGATAAAGGGGATTTTTTTAACTACTTATTTTGATAACTTGAGGCTAAATTGATATTTCGGGAATACCCTCCAGATTCAATATCAAACTAGGGTAAATATCGATAGATTGAACATATTCCTCTTGGTGTTTAACTGCTGAAAAACGTTGACAGCGAGTAGCAAATTGACAAGTATGACAAGCATCAATAATCTTCACCTGAGGAAATTCTGCTTCCTCTTGCTGATAATGTTTTAACCATTTAGTTAGATTATCTAATATATGTTGTAAATCCTGCTCAGTTTTCTGATGTAGTTGTTGATTATAAGAAAACTTCAATTTATAGGGTAATTGTTGATTTTTTGGTTGGATAAACCAATAGGTCATCGAAACTGCTTCTGGAAAATAGTTGCTAGTTTGAACTAAAGTATAAAGATAGAGACGTGTTTGCCAGTCTTGAGCTATTTTTTTTTGTTTTGAGGGTAGCTATAGGTTTTCCAATCAAAAATTTGCGCTTGTTGAAAATTAGCAATTAATAAGTCGTAAATAACTGTCAGAATATAGCCATTAAAATTAATGCTGCGATTATGTTCAGCTTGACGTAATATTAAATCATCTTGAGTTTCAGAATTTAATATTTCTGGTGCAGCCTGGAAAACATTTTCAAAACTATGCTGCATTTCTTGATTTTCTAGCATCAAAGATTCTATTGGTAATCCAAGTTCTCTTTGTTGCATTAATAAGTGAAACTGACTACCCCAATTTAGTCTTTCTTGTTCTATAGGTGTTGTTGGTACACTCAAATTATCTAGGTAGAGATGTTGAAATTTGCGAGGACAAGTTGTAAGTAAATTTAGGTGTTTTTGAGAGAGCCTATATTTTGTCATTTTTAGGGAATAGGAGATAGGAAAGATCGGCAATATGATAGGGAACAAGGAAAAAATATTCACCACCCTAATCCTACCATATTAATCTGGAATATGCTAGATTTCCCAACTACTAACAATTAGAGTGTGCTCTCTAAGCCTTTTTCAGGAGTAGAAGGCTCATTCTTAACCCTGACCATTTTGAGACAGGGGGAATAGGGAAGTGGGCAGAGACTTTGCATACAACGTCCGTATAGAGTAGTTAGAAGAAAGGTTGAATTATAGAGTAGGTGGTCGGATCTATTTTTCCCTTGATTTTGCTACAATTATTTTGCCCAAAATACTAACATATGTCTAAGTTTTGGACTTCAAGCCAGGGACTTTTTTTGACTCAAAAAAGGCCTTAGTCAACATCAATCAATACTTTGGATATATGCAGCGGATTTCACTTTCGTGAGGTATACTTACGGGGACAAGATGCCCGCACTACAATATTTTCACAATTTATCCTGTACCTCATTTACCCGAAATCTGCTAGAATTTTATAATTTCTAGATACTCCCTCTCTGCCTTCCATTTTGTTGGTGATTTCTTCTTGATTCTCCCATATTATTATTCTTGCCAAATTTAATATCTTGGAAAGAACTGCCCACACCCTGAATAATACCTCTTCCAATTAAACCTATACCGCGCCCAATTACTTGAGTTAATAAATACACAATTCCACTGCCAATAAAAGAAACAGCTGCTCTAATACCAGGAGCTATTGCATCGCGAGTTTCTAAAAGTAATGTTACTGTCAATGGAATCCCTGATAGTTGTCCTAATTCATGTCTACGGGGTGAATAAATAGATATTCTTTTGATCCCACGTTCATTCAACACAAATAAGAAAAAGTTACTCTCAAAAATGGCTTTTGGTTCTCCTATATATTGTTCTATGAGATATTTCCAAGATAAGCGATTACGGAACTTTTCAATATCTCGTGTTGATAATAATTGTTGGTCATAAAAATATTCTTTAATTTCTTCTACATGAGCAAAATTATTTAATAAAGGTTGAACAACACCGTTCGCAACTGAAATTAATAAATTTTGCAGTAAAGCTTCAGAACGTTCCATAGCTTCAGGAGTACCTACGGCAAAAGATACATTATCAACTAACAAAGGAACTTCAAATAATAAGTAAGCTATTAATTCTTCAACTAAAGGAATTTTATCAAGAATAAATTTATGTACATTATCTGCTTCATTTCTGATTTTTTCTGAAAAATAATTTAAAATTCCTATACTATTAGTCATTTCTAGTTGATAGTATTCATCAAAAAAAACTTGGCTTGTCAATTCCCACAAATGGTGTACAATCTTATATCTCTGTTTTGGTATTTCTTCCTTCAGAATAGAAGTACTACGTAGTTCATCAAGAATATATTCTAATTTAGATAAAGCAATATAAATTAGTTCTTGTTTTTTATAACCTCGCAAGATATCAATTTCCATTGGTAATTCACTGAAGTTGATTAAATTAGAATTTAGCTTAGCTATTGTTTCTTCAAATAATGCTGTTTGTACATTGATTGCTTCAGTGGAAGTTTGAGAAATAACTTCTGTATTTCTATTCAGAATAGTTTCCAAATCATTGTTAACTAAATTAAGAAGTTTATTAGTTTGTAATTCTGTACTATTTTGTAGTTGTAAATCAAAAAAGTTCTCTCTATTTAAATCTATTTTTTGCTGTTGATTATGAGTATTAAAATGCTGATTTGATAAGTGACTAAGTATCCATCTCGCTGTTAGCAATTCTCGGCGTTGCCCAGAAGTTATTGCCATATTAAGTAGAGAGATTAAATTATTTCTATCTAACTTTTTTATTCTTTCATTGAGTTGAGATATTACTTCTAAAAGAGAAGAATCTATTTGTTTGATTCCAGACTTACAGACGTTATTAACAAGAGTATTAAAAAAATTTTTTATTTGAACTATTGAACCTGAATTTGCTGTTTTTTCAGAGCTTTCTTGTAGAGTTTTAACCCTAGGAATATTTTTCCAATAAGATTGGCCATTTGCTATTTGTCTAATAATAATTACTAACTCAGAAATACTGATTCCTTTTGGGCAATAGCCATTGACGCCTAGTTTTCTTACTAGTGTCAATAATAGGCTATCTTGTAGATATGTAAATAATAATATTCGTAACTCAGGATACAAAATTTTAAGCTGTTGACAAAAGTCAATTCCAGAAATTCTAATTTTCTCTGTAGTTTGAGAAAGTAAATTATTGCTTTCTATGTCTAGAATTACTAAAAAATTATTATTTTGTGTGTTCAAATTTTGAATAATTTTTAATACTTCTGACCCTACTTCTGCCTCAATTACTATTTCTATATCTGAAAACTGCTCACAGGAAAACTTTAACCCCATCCGAAAGATAGGGTCATTATCAATGAGTAGCAATTTTAATGCAGATTCAGTATTCATAAATTTGTTTTTGCTTGAGATATTTAACCTATATTAAGCACGACAAAATGTAGTGTCAAATAAGAAGTTATGAAGAAAATCATAGTGGTCAATAAGAGTAAACAATTAAGTAAGTATTTATGCTTAATATTGTCCTGAGAGTTTGACGAATCAGAAATGTTAATTAATAGGAACTATATAGTATAAATACTTACCAAGCCACTAATTTTTATACTACTTTTAATGTAACAAGTTGACGTGCGGAATGTGGGATTTAAGAATATAATAACCAGTAAAAATTACACTGAAAGTTTCTTGAGTATCTGCATTCAATCTTAATTAGTTACAGCGCTTTCCGTTGTTATGAGGTATACCCAAGCGGGCAAGATGCCCGCACTACATAATTTTCACCATTGACCCTGTACATCATTTACCCGAAATCTGGTGTAATTATTCTTGAAATAGATAGGCATCTGAACTACTAGGTGCTGGTGCTGGAGTTGAATCTGAGGCAGAAGAATAAGATCTCTGTGGAGCTGGCGAATAATATCGAGGACTAGGAGAGGAATAATATTGACGACTAGGGGCAGGAGAATAAGACCTCTGTGGAGCTGGTGAATAAGACCTCTGTGGAGCTGGTGAATAAGACCTCTGTGGAGCTGGTGAATAATATTTTTGCTCTTGTTCTCGTTGGTATTGTTCTTGTCTCCGAGCTTTTTCAGCTTGTTGTGCTGCCCAGATCGCATTTAGTTGAGATTCCCAGCGAGATATAGCATCTCGAGCTTCATAATACAAAGTACGTCCATAGCCAATTTGATAAGCTTTGTTAATAGCAGCTGTCAAACTACCTTGCTGAGCCAGGCTATAGGCTTGATTAAGAATTGGCTGATCTTGAGCAATTTCTAGCTCTGTAGTCCATTGATAAATTTCATCCTGAGCTTCCTTATATAAAGCACGACCCTGTTCTATCTGATATGCAACATCAATAGCTTGACCAAGGTTTCCTTCTTTTGCTAAAGCTCTAGCTTCTGCTAATAAAGGTGAATCTTCTATAATTTGTACTCGTTTATTCCACTCAGCTATTAGAGTTTGAGCTTCTATTCTCAGTGGATGCTCCAAGGCAACATAACTAGCTTGTTTAATCGCTCTTTTATAACTATCAACAGTCTTTTGTTTCGCTAATTGCTTAGCTAAAGTTACATAAGGTCGGTCTTCTATCTTGAGAATATCTTTGCGCCACTTAGCAATCAAGGTTTGAGCTTGGATTCGTTTTGGTTGTTTCAGGCCAACCATTTGAGCGTGGTCTATAGCCAATTGTAATCCTGGTGGTTGACCTATCCTGGCGATCGCCTGAGCTAGCTGAATACGAGTTAAATCCTCTAATTGTTGTTGGAGTTGCTTAACTTGAGTTTGAGCTTGTTTATAGTATGGGCTATCTGAAGTAATCTGAGCTGCTATAGCTTTTCCTTCTATTAAGGCTACTATATTGTTAATTTGAGACCCTTCCTCAAATTTTTTCCAAGTTGCCGCTTTAGCATGGCCAAGTAATATTAAATCTTGGGCTTCTTTTTTCAGTTTATGCCCTGAAGGAATATATTCCACCGCTGTTATTGCCCTTTTTATATCTTTTGCTTCTATATGTTCAGTGGCAATTTCGATTAAATTACTAACCCACTTATCAATATATTTATCAGCTTCTGCTCGAATGTAGAGACTAGGGTCTATTTTGTTGGCTAAAGCGATCGCTTCTTCATATTCGTCTACTGTTTCTCTATATATCAAATAACGAGCATCTTTAAGGACTTGCCAAGCCTTTTTTTCCAATACAATGCGCTCTAATAATTCTCTATATTTAGTAGTTTGCCAGTAAACATTATCTAGCTTTGACATAGTCAAGGAGTAATCAGAAGCTTTATTCCAATTCATAGCCTTTAAAGCTGCTGTCGCTTTTTCATAGAAAGATTGACCTTCTGCCCATTGTTTCTTCCAATCTCCTACTGCTTCTTCTACCCTGGGGTAAGCTGGACTGTCTTTCGGGATTTTTGCTACTGCATCTAGAGCTCCCTGTAAATTCCCTTCTCTAATCTTTTGATAAGCAACAAAGATGATTAACTTTGTCCATTCTCCTGTCATTTGTTCACCTAGTTGATAGAGAGGGTGTTCTTCTGGCCAACTTTCTACTAAATTTAAGGCTTTTTCCAACTTTTCTAGGTTTCGTGACTCAGCAGCTTTGTTAGCGCAGAAAAGTCGTTTTCCATCTGCTGATAATAGAGAAATTTTTTCGCAGTTTGCTTGGGGAGGGTTAACCAGTAACCACAGAAGTGCTGTAGCACCTGTAATTCCAAAGCTAGCTGCAATACTCCACCACATTAGTTGCCATGCCCAATAATTTTTTTGGCCTTTTTTGGATTGAAATGCTGTTAATTTTTGGGAATTTTTTTTGGGTTCAACTTCTGAATTATCATGTTGCTCTTCCTCTGAAGATTGTGAGGTAGTATTTGCTGCTTCTGTTAAAGTTTGTGAAGTAGTATTTACTGCTTCTGTTTTTACTAGAGAATTACTGTTGTAATCGTTGGCTCCATTTTCAGAAGAGCTCTCAGAACTTGCCTCCAGGTTTTTTGGTTGTGAATTTTCTAATGACATAACGAAATTTATTCTGCAAATAGGTAATAATTTTTAAGCAGGTGAGGATAATTTGCTGAAATAAATTTTTGGGCCTTTTCCATCACCTAGAGTGCCTTATAATACCTCCAAAGGACAATTTCAACTTGGTTTTTTTTTCAAGCATGACCAGGGAGGTTATCAATTTTAAGGGTTTGCTAGTTTAAGTTAAAATTATTTATCCTAGCAAATTTACTTGTATTTTAGAAAGTCATTTTTGTTGCAAGTGAAGTTCTCTACCATTAAATTAAAATAATATACTTAAAAATTCCTTTTACCATAAGTCAATACCCACATCAGTTTTGATATTATATATTAGGGACTGGTTTGCCTTAAATATGGCAATCCTACAATAGGTTGTGACAATTTAAAAACTAAAAATAAATTCCGAAACTCTTGCCTATTGACTATTGAACCCAAACCTATTCCAAAAAAGCGGTAAAATTTTGGACACAAATAAAATATGATTGCTATAGTTAAAACTGGCATCATAACCATCAACCTTTTTATTTATGGTTGCATCTGTTTAATTTACTGTCGGCAATTTCATTCCTGTTAAGCTGTCACTATAATGGGATATTCTTTGCCTAGTCAATTTATATTTTTTTTTGCTCTACTATCAATGTAGATGTTTATTATAAATTATGCTTGATTGTATCACTCATTAGATGAGTAGAGAATCCTGTTATACTGTTAGGTAAAAAAACTATTTATCTTTAAATTTTTACCATTGTTTTGCCTAACCTTAAAAGAACTGACCTAAAAATTTTATATGATAGTTAGTAATTTTGATTCAGTGTTTGTGTTTCACTTTTCTTTAACAAATCTGAGGGTAATTATACATAAACACCAATAATTTTTCCTGCATCTAAGTATTTATATGAGAGTGGGATTTATTGCAATCCCATATTTTTACAACAATAGAAGGAAATTTATAATTATCTACAGCTAGGATGACAATTACGATAACTCTAAATACTGAACAGATCCATAACTTAGATTTATCCCCATTTAAAAATATAATTTCTCCAATACTCAATAAAGGAGCGATCGCCCGTTCTGAACAGGGGCTCAATTTTGCCATCAACTATCAGCAAGATCCCCAAGACCCAAGGGAACTTTCAGAAATTCCAGAAGTGCGTTTATGGTTTATCCGGTTAGATAGTTGTTATCCTTGGTTGCCATTTTTGCTCAATTGGAAGGAGGGAGAGCTGGCTCGTTATACTGCAATGCTTGTACCCCACCAATTTCATCGGAGTGAAGGTATCCAATATAACCCAGAAGCATTAGAAATATTTCTAATGCACAAAATTTTTGTTTTGAGAGACTGGTTAAATAAACAGAATATCTCTAGTAAATCCAGATTAATGTCCATGTCTCAAATGTTGGGGTATGATTTAACAGAGGAATTTTTTGTATCAATTCCAGACTAGAGGCAATCAAGAAGATAGTATTCCTGAGGGGCCGTATAAATATAACCCACATTCTGCACTTCAATTTGTAACATGAAAATTAGTATAAAATTCGGTAGCTTATTACTTAATCGTTTACTCCTATTGACCACTATAATTTTCTTCTTACTTTTGAATGGGTGACTTTTGACTTTTGACTTATATTTTTAGGATAAACAAAAAATTTATATACAAATAATTTTGTCCACCTAAATTATGCAGAATAGAGAATATTTCCTATTCCCTTATTCAACTCTCTCCGCCCCAAATTTTCTGCAAGACTTTCTGGGGCAAAATATCTGTCATTTTCCCAGTAGGAGATTTAACTGGAACTACCCGATCACTCTTGGGTAATAATTTTTCTGGTTCCGTTGGACCAAATAGAGCAATAGTATATGTCCCTACTGCAACTGCTAAGTGCATTGGCGCACTATCAGTGCATAAAATTAAATTAGCTGCAGCAATAAAAGCAGCTAACTTACCCAGATTTCTAGGCATGACTATTTTTATATCTGGATCAGATTGACTAATTTCACTGGTCCAAACTCCGTCTTCAGGGCCTTTAATAAGTACTACTGGCAAGTTAGGTTGTTTTTCTTGGAGTTCTGAAATAATCTCCTGCCAGTAATTAGTAGGATAAATTTTATTGATACCTTTAATCTGAGCTAGCTGACTAGAACCACCATGAATCAAAATATATCCACTTTCTGCAACTCCTAATCTTTGCTGTTCAGCTTCGGCCCAATCAATATCTGTTTTGAGGACATTAATTGATATTCCTTTAAAAGTGGTATTAATGTTCATTCCTTGCAACAAATCATGGTACATCTGAGCCGCATATTGTTCAGTTTTCAGGGGTATAGGGTCAGAGAAGAATATTGCTCCATTACTTGCATAACCTATCCGTTTCGGAATTCCTGTTAACCATAATAATAAACCAACTGTCCAACGTTGTCCCAAGGAAATTACAGCTTCGTATTCACGGTCGCGCATAATACCTAAGAGGTTGCCCCAGTCTGCAAGACTATTAGCATCTTTAAAGTCGTAGCTGAGAACATCTCCCACAGACTTACAAACTTGGTATGCACTCTTGGAACGAGGTTCTACAATTACGTCAATTTGAGATTCTGGATAGGATAGTTTCAGGTCATCCAGAGTAGGAAAGAATAAAATTTGGTCGCCTATTCCACCAGGGACAAGGGCTAGTATTCTCATATTGTTAAAGAATTAAAGTTAATTATCAGTTCAATTTTAAGTAAAGTATGATCAACATTATATGTAAATACAGTATAATATAGGTATTTGCCGTCAAATATATTGAGTACATTTTGACAATAGTCAGCCCAGATTAATTTTTGTTTCTAATACAATTGGTCTAAATAAAACTAACTTTAATCATAAAATTCAAACGAAACAATTGATTAAAATTAAACATTGCTCTTCAAGAAAATCCGTAAAACTAATGTTAAGTAACCTGTTAGATTGATAAAATATATAGCTAGAATTCTTGCTCAGATTAGTCAAGAGATATAAAAAGACATATTTTATCCAGAAATAGACTGATTTTGTTTTTGGCACAAAAATATCTACAATTATGGCAATTATTTAATTCGTCAATTCTTCTTATTTAAAACCAACAACCTATCCTACATTTTTCAGTATCAGAGTTTCGTTAAACTCTAACTCAATATCTGGCTAAAAGGAAGGCTTTAACAAAAAATGAATCTATTAATTGCCGCTGCTGGTGTGGGGCGACGCATGGGAAGTTCCCGAAATAAGCTTTTGTTGACTCTATTGGGCAAGTCCTTATTGAGTTGGACTCTTGAGGCTGCAGTTAAATCTGATCATATTAGTTGGATTGGTATTATTGGACAACCTATTGATTTTCCTGATTTTCAAAAAAATATTTCAGATTTATCTACTGACAAGTATATAGAACTAATTGAGGGCGGAACTACTCGTCAGGAGTCGGTTTATAATGGCTTACAGGCTTTACCATCGGCAGCGGAACGAGTATTAGTTCACGATGGGGCGAGGTGTCTAGCTACTCCTAAACTCTTGGATAGATGTGCGGAGGAAATTCTCAAATGTCCTGGTCTAATTGCTTCTGTACCAGTTAAGGACACAATTAAGGTGGTTTATCCATCAGGCCTAATTCAGAATACACCAAACCGTAGCAATTTGTGGGCTGCTCAAACACCGCAAGGTTTTGATGTTAAACTATTGAAGGAATGCCATGAAAAAGGGCGTAATTTAGGTTGGGAAGTTACTGATGATGCTGCTCTGTTTGAAAAATGTGGAATACCAGTGAAAATTGTGGTAGGAGAGGAAACTAATTTAAAGGTGACAACTCCTGTAGATTTAAAAGTAGCAGAATTTATTTTGGCAGAAGCACTGAAAAAGTAATAATATCATTTCCCTACTCCCTAGCTCTATCAAACAAACGAAATTGTTTAAGAAAATTGTTTATTTATCTTAGTAAGCACCTAAACAATTTTGTTTAAGTGTTTATAATTAACAACTGTTTTTTGTATAAATGTCCAATGCTAGGTTAAATGGCTAAAATCTATAGTCTTTGAAATAATTGTTTGATCTTAAACCCATAACTTGTTTTGAATTAGGAAGTCTTCTAGAGTGAAAAATTTCTATCTTTACTATAGCTATTTGACTGTTATGGTGATTACCATTTCGGCCATACCCAGCATTGTAATTAGTCTTAATGTCTGGGCCCAAACTCCTGCCCCAGAGGTTGAGAATTCCCCTGAATCATCTGCCCTTCAGACCAAGGCAGATAAGTTGTTCACAACAGGTGTGGAACAATTTCGCAAAGGAACATTTGATGAAGCTTTGGAAACCTACGAGGAAGTTTTAAGTATTCGTAAAGAATTAGAAGACCAAGGGGGAATTGCTCAAACTCTTAACAATATTGGGGATGTATATATTAACCAAAGAAAATATTCAGAAGCAATAGAAGTTTTGCAGCAAGCTTTAACTATTCACCGACAAATAAACGATCGCTCTGGTGTGGCAGAAACTCTAAACTTGATTGGTTTTGTTTATCAGCAACAGGGTCAGTTCTCCCAAGCAATAAATTTGCATCAAGAAGCTTTGAATATTTCTCAAGGGGTTAGGGATCGCTCTAATGAAGGAGAGTCATTACATAATATTGGTGCAGTTAAAGCAAGTCAGAGGCAACTTGACCAAGCACTAGAATTTTACCAAGAAGCACTTACTGTCCGGGAAGAAGTGGGTGATCGTCGAGACCTTGGTCGAACCCTTAATAATATAGGAGTAGTTTACTTTAATCAAGGGAATTACGACAAAGCTTTAGAAAAATATAAAAAAGCTCTAACTGTACGTCGAGAAATTAATGATAGTGCTGGAGTTGGAAGGTTATTAAATAATATAGGTTTTGTCTATCGGGAGAAAGGTAAAAATTCTGAAGCTCTTAAATATTTCCGGCAAGCAGTTGCCATGTTAGAAATTGTTGGCGACCAAAGAAGTGTAGGACGAATTTATGGTTTCATGGGCAGACTTTATCAAAAAGAAGGAGCGGAAAGTCAAGCATTAGAAGTTTATGAAAAAGGTTTAGAAGCTGCTAAAACTGCAGAGGATAAAACTGGGCAATTAGAAGCTTTAAATTATTTGGGTGATGCATATTATGACATAGGAGAAAATATCAAAGCAAAATTAACTTATGAAGCAGCTTTAGGATTTTACAAAGAAGCAGAAGATCGTGCTGCTGAAGGTAAAATTATGATTGGTTTGGGAAAAGTTTATGGCCGTTTAGGAGAAAACCAGAAAGCGAAAGAAATTTTACTAAAATCTTTATTGACTAACAAGGAAGTAGGAGATAAATCGGTTATTACTGCTAATATGACGGCTTTGGCAGAAGTTTATTATAAGTTTGGTGATTATTCTATTTCTATAAATTATCACAAACTTGCTTTAGATAATTTACCTAACAAAAACGATAAAAATGCTATGGCTATAGCTTATCAAGGCATAGGAAATTCTTTATTTCAACTCAAACAATATCCTCAAGCTTTCGAAAATTTAGAGCAAGCATTAGCCATATATAAAGAAGGTGAAAAAACTGCTAAAGCTGGTAGAATTTATCAACAGTTAGGCACAATATTAGTCGCCCAAGACAAACCAGAATTAGCAGTAGTTTTATATAAACAAGCTGTCAACATAAATGAAGCTATGCGGAGTCAGAAAATTCAGAAAAGAATATTAGAAAATCCTGAAACGGTTTATCGGAATTTGGCAGATTTACTATTACAACAAAAACGTATTTTTGAGGCTCAACAAGTTTTAGATTTGCTGAAAATTGAACAATTAAATGATTATCTCGGCAATGTAATAGGTAATGAGGTAACAGCAACCGGAGTGAAATTACTAGCTGCTGAAGAAAAAATTCTGACTGAAGGTACAAAAGATCTCTTAACTCTGGAGATTGATAAAAATCATCTAAAAACTGATTTGTCAAAGGCTCAGAATGTACAAGAAAAATTGCAAAAGTTTCCCAGAACAGCTCTATTTTATCCTTTGATTTTGTCAGATAAATTAGAATTGGTATTAATCAAAGGAGAAGGGGAATTAATACACAAAACTGTAGCAGTAAAAGCAGAAGAAATTAACAAAGCGATCGCTGAGTTTCGCCTGAGAATTTCTAATCCTATTCAAGACCCCAAAAATTACTCCGAAAAACTCTATAGTTGGTTAATTAAACCAATAGAAGATGAATTAACTAAAGCTAATATCAATACAATTATTTATGTCCCAGATAATCAGCTTCGTTATGTTCCTTTAACAGCACTTTATGACGGAGAAAAATGGTTAGTAGAACGTTTTGGTGTAAATAATATTATAGCAGCTAGTCTCACAAATTTTGATACTCAACCAAAAAATCAACCCCGTGTATTAGCAGCGGCTTTAACAGAAGGTGAATATCAAGTTCAGATAGGAACTAGTGAAGTTCTGTTGAGACCAACAACAGGAAAATTAGTGGAAAATTTAGCAGAAAAAATTCCTGGTAGCCGCCAACTTGTTAACAGTGAATTTAGTTCACAAACAATAATCAATAATTTTAATGATTACAATATTGTACATTTAGATACTCCTGTGGCATTGTTAACGGAAAAAGAAGGAAATGGCAAACCAGAAGACTCTTTTATTTTATTTGGAGATGGGGATCGAATTAATATATTAGATATGGAAAATTGGTCATTACCAAATGTAGATTTAGTAGTATTAAGTGCTGCCGAAACTAATATTAGTGGGCGAATGGGTAATGGGGAAGAAATAGTTGGTTTGGGTTATCAAATGCAAAATGCAGGGATAGGGACAATAATAACTTCTTTGTGGCGAGTTAACGATGATTCAGATCAATTAATGAATACTTTTTATACAGTTTTACAAGAAGGAAAAAGTCAAGCAGAAGCATTACGCGCAGCTCAAATAAGTATGATTACTGGAAAAGATCAAGAACGGAGTAGTCCTTATTATTGGGCATCATTTATTTTGATAGGAAATGGACTTTAAGGGGCAATTCATAATCTGTAGCTGATTTTAACTAGCAATTTTTTAATCAAATTATTGTTGTAGGGAGGTTTTATAGAAGATCCCTACATTCTTGTTTGGAATCTAGCAGTAAAATAGAAAAGATATATATAAAAGTTGCGAGGGCGCTTAGGACATTCTTGTGCCTCTCAAATATAGTCCCTCCTGCGAATTTAAATCCTGACTCTTGTTGTAATGTTCTCCCAAAATTTTTACCCCTGCCTCCGGCCTTGTGCATTGGCCAAAAATATTGATAATAAATGTTTAACAGCAATAAATAAATCACAATATGTCTGAACAAAACACAGAATATCAAAAAGTATTAGGAGAGGCGATCGCCTGGATTCCAAGATCTCTAGACCAAGAAACCATTTTCAAAACTCAACTTACAGGACTACGAAAGTTACTCAAGGCAGACCGGGTGGCCCTATTGCGTTTCTCTCCTCAGTTAGATGGGCCTGGAGAATTTGTTTATGAAGATGTTGCAGATGATTGGAATTCTCTATTAAATCTGAAAGTTCAAAATAACAGCTTTTCTAACTATCAAAAAGAGGGTATTCAGGCAGTAACAGATGTTGATGCAACTATTGATGCAACCCAACTAAGTGAATCTCATGCCAAAATATTACGAGAGTTTCAAGTAAAAGCTAATTTAGTCGTTCCTGTGTTCAAACAAGATGAGGCAAGGTCGGCAACTGTACCTGAACTCTGGGGACTGCTTTGTATTCACCAATGTAGTATCTCTAGGCAATGGCAGGATGTGGAGATTGAAATTGCCCAGAAAACAGCCCAAAACTTGGCAGTAATTATTAGAAATACACAACTTTTAGAAATAGCACATTACCAAGTAGAACAACAAAAAACTCTAGCAAAGGTAATCAAAAAGATTCGTACACCTCTAGATTTAGAAGAAATTTTTCAGGTTACTGTCACAGAAGTACGTCAACTATTTAAAGCAGATAGAGTTGCCGTGTTTCGTTTCGATCGAGAAAAAGACTGGGAAGGAGAATTTGTTTCGGAAGATGTAGTAGATGAATGGGATTCAGCATTGGCAGCTAAAGTATACGACTATTGTTTCGGAGCACAATTTGCTATTCACTATCAAGAAGGTAGAGTACAAGCAATAGCAGATATCTATGGAGCAGAATTAAGTGATTGTCATATAGAAATTTTAGGGCGATTTCAAGTCAAGGCAAATCTAGTTGTACCTTTACGGAAGGTTACAGAAAAAGAAGAATTACCTGAACTTTGGGGTTTGTTGTGTATTCATCAATGTAGTAACCCCCGTAATTGGCAAGACTATGAAATAGAGTTTGCTCAACAAATAGCCGATCATTTTGGTGTAGCGCTACGGCAAGAAAATGCTTTCAAACAAGTAGTAATGGAAAAATCAGCAGAACGCCAAAAAACCCTAGCTGGAATTGTTGATAAAATTCGTCGATCTCTGGATATTGAGACAATTTTCCAAACAACCACCCAACAAGTACAACAATTACTAAATGTAGACAGAGTTGCTATCTTCCGTTTCCATGCTGATTGGAGTGGGGAATTTATGGCTGAGTCAGTAGCTGAGGATTGGGTGAAGTTAATACAGGAGCAAAAGGAAAATCCCAAAATTCCCGCAAATGTTTCTCTATGTTCCGTTAGAGATTTGCCAAATTATTTGAATGATACCTATTTACAGCAAAACAAAGGGGAAAATTTTGCTCAAAAAGTTTATTGCAGTTGCAACGATATCTATAAAGCAAATTTTAGTGACTGTTATATTAAGGTATTAGAGTCTTATCAAGCTAGGGCGTATGCGATCGTGGCTATTTATCAGGCAGAAAAACTTTGGGGTTTACTGGCAGCTTATCAAAATTCTGCTCCTCGTAAGTGGGAAATAGGAGAGGTAGAATTGTTGGCTCAAATTGGTGGTCAGTTGGGAGTCGCACTACAACAAGCTGAGTATTTTAAACAAGTTCAAGTTCAAGCAGCAGAATTGGAGAAAGCAACAGAACGGCAAAAAGCGCTGTCAATTACCATTGATAAAATTCGTCAATCTTTGGATCTTAATACGATTTTTCAGACTACTACTCAAGAAGTGCGACAGTTACTAGAAGTTGAACGAGTGGGGATTTATCGTTTTTACGAAGATTGGAGTGGGGAGTTTGTGGCAGATTCAATGATTGATGCATTGACTTCTATAGTTAATACTCCCTTAGAAATTAGTCCTGTGCTCGCTACACAAAGCAATGCTGGTAAACTTCCTAGAAATGAAACTTTTGTACCAATTTTGCAGGGAGAGAAACTTTGGGGGTTGTTGGTTGCTTATCAAAATTCTAGTCCTCGTTATTGGCAAGATGAAGAGATTAATTTGTTAGCGCAAGTAGGAGTGCAATTAGGTATTGCCTTGCAACAAGCTGAATTACTAGAAAAAACTCGTACCCAAGCTGAAGAATTAAAAAAAACTTTGCAGGATTTAAAAGAAACTCAAATCCAGATGATTCAAGGTGAAAAAATGGCTGGTTTGGGGCAGTTAGTCGCAGGAATTGCTCATGAAATTAATAATCCTGTTAATTTTATTTATGGCAACCTGAATTATGTGGAGGAGTATGCTCAAAATTTACTCGATTTGATGAAATTATATTCTAAACATTATGTTGACCCTATTCCAGAAATTCAAAATTTTGTGGAAGATATTGACTTAGAATTTGTGATGCAAGATTTGCCTAAGACAATGGATGCTTTGAAGTTGGGGTCTGAACGTATTCGTCAATTAGTATTTTCATTAAGAACATTTTCTCGTCTTGATGAATCTGAAATGAAAGCTGTTGATTTACATCAAGGAATTGATAGTACCTTGTTAATTTTGCAGCATCGTTTCAAAGCTCGGCACAAGCATTCTCTGATTGAAGTTGTGAAAAATTATGGAAATTTGCCTTTGGTGAAATGTCATGCTGCTCAGATTAATCAGGTGTTTATGAATATCCTTAGTAATGCCATAGATACATTGGAAGAAAAACGAATAATAGAGGAAGATTTTAGCCCTACTGTTAAAATTACTACGGCAATTAAGAAAGATAATCCTGGTAGTGTTTTGATTACAATTGCTGATAATGGTTTGGGAATTACCCCAGAGGCAAAAGACAAAATATTTAACCTATTTTTTACTACTAAAGATATCGGCAAAGGAACAGGTTTAGGACTTGCAATTAGTTATGAGATTATTGTGCAAAAACATGGCGGTCAGATATCATGTAATTCTGAAGCAAATCAAGGAAGTGAATTTATTCTTGAAATTCCAATTCAGTCATAGAAGCAGAAAAGTTTAATTTCACATTCCGCACTTCAAGTACACTACAAGGGTATTTTTAACGAATAAGGTGGATTACAGCCTCTGTTATTACTTATAACTATCAATAGTTTCTGTAACATATATTTTCACTGACAAACTTCATAGTTATTATCAGGCAAGGCTTTCAATAGCCAGTCTCATATACTACATTTTGACGTGGGGAATGTAAGTTTAATAGATTAATTGCTATCTGAATTCACTTTCCACGATTATCCATCTTTATTTTATGTCTCCATATTCTGATTCTTTCACAGTTATTTTATAACCTGATATTTGACTATTCTTCTATTGCCTCTCTTTCACATCACCCTTCATCCAGCCTAGATACTAACATTTATAAGTTTGTCAATAATTATGTCCAGTTACTTACACATATTCCCTCAAATGTCCATTGTTTTTTAGATTCTTTTAATCTTTCTACAAATACACTTTTATCATCTACATTTCCTGAGTTTGCTTTTAAATATAATGGCATATCTCCATCTCCTGTTACTATCATGTCTATGATCAATTGTTTCAGGTATAGTCTTTTATCTCTTGAGTATCCGTGAACTATTTCTATTGCAGCTATTGATTTTGGCCACGCCGTTAAATCTCGATAATTTTTGACTGCAATCATTTTCATTCTTTTCTAAAACCTGAAACCTGAAGCCTGAAACCTGAAACCTACTAAAACTTAACATATGAATGAGTGGGTAAGGTCAGTTGCTAATATCAACTTAAATCAGTCCATTTTTGAGGAAAACTTTGGTCTGGAAATACAAGATTAGCTTTTTGATAATGTTCAAAAGATTTAATCAGATTATGGGTAGGAACTCCATAGCAGCGACTTTGATAAATTACAGTTAGATTGTTATGAACTATTGCCCATTGTTCAGGAAATTTATCTAAATAATATACTTCCAAAGCTAGCTCGCAGCAAGTTAAAGCAATTTCTAAGTTAACATCAGAATCTCCATCAGGTAGTGCCCAAATTATCCGACCAAAATTTACTAATGTACTGGCAATAATAGTTGCTCTATCTTGAGAGATATTGGAAAAAGTTTGTCTTGCCCACTTGCGTAAAATGTATATAAAATGGGGTTCTAATAAATCAAGATTTTCGACAATTAGAGGATAAACAGTTTGAGGATCCCCTTGAGAGTTAAAAGTTAACTTTAATACCTCTAGTAAAAATGGCAAAGTCTCATCAATAGGTACATTGAGAGAGGGAGTAAAAATTTTATCTTCTAACCAAGAAACAAAATTTTGAGAATATAGCAATTTTTTCTCTAAAAGACTGTAAATTGGAAAATATGCTTGCATCTTGTGCATAGATTTTATATAAATTTTAGTGAATTTAACCCCTAATGGCTGCTATTTTAATTGTCAATTGATAATTTTTACTTTGGTGAGCATTTCCATTGTTAGTCAGTTAATATTCTATTTTCCCATTCTAGAATAGAGATTTCCGGATTGTCAAAGATTATTTTTAGAACAGTGTTTAACTTTTTTCTTCTTTATTGATTCTTTACTCGTTTATTCCGGTAGTCTTGTATATGTAGTGAATTAATTGTGATCAGGCGATATCCGAGTATAAAAGTAATTTTGTCCCATCCCGTAATCCGTTATTTACAGGACTTACGCAAAGACCTCACGGGGTGACAAGTAAGCTTAATGGTAGATATAGTAATCATTTGAGATAATAAGTTGAATAATAATTCAATTAAAAAAGAATACGATTTTGAATTTGGGAGGTAGCGATCGCCAATTTACTCTTATCCACCATCTGTGTTGAATAATTATTCAAGCTGAATTATAATATAATTTTATTAAACTCCTCACATAAATTAATTTATTGTTAATCAAAAATTATAGTCTAATTAACCACTTTATTCATCGCTTTGAGTCCCCTTTGATAATATAGTAATTTATGAGAATTAAGGCTCATTAAATTTGCTACTAATTCTTAGCATGGAAATCATCATTTATTGCCCAATAAATCATAGATAATCCTACAAAAAAAACTACTGTGTCTTCTTTCTTTTCTACCTTTTTCATTAGTTCTTGATATATATTCTTGCACCCCCTTGTTTTTAACTTTTTGGACTTGAAAAGAACTAATCGTGTATGAAATAGCTATTAATAAAATTAAATTATTTAATCTTATTTCATTAGCCTTAGCTGATTCTAGATTATAACCACCAGTTTTATAGTCTTTAAACATTGCTTCAATTCCCATTCTCTGGCTATATATTTTTTTAATCTTTTCAGGAGATGATAAATTGGAGAGAATATACCATTTGTCTAGAAGAGATTTTTGACGATATTTATGTTTTTTATACACGAGTAAATTATATGTTTTTACCTTCAAGATTTTGGTTATTTTTTGGTTCAAGAATAGTTTAGTTTCACCGACATTTACTTTTAATTCCGAGAGATTACAATATTTTTTACCTCGTTTAATCATCGTCGATTTTTTTTGTCTAAAAACAAAATATACATCAAGCTTCTGATATTTTTTCAACCAGTGAGATAGAAAAATACTATGGAACTCTCTATCTGCTGTTATTATAATTTTCTGACCTTTTAATAATCTTATAACTGGACGAATTACTGCTTTTTGTTCGGT
>JAKQYF010000349.1 GCA_023356535.1 Trichodesmium sp. MAG_R03 | reverse complement strand
TGCAAGTGAAATCATAAAGTTGACGATAGCCTTATTAATGCTCAAAAATATCCTTGTACTGCAACAAATCTAGTCCTACGAATACTGGTAAACATTCAAAACACTGCTGTGCTAATTCCCACCTTTCCTCTCGTTTTAACATTTTAATTAACTTCTCCCTGATACTCAATAAATACCGCACATCATTAGCAGCATAATTCAATTGTTCTTCTGTTAAGTTCTCTGCATTTCCCCAGTCAGAACTTTGGGCAGATTTATCTAACTCTACTTTTTCTAAATCTATTACTAAATCTTTCAAACCATGTTTACCTGTATAAGTTCGTGCTAATTTACTAGCAATTTTGGTACAGAAAATTGGGGAAACTTTAATATCTAAATGATGCTGTAACATTGCTACATCAAATCTGGCAAAATGAAATATTTTAACTATACTAGTTGCCTCCATTAATTGTTTTAAATTTGGTGCTTCTTGTTGCCTTTTTTCAATCCGAATTGCTGTAACTTGGCCTTGAGGATCGCATAACTGCACTAAACATAAGCGATCGCGCCCTGGCAACAACCCCATTGTTTCTGTATCCACTGCAATACTATCAGCTTGTAAATAATTAGATAATGTGGCCTTGGTTAAATCGCGATCGTATACTTGAAAATTATTCATTACTCACCTGATATTTTTTCAAATTTGTCTATTATACCTTACTGGGTAACAAGCATTGGGTCGAGAGGTCTAAATAATTTACCTTGCTGAAAAATTCGTATATAATCCTACTACAAACAAAAACTTTATTATTTTGGAAAAATTTAATTTTTGTAACAGTTCAAAAATATAAAAAATGTGTTATTATAGCTTTTTGATTAGTCGTCTAGATAGTAAAATCACCAATGGCTAAAAGCGAAACCAGGAATGAAGTAGAAGTTCGTTCACAAAAAGTCGATCAATTGCGCGCCCAAGGAATAGACCCCTATCCTAGTCAAGCTAGAGAGCGATCGCACACCACTAAACAAGTCATAGACCTATTTTCTCCACCAGCAAAGGAATTAGAACCCGGAGAAACAGACCCTGATGAAAAATTATTAAAAGTATGTGGTCGCATTACCTCTAAGCGAGATAGTGGTAGTATTGGTTTTATTAACTTAACAGATGAAACTGGGAAAATTCAACTTAAAATTGAGAAAAAATTAGTCAAGGGCGATCCTGGTTTAAGCTTTAAACAAATTCAAAAATTATTAGATGTAGGAGATTTTGTTAGTGCGGAAGGAATAGGTTGTCGTACTAATAGAGGTGAGTTATCAATTCAGGTAAATAAATTGGATGTGCTCTCCAAAGCTATTATTCCTTTTCCTGACTCTTATTATGGTGTAAATGACCCAGAAATTTGTCGCCGTCATCGAGAAATGGATTTGGCTGGAAATGCTGAATCTTTAAAGCGTTTTAGAGTGCGGAGCAAAATTATGCAAAGTATTCGAACATATCTTTGGGATGCTAATTTTTATGAAATAGAAACACCAATTTTACAGTCAATTTATGGTGGTGCTGCTGCTCGACCTTTTATGACTCATCATAATGCTTTAGATGTAAATTTATATTTGCGAATTGCCACAGAATTATTTCTCAAACGGGCAATTTGTGGTGGTTTTGAACGGGTATTTGAATTAGGGCGAGTATTTAGAAATGAAGGAATTGATAGTACCCATAATCCTGAGTTTACTTCCCTAGAAGTTTATCAAGCTTATGCAGATTATTTTGAAATTTTGGGCTTAGTAGAAGATATTATTTGTTATAGTTTCACCAATATTTTGGGTGATTTAAAAGAGATAGAATATCAAGAGCAAACTATTAGTTTAGAGCGCCAATATGACCATAGTCAAAAATATCCTAATTTTACTGGCAAACATTGGCAAGTTAAAACAATGGTAGAAGCAGTTAAAGATGAAACCGGACTAGATTTTGACAACTTAGAATTGCCAGAAGCTATTCAAGCAGCAGAAAAATTAAACTTGAAATTATCTAAATTAGAAACCCAAAGTTTAGGTTATCTTTTATATGCAGTTTTTGACCAAAAAGTAGAGTCAACTTTAATTCAACCTACCTTTGTAATTGATTTTCCTGTTGAGGTTAGTCCGTTAGCAAAAAGACATCATAGTAAACCAGGTTTTGTGGAAAGATTTGAGTTATTTATTCATGGCACCGAATATTCTAATGGCTTCTCCGAGTTAAACGATCCACAAGACCAGCGCCAACGTTTTGAGGAACAGATCGCCCAGAGAGAAGCCGGGGATGATGAAGCACACCCAATGGATGAAGACTTTATTCAGGCCTTATCACTGGGAATGCCTAACTGTGGTGGGATGGGTATTGGGGTTGATCGTTTGGTAATGTTGTTGACTAACACTCAAAGTATTAGAGATGTGATTATGTTTCCGACTATGCGTTCAACCTTGAAGGATTAGATATCAGAGATATAGCAGGGAACCCACCCCTAACATCTCCCAGGATAAGAAGTAGAGACGTTGCATACAACGTCCCTACAAGGTTTTGGTTATAGCGATGTAGTTCATCAATTTGAAAAGCACTGTAAGCAATCAAATCTATATCACAATGGCTGAATGCTTTGGTTATGCAATACTCCTTTACTCCTGCTTCTACTTCTGAATTATTAGCAGGATAAATATTTGCTGGCACTTGTTTATGGGAATTTGTAGGGTGGGCAAGCCTATGGAGGAAAATTATCAATTCTTTCATTAGACCTTCCCTACCCTACGCAGCTTCATCGTGAGTGATGGAAGCGTAGATTATCTCTACTCAATTGATCGAGCTTAGTCACTCCCATCAATTTCATATCACGCTCAATCTCAATGCGCATATTACCTAAAGCACGCTCAACTCCTGCTCTCCCAGCAGCGGCCAATGCATAAAGATATAATCGCCCACCTGAACAGGCTTTAGCTCCAACAGATAGCGCCTTAAGCACATGGGTACCCCGCTGAATACCACCTTCACAAATGACATCAATTTTATCCCCAACAGCATCACAAATTTCAGCCAGTTGATCGAAGGGGCTACGGGAACCATCGAGCTGACGGCCGCCGTGGTTAGAAACCATAATACCCGTACAACCAATATCAACAGCACGCTTGGCATCTTCCACACTCATTATTCCTTTCAGTGCAAACTGCCCATTCCACTGTGAGCAGAGTTTTTCAGCATCATTCCAATTCATAGATTGATCTAGCATCGTTGAGAAGTAATCACCAACAGAGACTGCTAAATTCGTTCCCGCCGAGACATGACCAGACAAATGTGGCATATCGAACTTTTCTTTTGTGAAAAAGTTCCAAGCCCATACTGGGTGAGTCGCAAAACTTATTAAGGAGTCAAGGGTTAATTTTGGTGGGGAAGTAAATCCTGTACGCTTATCCCGCTCCCGATTACCACCAGTAATGGTATCGACGGTTAATGCCAACACATTAAAGTTCGCTGCTCGTGCCCGTTCAAGCAACGAATCATTCAAGCCGCGGTCTTTATGGAAGTAAAACTGAAACATTTTCGGTGTGTTTACGATCTTTGCAATTTCTTCAACGGTTACCGTCGCCAGTGAAGACACCCCAAACATTGTGCCATATTTTGCAGCAGCTCTCGCAACCGCACGCTCTCCTTCGTGATGAAAAAGGCGTTGCAATGCTGTCGGGGCACAGTAGATAGGCATGTCTAGTTTTTGCCCCATCACCTCAACTGACATATCCACATTTTCCACACCGACAAGCACGTTCGGAATAAGATCGCAGTCTCCATAGGCTTCAGTGTTACGGCGATAGGTCTGTTCATCATCGGCTGCTCCATCGATGTAATCAAAAATTGGTCCTGGTAGTCGGCGTTTCGCTAATTTTCGGAAATCCTGAAAATTATGACAGTCATTCAATTTCATCAAATACCTCAGTAAGATTTATGTTTACTAGGGAGTTCATACTAGTCCATTTTGAGAAGCATTCAACCTTCATCGCCAGTCTTTAGGGAATGAACCGTTCCAAAATCACCAGTTTATTGATATCTCAGTTCTGACAGATTGTTCAATCTATCGTTTATTTCACTTATTAGACACGCTTTATAGCTGAGAAAAAAGCATCGATAGCCGTTACAAACCCTGTTAGTCATGGGCTATATGTTATATATAGTGCATTTGCGTAAGTCCTGTAGTTGTTAAAGGGTTGAAGTAAATTTACAATTGTGTTGGGTTGGGAGCATTACCATACACTGTTTTCGGGTCAAAAGTTTTCTCCGTTTCGGTAAAAGTTAACTGAATTGGTTCCTGGGAATCAATAGCACTT
>JAKQYF010000348.1 GCA_023356535.1 Trichodesmium sp. MAG_R03 | reverse complement strand
GGTTAGGGACGATTTTTCTGGTATAGTCTCCAGAAGAAAATTGCTCCTATTAAAATTATTAGTAGGTTAGCACAAATAAGATGAACTACATCGCCATAACCAAAACCTTGTAGGGACGTTCGCATTTTTGTTATGCAACGTCCCTACTGTGGTCAACGGACAGAAAAACTGCTATATATTATGCCAAATAATTTCAAACTTTAGATGCTGACACACCTAAAAATGTAAAAAATGTAGGTTGCCATATGTAGGGGCGAATGGCATTCGCCCTCACGCTCATGTAGTTCACGCGCGCAAGTCCTGATCATGTCCGGTCGAATAGTCATAATTAAGGTTCGTAGTAGGGCAAGAGCCCTAAATGCATATCTATGCTTGACCATAAACTATAAACAAAAGCTTTTGATCACTGATTATTTGGACATGATATAAAATGGTGAAAAATTTCAGCCCTTGTAGAACGAAGTGAAACACAACAAATCTTAATGTGCTTGGGTTTAGTTCCTCAACCTAACCTACACTTATTACTACTAGACTGGACTAAGCTATATCGCCAGCACTCGTATATCTTGGCATCAAAATCAAATGAGACATCTCAATAGGGTCAACCATAATACGAGGAGTTTGTCGTCGTTTATGTTGAGTTAATTCTTTCACCCGATATTTGAGGTATTCATTCAATTTTTCTACAGTCGCCTTTTGACCTTGACTACGCAAACCCTCCAATAAGGCATAAGTAAAAGCCCCCTGTTGCAGTTCTTTTACGTCCCAAGAAGATTCGTTAGGACTACAGGAGTAAATAGTAATTACTCCCTGTTCATAAGCTTTTCGTTCTGCTTGCGCTCCTATATCCCTAATACTTTTACTCATATCGTCCTCTATTTCTACCCCATCTAATATCATAACCACATTATCTGCCCCACATCGCTGCAATCTTTGAATAATATAATTAACAGAAATTGCAGTATTTTCAAGGTCACTAGTAGCGTCAGAAGGAAGAATATAATCTACTCCTTTCAACCTAACGCAATAACCACTAAAGAAAAACCAAAAATTATCCCCTGCTCTCAGAAATGGTTGTCTAAATTCCGACTCCAATAATTCCAGGAGATTAGAACGAGTAGGACGAGTAGAAGCACCATTAATATTCGGAGAATCATCAGAGAAGTAGAAAACATCATCAAAACCTGCTTCATCCAGCAAAAAATCCCTCATGTTTTTAGCATGGTCAGATGCATATTTAAGAGGATGCATGAAGTCGTATTGATTTATCCCTATAGTAATTGCCATTGCCACAGTACTTGTCACTGCACTCGCATACCTTGGCATCAAAATCAAATGAGACTTTTCAATAGGGTCAACCATAATACGAGGGGTTTGTTTTCCTTTATGTTGAACTAATTCTTTCACCCGATATTTGAGGTATTTATTCAATCTTTCCACAGTCGCCTTTTTACCTTTATTACCCAACCCCTCCAATAACGCATAAGTAAAAGCACCCTGTTGCAGTTCATTTAGTTCCCAAGAATATTCGTCAGGACTGCACGAACGAATAGTAATTACTCCCTTTTCATAAGCTTTTCGTTCAATTTCAATGTCTTCTCCTATCCCCTTAATACTTCGACTCATATCGTCCTCTTCGTCTCGACAAGCATCTAATATCATAACCACATTATCTGCCCCAGATCGCTGCAATCTTTGAATAATATAATTGACAGAAATTGCAGTATTTTCAAGGTGACGAGTAACATCAGAAGGACAAATATAATCTACTCCTTTCATCCTCGTACCCTGACCACTAAAGAAAAACCAAAAATTATCCCCTTCTCCCATAAGCTTTTGTTTAGATACATACTCGAAGAATGCCAGGAGATTAGAACGAGTAGGACGAGTCGAAATATTCTCGATATTAGGAGAATCATCTGAGTAGTAAAAGACCTCATTAAACCCCGCTTCTTCCAGCAAAAAATCCCTCATCTTCTCAGCATCTCTTACTGCATACTTCAAAGAATTTATAAAGTCGTATTGATTTATCCCTATAGTAATTGCAAAATTTTTACCTATACTATGAACCTCTTCAACAATTTCTACTTCTTCTATCTGAGAACATTCTCTATCATAACTTTCCAACTCCTCAGCCACCGGCACAAACTCTCCACCCAAACCCCTCAAAACCCCAGGACTAACCGTTGCAAAATGACGAACTTCATCAGTAAATTCCGCCTCCCAAACTTTTTGCGGATTCCTCAAAACAGCCGCAAAACTCTCCAAAGACAAGCCAGCTTTCTTCGCCACATATTCCGATACCTCATCCACCACATCCTTCACATAACTCAAAGGCACAGAATCAACCAATAACTCCCTTACCCCATCCATAAAATCATATAAAACCTGATCAGGATGGGTCTCCAAATTAACCTCAGATACAGGCTTCAATAATCCCCCCAAAAACACCTCAGCCATATTCACTTGTAGAGAATCTTTCAACAACACCTCTCGAATTAACCGCACCACAGGCAGAGTAATCACTGGAGCAGCAGCCAACAAACCAGCCAACTTACGCGCCATTGGGGAAGCAGTCACCCGAAATGTCTGTACCCGCTGTTGGGCAGTCAACTTACTATAATCTAAATTAAATAACCTATCTTCCTGGTTAACCAGAGTCTCATCTAACTTAAACATAACCCCGGAAGTCCAAATACTCCCCTGACCCGACAACATTTGCGCCCAACTCCCCGCCTTATCCGCTTCTAAAGTGAATACAGGTACTTTTACCCCGTTCTTCTCATCCAGTTCCTGCCACAAAGACACTCCCTCAGCAATTAAATTCTGGTTAGAAATCCCCGGAGTCAACCCCCGCAACCGCACTTCAGTCCCTATTCCTAAAGCCGTTTTTTTCCACAACCACTTAGGAAGCATTTGAATAATTGCCATCGGTAGGCGATGAGCCCAAAGTTGCAAAACCTCCGTCACCTTGCCATCTCGCCAGGGAGGAGAAACGCAATCACTGGCAACCAACACCAAACGACGACCGCTGTCATCAATTAACTCTTTAGGACTGCGGGGATACCTATTTTTAGCCATGGCACCTATACCCCGACGAATTTGCACTGGTTCCCCGTCATTAATAATTAATCCCCAGACCCGCACATCTCGGAAAATCCCATAGTTTGTCAGCAACTTTTTCAAATCGATAATGGTTTGCCTCCAAATCTGCATGGAAATACTCTCATCAACCACCAATTCCAGGTCTAACCAAGGCTCTAAAGTAGGTCTAAGGACTGGCAACCACAGTCCTGTATCAGCAATTCCCTGGCTGGTAGCGACTTCATCAAGAATGGGACTTGTGCTCCCAGGAACCCGACGTATTAAAGGATTGAAAGCCTGTTGTGCAATAGTTAATGGTGAGCGCAAAGAAGGAGCATTGGGAGTTTTAAAATATAGATCGGTTTTTGAAGTTTGCCCTTGATGTCGGGGGTAAATACGAGCCTTTTCTTCTTTTGAAGGGTGAGCTGTTGTTATTTTGTTTGAATCAGAAGTCTGGGATTTTTCCTCTGGGGCTATTTCCTGCTCCTGCTTCAACTCCTCCTTATCATTGTCACTATCTTTTTCCTCTTCCACAGGAGAAGAGACAGAAGAGTCAGAAGAGTCAGAAGAGTCAGAAGAGTCAGAAGAGTCAGAAGAGTCAGACTCAGATTCTTGTAACTGTACTGCCAACCAAAGGATATCAGCAATTTCCACTGCCGACATTTCCGCTTCTCTATTCAAGGCCTCAATAAATCTGTCAATCATCGATCTTCCTCGCTAGTCAAATACTTCAACAATTCTTCAATCAAGTTATCCTCGTCTTCTCGTTCCGGTTTCAAATCCCGAGTCACTATATAAATAGCATTTAGCAGTTGGTCCGTGGCTAAGTCACCTCCCGATCGCCTATCTATAAAATCCCTAATCAATTTTTTAATTTTTTCCCCATCTTGGGTGAACAGATCATCTCCCAAATGAGCTTTAACAATCTCTTTAAGAGCCGTAGCATCCTGCTCGTAAGGCATAGTCAAGCGCAAACACCGCCGGAGAAAAGCCGGAGGAAAATCCCGATCGCCATTATTAGTCAAAATAATCAGAGGAAAATTCTGACAGGACACCTCTCCCTCTTTAATAGGCACATCCATACCATCATAACTGCGAACTTCCACCAAGGGAACTTCCTTAGAAATGCGAGTTAATTCCGGGATTTCAAAACTTCCCTCTTCAAACAAATTTAGCAAATCATTCGGTAAATTAATATCGCTTTTATCAATTTCATCAATTAGCAAAACCCGAGGATGGGGGAAAGGTAGCAAAGCAGTAGC
>JAKQYF010000347.1 GCA_023356535.1 Trichodesmium sp. MAG_R03 | reverse complement strand
TAGTTTTGGTCCCGTCATTAGCCGGAGTTATGGGTTGAGAGTTAGCGGGAGTTACAGCTAATGTGCCCAGTATTAAACTTAGAGCTGTTATCTTATGGAGTTCTAATTTATGAGTTTTCATTACAAACTTTGTTTCTTGGGGTTAGGTAGCCAAAACTATTAAAAATAAGTGAGGTAAGTGTGAATGGCAGAAAAATCAAGGGACAAATATATTTTATTATACTCTCTTTGTAGGGACATTGCATGCAACATCCCTACTTCTCATCCTGGGAGATGTTAGGGGTGAGTTCTCTACTCCCGAAAAAACTTTTTCAGCAAGCCTTACTGAAAAAGAATTATTAACAGGACTTGCGCAAATTCACCTTGAAAAGGCCATATGTAGGAGTGAATGGCATTAGCCCTCACCCTACTTTAGTGCTCGTGCCTAAGTCCTGATTAAATTAAATAATAATATTATATCACATCACATCTATCATGCCAATAAATGGCTATGAGAAATATAGACTGCAACCATAGAAAAACTTTTGAGAATTGGCATCACATTAATTCCCATTAGGTTATTAAAAGTTAAAAATTTAGAACTCAAATGTTATTTTTTCCGTAATGCCAACAAATGCATTGTAGAAGTTTATAGTCACTCTTTCCGATCATCTATTATCTCATGAAATTAATAGGAATATGGATCAAACTCCAAAACACTAACATTCTAAATGCTATGACTGATCGTATGTATACCATAAAACCTAAGTTTAAGCCATTAAACCCTTTAAAACAATGGCTAGATTGCATAGAAATTAATAATCCCAAATTCGCTATGTTTCTGTGCAAATTAATTCCAAGTCAGTGTCCTTTTGAGCGCAATCTCACCCTTTTTGGCCATATTTTGTTTCATATTCCTCCTATGTGCAAACTTAACCCTCTTTACAATGAACTAATTAATTTAAGATTTAGAGCTTTGTGTTATTTGGTAGATGTTTGTGGAAAAGATATTAGCTCATACTGCTAAATATTATCAAAAATTCGAGTTTTATTTTGTCAATAGCTGAAAATCCAAGTTGACTTTTCACATCAATATAAACTTTCCCACTCTGTTAAAATTTAATACAAATAATAACAAATAATACAAAATAAAAGTCACGCAGTTAAAAGTCAGAAGAAAATCATAGTGGTCAATAGGAGTTCATAAATTCGGTAGCAGACTACGAATTTTATACTTAATTTTCATGTTGTAAACTGAAGTAAAGAATGCAGGATAGATAACTGTAGTTAAATTCCCACTACAGCCATTAATAGCCCTTGAAATAATTTTATGCCATCTATATTACCTAACATTGGATCTGATGCTCTCTCTGGATGAGGCATCATTGCCAATACATTGCCTTGACGGCTACAGATGCCAGCAATATTGTTCAGAGAACCATTAGGATTACCTTCTGGACAAATTCTACCATTTTCTGTACAATAACGAAATAAAATTTGACTATTATTTTCCAACTCTTGCAAAGTATCTACATCAGCATAGTAACGACCTTCACCATGAGCTATTGGCAAACTAATTATTTCTTCTGTTCTATAAGCAGATGTCCAAGGAGTATCAGAATTTTCTACTTTGACAAAAATTTGATCGCAGATAAAATTTAATTTCTGATTTCGCACCAATACCCCAGGCAATAAACCTACTTCTGTCAATATCTGGAAACCATTGCAGATACCTAAAACTAATTTCCCTTTTTGAGCATGGGTAATAGTTGCTTTCATTACTGGAGAAAAACGGGCGATCGCTCCACATCTTAAATAGTCCCCATAACTAAAACCTCCAGGAATAACTATTACATCCACATCAGAAATATCTTCTTCTTGATGCCAAACCATACGAGTTGGTTGACCCAATAACCCCTGAGTTACCCAAGCTACATCCCGATCGCAATTGGAACCAGGAAACATAATAATGCCAAATTTCATATTAATTTTCAATTAACTTCAACTAGTTTATTCCCAGAATAGCTAATTATATCATGAGGACTTACGAATGAACACCATTGGTAGGGTGTGTTTTGCTGACGCCAAGCGGAACGAACGCTTCGCGACTTGAATTGCGAACTTTGTAACGCACCAAGGCTCTATATATAGTACCTTGGCGTAATTCCTGATCATGTCCAGATAATTAGTGAGGACTTACGGATGGACACCATTGGTAGGGTGTGTTTTGCTGACGCCAAGCGGAGCGAACGCTTCGCGACTTGAATTGCGAACTTCGTAACGCACCAAGGCTCTATATATAGTACCTTAGCGTAAGTCTTGTTAGTGATCAAAAAACTTCCTCTTCTTCCCTCCTGTAGGGGCGTTTCATGTCGCACAGCTTTAATGAAGTGTGCCCAAGCAAAACGTCCGTGTAGGGGCGAACGGCCGTTCGCCACTACTTTTCCCTAATTTATTTATGCCTATTCAACCGGACATGATATTAGGGTTTGCTGAAAAAGTCTTTTTCAGGAGTAGTATACCCACCCTTAACATCTCCCAGGATGAGCAGTAGGGACGTTTCGCTACAGGACATGAACGCATTTTTGTTATGCAACGTCTCTACAGAGGAACGGAGAATTGATAGAGGAGGTAGTAGGATATATTTGTCCCTTGATTTTTCTGCCTAGGGAGCGCCCAAAATACTAACAAATTGATCTCTCAGGACCGAAAACTAGATACTTTTTTCAAGTCTAAAAATTCTAAACCCCTTATCTATAAAGACTTTTGCCCAAAATATGCAAGCCCTAATTACATCAGATTTTGGGCAAATGATACACAGGGTAAATTCTAAAAATCATGTAATGCAGTCAAGATACCCCCATAGGTATACCCCATAACAATAGAAAGCGCGGAATAATAGTAAAGATTATTTGCTCATACTTATAGAAATCTAATCTAAATCTTTCCTGGGCTACTCGAAATATTTTCACATATTTAAAACAAAATCCTCAATTAAAAGCTTCCTCGCTTTTTACTTCCTCATTCTTATTTATTACTTGATCTAATTCAAAGCGATAATTTTCAATAACAGGATTTGCCAATAATTGATCACAAATTAATTCTACTTGTTCTCTAGCAGTTACTTCATCTATTGCCTGAAGTTTCAACTCAATATACTTACCAATTCTAATTTCTTCTAAATTTTTATGTCCCATTTGTGCCAACCCAGATTGAACTGCAGTACCAGCAGGGTCCAAAACAGATGGCCTTAGATTAACATATATATATGCCTGATATTTTTTGATCACTTTAGTACAAATACTTGAATATTCTCTGTTAAATTCTACCAAAATTAACTATATTAACCATGAAAACCAATCGCACCAGATCTCAAGAGCGTATTTTTAAACTACTCAAAACCCAGAAACGATCGCTATCTGCTCAGGATATATATTCAAAACTACGCAAACATGAGAAACCTCTGGGGCTAGCAACAGTATATCGTTCCTTGGATGCTCTCAAGCGAGAAGGCGTAGTAACTGTCCGGACTTTGGCTAATGGTGAATCTGTTTATAGTTGTCTCCAGCAAGACCAACATTATCTGAATTGTGTTAAGTGTGGGGCCTCTATAATTATTAATGAATGTCCTGTCCAGAATTGGGAAGACAAATTACAGCAGTCCCACAAATTTAAGATTTTTTACCACAATTTAGAATTTTTTGGAGTTTGTAATAGCTGTACCTTCACTGAAGATATTTCATGAACAACTGTTCTACTAACTGCTAACTGAATTTTTGTTGTCTGTGACAATAGAGCGCATACCTTCTAAAGTTGCTGGAATATTCCGGGGGTCCATAAACATAACTTTACTACTTTCACTACTACCAATTGTTTGGCCCATATCCAGATAATTTTGAGCTAATAAAAATTGGAGTGCCTCTTTTGCATTTGGGTCTTCATGGAGAGTCTTAGTAATAATTTCTAATGCTTCAGCAGTTGCTTGAGCTTTCAAAACTTGAGATTGACGTTCGGCTTGAGCCTTCAAGACAATTGCTTTTTGTTGTGCTTCTGCCTCTAAAACAGTTGCTTTTTGACGTGCTTGAGCATCAAGAACTTGTGATTCTGCTCTACCTCTAGCAGAGTTAATAGCAGAATCTCTTTCTCCTTCTGAAGTTAAAATTGCTGCCCGTTTTTGTCGCTCCGCAGTCATCTGTAATTCCATAGAATCTTGTACTGCTTTGGAAGGACTAATATCTCGTAATTCTACCCTAGTTACTTTCACTCCCCAAGGGTCAGTAGCAATGTCTAATTCTCTGAGTAATACCTCATTAATTTCCGTGCGAGCTGTAAAAGTTTGGTCTAATTCTAATTTACCCATTTCTGCCCGAATTTGAGTTAAA
>JAKQYF010000346.1 GCA_023356535.1 Trichodesmium sp. MAG_R03 | reverse complement strand
ACAAAAAATGCCGATAGCTTATCGGTGAACGCCTGTGGACTTGAAGGTGCCGTCTCCCTTGGTTGAAGCAGGAATTGAACAGCAAGCCTGTCTAGGTTTGTATAGGTTTCATGAAGCAGTATAGAACGACCCTACAGAGGAACGAGAAATTTATAGAGGAGGTAGGTCGGATATATTTGTCCCTTGATTTTTCTGCCTAGGGAGCACCCCAAATACTAACTTTTTCAGCCTTCTTCGACCGAAAACCTGGTAGTTTTTTCGACCAAAAAAGGCTAAGACCTTTATGTGTCAATGCTTTTATATTTAATCAGCAAGCCCTAATTATAAAATTATAAACATATACTATATCATATCGGATTCCGTATCATATCTCTATGAATAAAAAATTAGCAATAAACTGACAAGCGTAATTAACACAAATTCTGTAATCTCTAAGATTTAATTCTTTTTGATAGTAATTGTTCTTCTAAAGCAGCAATTCGATTATAAGCTGCTGTTAACTGAGCTGTTAACCTTTGAATTTGAATGTTTGATGTTAACTCTTCATCAATATTTTGACTACTCTTTTTCAAATAATTATCATCTACTAACACATCCTTATGTTCTAATTCTGGGTTAAAATAGTTGTATTTTTCTTTAAGTTCATTGGCCTGTTGCAGATTAGAATCTGTTTCTGTAACTTGATATTTATTTGCTTTCTCAGCAACTGTGTAATTTGATACCTTGTCACTGAGTTGTTCAATAATCGTATATATTGATTCAACTTTTTTAGTCAAAGCAAAAATTTGTTCTTGTAATAGTTCCATGTATTTCTTCACTACTCGAAAATTAAGTTTACATTATTCAATCTTAATCAAGATTTGTATCTATAAATTCTTAATTATTGTTAATTTTTTGTATAATAATAATTAATTTAAATTTATTAAAAAAATATTAAATATTAATATGACTGAATATTCAGTGAAACTGAAAAAAATCAAAGGTATTCTCTAGGTTCTTATTGAAAACTAGTGCTGTCAAATGTTCATAATTCAGGTCCTATGAAAAAGCCTGTAAGTATTGACGGATAAGGATTTACTGGAATTACTTCCCCAATTATATTCTCAAGACTGAAATGGCTACAAGCCTTTATTTTCGTCATTATTGAGAATGAGACTATTAAATTGCTGAGTCAGTCATTTTCAGAATTCACTCTCTGACTGGGTGTGAGATACCTGAGTCCTTACGTCAAATTTACCTATGGTTTATGTAAATCAACCAATAAACTGGGTGTCTGGTCCTGATTCTTGTTATTCAAATCACCAAATTTCCTAGAACATCCCAATTTATGCCTAGCATTTTTTTTGATAAATATCAACAAATATCATTGCTGATAAATCATCATAAAATTGAGCATGAAGTTAAGCTAGATTTTAGATATTATGCCCAGGCATAATAAATTGTTTTTATACTTTTTATCGGTAAGAAATATTGATATGAGTTTTGATACTAGATTAATGACCAAAAAATTGCTATAGCACACATATTAAATTATACACCATTTTTATGGTTTTTTCATGTTGCGGAGCATACAGGGCCGTTTTGCTCCGCAACATGTTTGCTTAGTATTCCCCAGGAAAACAACCATGTTTTTGTGTAAGTCCTGCAAAAAATAAGGTCTCAAGCCTACCTTTCAAGAGGATAAAAAGGGAAATTTCCAGTTTTAACCCACATTCCGCACTGCAAATATACTACAAGGGGATTTTTAAGGTAGAAGGTCGATTACAACCTCTGTTATCACTAATTACTATCAATGTTTTTTGTAATATGTATTTTTACTTACAAAATTCATAGTTATTATCAGGGAAGGCTTTCAATAGCCAGTTTATATGCTACATTTTGACGTGCGGAATGTAAGTTTTCAGCCTTCGACCGAAGCTAGAGGTACTGATAACTAATAACTAATAACTAATAACTGATAACTGAAATGACAGTAGAGATTACTTTATTGCCTTTAGGATTTCAATTTACTTCTCCAGGCCCAATTATTTTCCAGTTGGGGCCTTTGTCAATCCGCTGGTATGGACTTTTAATTGCAACTGCTGTATTAATTGGAATAACCCTTTGCCAATACTTAGCTAAACTTCGTCATGTTAACCCTGAATTGTTGGGTGATTTAGTGGTTTGGCTAGTATTAGCTGCAATTCCTGGAGCTCGTTTGTACTATGTTCTCTTTGAATGGGAACAATATCAACAAAATCCTATAGATATGATTGCTATTTGGAAAGGAGGAATTGCAATTCATGGAGCAATTATTGGTGGGGCGATCGCTGCTTTGATTTTTGCCAGACTCAATAAAATCTCTTTCTGGCAGTTGGCAGATTTAGTAGCTCCTTCTTTAATTTTAGGACAAGCCATTGGTCGGTGGGGTAATTTTTTCAATTCCGAGGCCTTTGGCAGTCCCACTGATTTACCTTGGAAGTTGTATATTCCTCCAGAACGTCGTCCACAAGAATTAGTAAATTTTGATTATTTCCATCCCACTTTTTTATATGAATCTTTATGGAATTTGATGGTATTTGGATTATTAATATTTCTTTTTTTGAGGGGTTTGCGGGGCAGACCTAAACTCAGATCAGGTACTTTATTTCTAGTTTATATGGTTGCTTATAGTAGTGGACGGATTTGGATTGAAGCATTGCGGACTGATAGCTTAATGTTAGGGCCATTACCCATTGCCCAATTAGTCAGTCTAGCAGGTATTTTGTTAGGGTTAATGGGTTTAGGGTGGCTATATTTGTTGAAGCAACCTTTGCTAGATGTTTTGCCCTCAGAAGTTAGAGAAACAAACTGAACTAGACTCGGAAAAATAAAAAAAAGCCCTAGGCATAAAGTCTAGGGCTAAACCAGGGTGCATCTACCATTCTATTTATCTGAACATAGATACTCATATCCGGAAAAATTAATGAACCATACTGAAAGTCTCACTCCAGCAGTTTACATTTTAGGAGCAGGTCCAGGAGATCCGGACTTATTAACGGTGAAGGCTGAAAAAATCTTAGCTACAGCAGATGTAATTTTATATGCAGATTCTTTAGTACCCAAGCAAATATTACAAAATGTACGTTCTGATTCTGAGATTATCAAAACTGCTAATAAAACTTTAGAAGAAATTTTACCTCTAATGATTGACCGAGTGAGAAAAGGTCTCTCTGTAGTGCGCCTTCATTCTGGTGACCCTAGTTTGTATGGGGCGGTTTATGAACAAATTCAACTTTTGGCTGAAGCGGGAATTGATTTTGAGATTGTCCCGGGAATTAGTGCATTTCAGGATGCAGCAGCTAAGTTAAAGGTGGAGTTGACTGTGCCTGGGTTGGTACAGACAATTATTTTAACAAGAATTAGTGGGAAAGCAACGGCAGTTCCTTCAAGGGAAGAATTGGGTAGTTTAGCAGCTCATAGGGCAAGTTTATGCTTATATTTGAGCGCTAGTCATGTGTGGGAAGCACAGGAGAAGTTGATGGAACATTATTCGGCTGAGATGCCTGTGGCGATATGTTATCGGTTGGGATGGCCTGATGAGAAAATTTGGGTTGTGCCTTTGGACAAAATGGCTGTTGTGACTGAGGAGAAACAGTTAGTTAGAACAACGCTTTATGTGATTAGTTCTGCTTTGAAAAAGGTGGAAAAAGTAGGGCGTTCTGGTCTTTATAATCCTGAACATAGTCATTTATTTCGAGGAAAACATAACAGAGAAAATAAGATTTAACTAATGGTAAATGATCCTGAAATTCAAAGATAAATAGCTTTAATTAATCGAGAATTTATAATTACCTAAATGGATAGATTTGATTAATTATGACTATTATAAAGCTAATATGAACCTTAAGCACCCTCGCTCCTGTCTTCCTAAAGATGAGTTATGTTGAAAATGATTAACTAATATCTATATCTAATTTTCTAAAGATTTTAAGATCGACTTCAAAGTTGCTGAAAAAAATTCAGGAGAACATTCAGTTTCAACTCGCTTCATAGCATTTTTTCTCAGTTCGTTCCATAAGGCTGAATCTTGATAAAGCTTAACACATTGTTGAGCAAAATTTATCCGATCATCCCCAACTAATAATTCTGTTTCATGTTTCCATCCTAACTGTTGACCAATTAAAGATGTGCTAACAATAGGTAAACCGTAAGCTGCTGCTTCGTGAACTTTATGGGAAATACCTGCAGCAAAGCGAGTCGGTGCAACGAATATTCGACAGTTGTTATATAAATCTGTCAAATCTTCAACTCGACCTAACATTTCAATTGAACTATTTCCTAATCCTTCAACTTTTTGTTTTAAACCTTCAACCTCATTATTTCCAGCTATTAACAACTTAACATC
>JAKQYF010000345.1 GCA_023356535.1 Trichodesmium sp. MAG_R03 | reverse complement strand
ACCTAACACCTAACCCCTAAAACCTAAAACCTAAAACCTAACACCTAACACCTAAAACCTAAAACCTAACGCCTAACACCTAACACCTAACACCTAACACCTACTACCAATAAAAAGGTGAATATTTATCAACTTGGAAAGATATATTTGTTCAAGCAAAAGCATCAAAAAAAGGGTTAAAAGAACAATTAATGTCTGTATTTTTAAAGTTGATGTTTGGGTTGACACCTCCCCAAGGCATGAATACAGAAACAGGAGAAATTTCTTTGACAATGAAGCGATCGCCTAAAGGTCGTTTAGAAGTACGTTATTTAGATGAGGAGCTTCGCATCACAAAGGGAGAAAAGGGAACTGTTTTAGTCTGTGAACGTCAGATATAATTTTTACCTAATTCATATTATTAACTGACCATTAGCACTCACTCATATGTTAAGTTTTAGTAGGTTTCAGGCAAGAATAAAAATGATTGAAGTAAAAAGTTATCGAAATTGAACGGGCAAAAATCATCATTTTGGTAGTAGGATATTATCAATTTGTTAATTGTTAAACCTAAAACCTACAACCTACAACCTAACACCTAAAACCTAATACCTAACACCTTAACAATTTAACACCTAACACCTAAAACCTAACCCCTAAAACCTAACACCTAAAACCTAACACCTAACACCTACTACCAATAAAAAGGTGAATATTTATCAACTTGGAAAGATATATTTGTTCAAGCAAAAGTATCAAAAAAAGGGTTAAAAGAACAATTAATATCTGTATTTTAAAGTTGATGTTTGGGTTGACACCTCCCCAAGGCATGAATACAGAAACAGGAGAAATTTCTTTTACAATGAAGCGATCGCCTAAAGGTCGTTTAGAAGTACTTTATTTAGATGAGGAGCTTCGCATCACAAAGGGAGAAAAGGGAACTGTTTTAGTCTGTGAACGTCAGACATAATTTTTACTTAATTCATCGTTATTAAATTGATTCAAGTCCCTTTAACTCCAAGATAACTTTTGCCTTTAAGAGTCTAGCCACCACACCCTTAGCATAATTTTTTTTATAAAAAGTATAATTTTGATTATATGATATAGAATGAAAAACTAATTTTATGTATTGTTGAAACCAAAGTATCTATGCTGTATCATCTAGACTTTCGAGTAGAATATCCTGCTACTATGAGCCAAGAAGAATTATTTGCTATTTGGAGCGAAGAAGCAGATGCTGCAATAAATGGCAAAAAAGAAGGAATTATAGTAAACCTCTGGAAGTGTATCGGAACTCGTAGAGTAATAGCTATTGTTGATGTCAAATCTCCTGATCAACTTGACCAAATAATTATGGATTTACCAATTGTGAAAAAATTGGGACAATATGTGAATATTGAGGTAACATCATTACGACCTTATGAAGATTTTGCTCAAGATGTAAAGGAGAGAAAAGGCTAGATATCGATCTTAACAACCTACTCCTCTAATACCATTTTTCAAAAGCTTTTAAACTAGACTCTTGAATAGGGGAGCCCCTAAACCATCCCAGGAGGAGGGTAGTAAGGCTGGGGAGGTTGCATAAGGGCGTTCGCAAAACATAAGAATAATTAACAGGACTTACGTATGAACACCATTGGTAGGGTGTGTTTTGCTGACGCCAAGCGGAGCGAACGCTTCGCGACTTGAATTGCGCACTTCGTAATGCACCAGGACTCTATATATACTACCTTTGCGTAAGTCCTGATTAACATCAATTTAGCTAAAGCGAGCAATTATTCCCTTTGTGTTAATTACCTAATAGTTTGAATTTTACTGCTTGAAATTGATACAACTTGACCAATTTCTCCTCTAGGTATAACTTGAATTATAAATACAACTTCATATACCTAAACAGCTAAAAAATGAATGTAATTGGCCAAGAATTTCAACCAATAGCAGCGATCGCCACAACCCCCACAGCAGCAAAATTATTACAACCTATTTGCCAAACATTGGAAGCCACTCTGTGGATACCAAACTCTTGCCAAAAAACTGTAAACCTCTCTCTCAAAACCCAGGTTTACACCGACTCTCTGAAAAATCATCTGGTAAATATTTGGCAAGACTATAATGCTATTATTTTTTCTCTTGCTAGCGGTGCAGTAGTACGTTTAATTTCTCCACTGTTGCAAGACAAATATCACGATCCGGCAGTAGTTGTCGTCGATGAAGCAGGTAAATTTGTCATTAGTTTATGTAGCGGACATCAAGGAGGCGCCGATCAACTAACCAATATCCTCGCTCCCCTCCTCAATGCTACCCCAGTTATTACAGGCGCATCTCATAATTTAGAATTACCAGGCATCGATATTTTGGGTAAACCTTTTGGTTGGCAACGTGGGGAAGGTGACTGGAATAAAGTTAGTGGAATTATTGCTAGAGGAGAAACTGTACAAGTGCTTCAGGAAGCAGGTTCCATATTGTGGCAAAAACATCTACCACATCAACATCCATTTGACTTTGAATTTCCCAAAATAGGTGAAGCATCCCCAACTCCCAAAGCCAGAATTTGGATTAGTTTTACTCAACACCAGTTTTCGCCAGATTCAGATTTACCAAAAGTGCAGTGGCACCCGCGAGTTTTATGGGTAGGAGTTGGTTGCGAAAGAGGAACTTCTAAAAAGTTAATTGCCACTGGTATTGAGAAAATATTTTCCACTCATCATTTGGCAGTAAGAGCGATCGCTGGTATTGCCACTATTAATATTAAAGCTGATGAAATAGGATTACTAGAATTTTGTCAGGAAAAAGAATTACCTTTGCGGACCTTTTCAGCAGAATTATTAAACTGTGTTGAAGTACCTAATCCTTCTAATATTGTTGCAACAGAAGTAGGAACTCCTAGTGTAGCTGAAGCAGCAGCTATTTTAGGAGCAAAGCAACAGCAAGACACAAATTTTCAACAGGGATACAAAAATAATTCCTCCCCCATTGTTGAACAGGGGGAAATAAGAGACAATAAACAGGAATCAAAATTACCTTTACAAGGAGAACTTCAGGAGGAAGAAAAACAATTAAAATTATCCACAAATTTATTAGTTAGTAAACAAATATTCCGCCTAGAAGGCGAACCAGGAGCAATGACTATTGCCGTTGCTTTAGCCGAAAAAGAATATACAGGTAGAACCGGAAAATTATTATTAATTGGCACCGGTCCTGGTCAACTAGACCAGATAACATCCGCAGCTAAAACTGCCATTAGTTATGCAGATGTTGTCATTGGTTATTCTCTTTATATTGATTTGATTAAACCTTTATTCAATCCTGGACAAATAGTCGAAAAAATGCCAATAACTCAAGAAAGACAAAGAGCAGAAAGAGCAATTGAATTAGCCAACTTCGGTTTAACTGTGGCAGTAGTTTCTTCTGGAGATTGTGGAATTTATGGTATGGCAGGATTAGTTTTAGAACAGCTTCGAGCTTCTTGTTGGGATGGCAAAATTCCGGCAGTAGAAATATTTCCAGGAATTAGTGCTTTACAGTCTGCTGCTTCCAGAGTTGGTGCGCCTTTGATGCACGATTTTTGTGCTATTAGTTTGAGCGATTTATTAACACCTTGGGAGGTAATAGAAAAACGTTTAATTGCTGCTGCAATGGCAGATTTTGTCGTGGCAATTTATAATCCTAAATCTCAGAATAGAACCGAACAATTAGTTAAGGCAATCAATATTTTTTTAGAATATCGTCAACCGGAAAATCCCGTTGCAGTTGTTCGTTCTGCTTATCGAGAAAATGAAGAAATTACTTTAACAAATCTGGATAAATTATTAGAAGTTTCAGTTGATATGTTGACTGTAATTTTAATAGGTAATCAATCTACAGGAATTTATAATAATTGGATGATAACACCCAGAGGTTATTTAGGGTGAGAAGTAAATGAGCAGGTCGAGAGAATAAAATTAAATGGATGGAACCATAACTTACCTTTCATTGGTTCGGTGAGAACTTATGAACCAATTGAGGTTACAATACTAATCTTACACCAGTTTTCATATCGGTAGACCACAGTAGGGACGTTGCATAACAAAAATGCGTTTTCCTGACGGAATGCTGCGCAAACATGTCGCGTAGCGTTAGCGGAGCTTTGCGTTAGCAAAACGTCCCTACAAGGTTTTGGTTATGGAGATGTAGTTCATCAATTTGAAAAGCACTGTAAATGATTCAGGACTTACGCAACGGCACTAATTGTAGTGGCAATATATTGAAAATGATAAATTTTCGCACCATATATAGCGGTCCTGCGTAAGTCCTGTGATTTTGAAGATAAATGAGGTATCATGGAAAAGTACAATACCGCAATATGAATAAATTAGTTAAGTACAGGGCTTACGCAGTACTTCTATATATAGTGTATTATTAGTAATAAATTCAGA
>JAKQYF010000344.1 GCA_023356535.1 Trichodesmium sp. MAG_R03 | reverse complement strand
AACCTGAAAAATTTATCTAGTATCAGGAGCCGTATGAGTTGGAAACTCTCATGTACGGTTCTGAAGGAGAGGTGAGGAGGCGAAATCCTCCCATCGACTCTATCAAAAGTCTTTTTCAGGAATAGGGAACCCACACCTCACATCTCCCAGGATGAGAAGTAGGGACGTTCCATGCAACGTCCCTACAGAGGAACGGGGAATTGCTAGAGAAGGTAGTTGGATATATTTGTCCCTTGATTTTTATGCCTAGGGAACGCCCAAAATACTAACAAATTGATCTCTCAGGACTGAAAACTAGACACTTTTTTCGAGTTTAACAATGCTCAAACCTTTGTGTGTAGTGAGGCAATTTTTTTGGATTTAATCAGCAAGCCCCAATTCAATCAATGAGTTTTGATTTGATTTTAGGTTCTTAGGGCGATCGCATATCCTACTTTAAATTTTACGCAACTGTAAAACCAAGTGAACTAATTCTGGTAAAATTAACTTTTCTACAGCTAACTTGACTGCATTAGTAGAACCTGGAAGTGAAAATACTAATTTACTTTGATAAATACCAGCAACAGCACGAGAAGCGATCGCTCTGGAACCAATTTCCTGATAACTCAACCACCGGAATAGTTCTCCAAAACCGGGCAAAGTTTTTTCTAGTAAATGTTCAATGGCATCATAAGTAGTATCTCGGGGAGCTATTCCTGTTCCGCCGTTAAAAATTATAACATCTATATCCTCTCGCTGACATAGAGCTTCCATTTGTGTTACGACTGCCAATTTTTCATCTTTAATAATTAGATATTCTATTGTAGAGTGACCATGAATTCTGAGAATTTCCTGAAGTAACTGACCACTTTTGTCTGTTTCTTTTGTGCGGGTATCACTAACAGTAATTATAGCACAACCTAAAGAAATATTCTCAGGATCAGGATGAGGAATTTGTTTATCCATTCAAATAACGTAGTCTGATAAAGACTGAATTTAGTGAACTAGACGTTGTCAAAGAGCCCGTTATAGTTTTGAGAACTGAACGGCGAGGGGGGTATTTGTTTTTGTTTGACCGAAAATTGGGTTTAAAGCCTCGCCCTCAGTGGGTTTAAGCCTCGCGAGTCCCAGGTGGGCAATCCGAAAAAAAAACGGACAGGGAGGCCAGCAGCCAGACTACTGCCAAAGTAGCAGTAGCCTGTGAGATATCAACCCGCAGAGGGGCTACAGCTCGGTACTAATCCCTGTGCCTTTAGGCCTGGGAGGACGTCAAAGAAGTCCATGGTAATAACTAGACATCCCCAATCTCAAAATTTACTGGCCTGGGGTTCACTTCTAGCTTTGGTAAATTCTAAACCATACTCTTCAGCATAACGCCCCATAAAGCGCATAAAACGATCCAATTCTTCCTGAGACTTCATCACATAAAATCCCTCAAGTTTTTTGGGCTCACCATTAACTGTTGTGAGCTTAACGTCACGACTGGTTATTTGGCCTTCTTCATCAATCATATACATTCCTGTAATTGGTTGAGTAACATCTTTGCCTACAGCTTTAGGATTTTCAAAAGTCAATGTAGCTGTTCCCTGCTTACCATTACGAGAACGAGTTAACTTTATGTCTGGGGTTACTTCTTCATCCATACCTTGAATAAACTGAATTGCTGCCATTAGTATTTTTATAATCCTTAATAAATCATTAAAATATTATTATAAACAGAAAAATTATCTTCTAGAACTCTAAGTCTACAATAATCTCTACTTTTCATTTAGCATAGGGAAATGCTAGTAGACCAAAATTTGGCCCAAAATATCCTTGTATGTATCAATAAGGTTAATATTAGTGTCAAAGGCATTAATGTTGTATTCTGGAATAATTATGATGGGCCCTAGCAGTTGGCTCTAGTGGACTAGTGGACTAGTGGACTAGTGGACTGGAATGTCGGGATACATGGACACTCAAACCTTTTCGATTCCTTGAATCTGGGGATGAGAAAAGCAATTCACTAAAGATTTACAGCATTATAGTTATAATGATTGAAGTTGAAAATTTAAGTAAAGTTTATGGTTCAACCTCAGCACTGAAAGAAGTATCTTTTGCTGTACAAGAGGGAGAAATACTGGGATTTTTAGGTCCTAATGGTGCGGGTAAAACTACAACAATGCGAATCTTGGCTGGATATTTGCCTGCTACAAGTGGTACGGCTAAAATTGCAGGCTATGATGTCCATGAAGATTCGATGGCAGTAAGACAATTGATTGGTTATTTGCCAGAAATACCACCACTATATTCAGAAATGACGGTGGAAGGGTTTTTATTTTTTGTAACTAGAATTAAACGAGTTTCTGTGGGCGATCGCTCTGCTAAAGTTAAGTTGGCAATAAAAAGATGTGGATTATTAGATAAGCGCAAACAATTGATAAGAAAACTCTCGAAAGGATATAAACAAAGGGTTGGTATTGCTCAAGCTTTGGTACATGATCCACAAGTAATTATACTAGATGAACCTACTGTTGGTCTTGACCCTATACAAATTATTGAAGTTAGAAATTTAATTAAAAGTTTGGCTCAAGAGCATACAATTATTTTATCTACTCATATTTTGCAGGAAGTTAGTATGACTTGTAATCGAGTGGCAATTATTAATAATGGTAAAATTGTAGCTACAGGTAGTCCTGAAGAAGTGAGTAATAAGTTAGCAAGCGGGTTGAGGTATGAAGTAGAAATTGATGGAGAAAGTAAGAATATAGAAACGGGATTAAAATTATTAGCTGAAATTCCAGGAATTCAATCTCTAGAAAAAATTAAGGCAGATCATGAAAGTCGCCTTAGATTACAGATAAAATGTCAACCGGACATGGAGCCTGGGAAAGAAATTTCTCATACTATATTTACTACTGGTTTGGGTTTATATGAACTCCGTCAAACTCGTGCTAGTTTAGAAGATGTTTTCTTAGGTTTAACTACAGGTGAAGTTGCTAGCAATTCAATGGCTGAAGTATCTACAAATTCTGCTGTAGATGAGGAAAAATCTGAGGGAAATCTTGACTTAGATTCTGTTGTAGATGAGAAAAAACCTGAGGGAAATATTGACTTAGATTCTGTTGTAGATGAGGAAAAACCTGAGGGAAATATTGACTTAATAAAGAATAAAAAATTACCTGACCCTTGGGAAGATGAAACAAATACTAAATAGTAAAGTAAAGCAAAAGACCAGATTCTGTAGCGCTGCTAATAGTTTACCTGAATAATATGAAATTTTCTATAGGAGGGAAAATATTCAAAAGTTTACTATAGAAGAAAAACCTTGAGACGTTCCATGGAACTTCCCTCTTGTTGTCTATTTACAGCGCTTTCCATTGTTATAAGGTACATCCACGTGGTCAATATGCACGCACTATGTGATTTTTACTATTTACTTTGTACATCATTTGTCTGAAATCTGCTGTAAGTGAAAACTACTATTAATCAAATTAACATAACTGAAGAAGGAAATTAACTAATGCTAATAATAATAAGTAATATTGTAGCAATTTACAGAAAAGAATTACAAGGATATTTTGCATCACCTTTAGCTTATGTAATTACAGGAATATTTTGGCTATTGGGAGGATACTTTTTAATAGCTATTTTATTAGGAGCGGATGGAATTATTCAACAAATTGCTACTAGGGATCAACTAGGAATTACAGAACCGCCAGTTGATGCTCCCTACGAATTTTTGAAGGCTTATCTTGGTATTATGGGCTCTCTTTCTTTGTTTTTATTGCCCATGTTATCTATGAGTTTATATGCAGAGGAAAGAAGACGAGGCACTTTAGAATTATTAGCAACCTCGCCTTTAACTAACTGGGCAGTAGCAACGGGAAAATTATTAGCTGTATTAACATTTTATATTTCTATGGTATTGCCATTGTTAGGGTTGGAGGCGATCGCTATTAATGCAGCAGAACCACCTATTTCCCCCGTGTTACTTTTGTTAGGACATGGAGGTTTAATATTACTTGCTGCAGCAGTATTATCATTAGGAATGTTTGTTTCTTCTTTAACAGATAGTACAATTTTATCTGCCATTCTGACATTTGCTTTAGTATTATTTCTTTGGGTAATTGATGTGGTAGCTAATAATGTTAGTGGTCCTTTAGCAGAGGCATTGAAACATTTATCTATGTTAACACATTACACTAATATTCTTCAGGGACTTGTAGATACTAGCGGTATAATTATGTTGTTGAGTTATGTTGTTTTGGGGGTATTTTTAACGGCTCAATCAATTGATGCTTTAAGATTCCAGCGTTCGTAATTCACTTTGCGAGGGATAGTGGGGTATATTTGAAGAGTAACCTTCGCTACCCCACCAAATGCATTATGCCCAGAAAACCTCGAAATCTTTTAGCTGGATACTCCTATCACATTACGACTCGTTGCAATAACCGTGAATTTAAACTTTCACGGCGCCAATGTCGGGA
>JAKQYF010000343.1 GCA_023356535.1 Trichodesmium sp. MAG_R03 | reverse complement strand
ACCTTTATTGCACCGTTACCACTTCTTCTAAACTTTCATTTGCCAACCTATCAACTGCCCGCAAAGCATAAGTTCCTGGGTTAACTCTCACCGCATTAGTAGCAGAATTTAATACTTGCACCAGCTCCCATTGATTACCATTTTGCTGATATAAAGCCCAAGAACGAACATCTTCAATATTGTCAACATTCCAACTAATAACATCAGAATTAACCTGTACTCCCATAGGTGGTGCTGGAGGTTGGTTATCTAACCAGGGCATCGCTGGAGGTAATGCTGGAGTTGGGTAAACATAATTTTTGAACACATTATTGACACCCGCCACATTATCTCGAAACATCTTCATACTATAAAAGATATTTCCCAAAGAAAGTTGACTCGCTCTCTGACGAGAAATTGCAACTTGTCTCTCAAACTCAGATACAGGCCAACCAGAAACTTGTAATTGACTTAAAAAGTTTCCCGCATAAATATGACGACGTTGGGGGTTTTGTTGCAACCACCAGTTTAACAATACTGGATAACTCTGTTGAGGTGGGTCGATGCGCCAATAAAGTTGAGGTGCCAAATAATCTACCCAACCTTTTGTTAACCATAACTTCACGTCAGCATATAAACTTTCATATTGATCTAAACCTACAATACCAGGAGGGTTCCCTGGGCGATAAATTCCAAAGGGACTGATGCCAAATTTGACATAAGGTTTCTCGGCGTGAATACCTTGGTAGAGACGTTCCACCATATTATTCACATTCTGTCGTCGCCAGTTAGATAGGGAAAGAGTGCCACCAGATGCTTTGTAACTATTGTAGGTTTTATAATCAGGAAATTCTTGCCCTCCTTGAGGATAGGGATAGAAATAGTCATCAAAGTGAACAGCATCAATATCATAACGGCGTACCACATCCATGATGGTGTTGAAGGTTTGGTCTTGAACTACTTTTGCTCCAGGGTCTAACCAAATAAATTTGCCATATCTATAGGCATATTGGGGATATTTTATTGCTGCATGGTTGGAGGCAAAGGAACCATCATTGGGACTGAGTTGGGCACGGTAGGGGTTAAACCAAGCATGGAGCTCGATATTGCGTTTATGACTTTCGGCGATCGCGAATTCCAAGGGGTCATAATATGGTTGAGGAGGAGTTCCCTGTTTTCCAGTTAACCAACCACTCCAGGGTTCGATGGCGGAATTATAGAAAGCATCTCCATTGGGGCGAACTTGCAATACTAAAGCATTAAGGTTTAGTTCTTCCATCCGGTTGAGGATGTTAAGTAATTCTGTTTTTTGTTGGGCAACGGGTAGACCTGGTTGAGAAGGCCAGTCTATGTTGGCGACAGATGCTACCCAGACTCCACGAAATTCCCTGGGGGAAAAGGAGGAGGGTTGTTGAGCAGTGGTAGTGGATAAATGGCTAGAGATTTGAGTCAGAGTTAGTCCTAATATTAGGAGGCAACTCCAGAGGAGATTTTTGTGTCTAAAGTAAATCTTTTGGGGAATTTTAGCTAATAATTTGCTGATTAAGTTCATTATTAAATAAATAGTTTTGGTAATTTCACATTATCAGGACTACCCCCAAAGAAACCCGGTTAAGACAGTAAATCATTGTTTTTAACACATAAATATCTACGAGAAACCGGGTTTCTCAGTTTGCCTGGGTAAGTCCTGATTATTTTATAGGAAGATTGGGTTTAAAATCTTCCTCATAAGAGGCTACTTTTTAGTTGTTTTATGTTAAAACTTAGCCATAACCACCAGATATAGTTGTTTGTTCTTCTACTCCTTGTTTTCTGGAGATATCTATTATGTAGATACCTACTAATAGGTATAGTTATATTCATATTCATAATTATAAGAATCTTCAAAATTAGTACTGACTCTAACCCCATTATTATCAACATTACATACAAACTTATTTCGTTCTCCATATACATCTACCCATCCTTGCCACTCCCAACCTTCTATAGTTTTCCTTACATCTTTTTGAGAAGACCACTTCCCATTTCTCGGAAATCCCATTTGATGTGCCATAAATTCTTGACAAGAATTCACAATGCCATTGGCGTTCAGATTTTCTGAACCATACAAATTCTGAGGTAAACTATCACTATATGTTTCATTTTTGTCATAATATACTGTTACTTCATTATCATTAATATTGCAGATAAAGTTGTTTCTTTCCCCATCAAATTCTACCCAACCTTGCCATTGCCAACCGGATTTAGTTTGAGTTAGATCTTCCACGGATGACCACCGCCCATTACTGGGAAATCCCATTTCATATTCCATAAATTCTTGACAAGAAGTTAGAATATAACTGGTATCAATATTCGTTTTATTATGGTTTTTTAATCTCACTTTTCTCTGATTGATTTTACTTGGATATTGATAACTCCTTAACTTAATGTGACTATTATTACCAACATCACATGCTTCTAGAAAAACAAATGTAACTAATATTATTAGTAGATTTTTTTTATTCATCTTTACTCTATCAGCAAATAAAACTCTTGATTATAATAGCACTAAAACAGGACTTATGCAACGAAACAAGACATTGGGTTTATTGTCCTGATGATTGTTTTTCCCTCTGACACAATTTCGTTTCATCACCCGGTTTCCACATTAAGTCCTATAAAAGTTACTTTTGGAGAATCTTGTGGAGAAAATAGGGAGCAAGAAATAGGGCATAGATAATAGGGATTAGAGAAAGTATGAGTATTCAGCTATCAACTAGAAGGAAAAATTAGCCTCCAAGAAGAATTAAAAGTCGGACACAGAAAAGATGACCAGCTCGACTTAGTAATTTATTACTTTCATGGTTGTTTTTGCCCAGCATGACCAATGGAATAGCCCTCGAGCTAACTGCTAATAACTAAATCCTTGGGAGAAAGTTTGATTAATTACTGAATTAAATAAGAAATAGGGAATGAGTTAAAACTTATAGCTGATAGTTAAGTGTTTACTTTATTTATCCTTGATTTTTAATTCATCAATGTTCCAAAAAGCACCGCCAATAGCAGATGATTTGAAATTATCAATATGATTGCGAACTGCTTGAATTGCCAGAGGATTTACTAAAAAAAATATAGGCAATTGTTCGGCAACAATTTGTTGAAACTCACCGTAAATTTCCCGGCGTTTATTTTCATCTATTGTCTGATATCCAGCAGTAAACAAACGGTCAATTTCTTTTTCCCAATCAGAAACTTGCCAATTTTTTATCTTTGGTTCACCAGGTTTAGAACCTAGATTAAACTGATGAAATGAACCATTACTTAACCAAAATAAGGATAGTAAATTAGGTTCAATGTCGGCACCAGGAACACCAAAAGCTCCGACATAACATTCCCAATCTCGACTAGATAAGAGTTTTTTTAAAACACTGTTGAAGTTAAGTATCTGTAAATTAGCTTTAATCCCGATATGACTTAAATCTCCTTGAATTTTAACTGCTGTATCTATGCGTAGTTTTTCCTCAGATTTTACTAAGATTGTAAATTCTACTCGGTTGCCATTCTCATCTAATAATTCATTGGCATCATTATATTGAAAACCAGAATTTAACAATATTTTTTTTGACTTTTCAGGGTTGTATTTATAAACTTTTAATCCTGCTTCTGGAGATAAGTAATAGGGACTTTGTACTCCAAGAGCAGAATGTTTTATTTCCCCCAAACCTCGATAAATAGTATTATTAATTTGTTGGCGATTAATAGCATAAGCAACTGCTTGCCGAAAGGCTAAATTATTAAACCAACGAGACTTAATAGGGTCTAAAAGAGGTTTTCCTTCTGAATTTTTAGCTTGATTAAGATTAAAACCAACAAATCGATAGCCTAGAGTACCCCTATTATAAATCTTATATTTACCTCGCTCTTCTTCTCGCTTAAGTAATTGAAATGCTTCGGGATCTACTCCAATACTATCTAATTCTCCTGAACGAAATCTGATTAATTGATTGTCAGTTGATGGAATAATTTGAATGATAAGTTTATCAATATAGGGAAGAGAGTTCCCGGCTGAGTCGTTACGCCAATAGAAGGGATTTTTTTCTAAAATTATTCTTTGGGAAGGAATATAATTTGCTAGTTTAAATGGACCGTTACTAATAATTTTTTGTGGTTGTGTATTTGTGTTCCAGGTTGATAAAAATAGAGGTTTACCATCGCCATCGGTTGATAAGATAGTATCCCGCAAAGCATGAGCTGGTAAAATTTTTAATTTTTCTATATATCTGAGAAATGGGGCAAATGGTTCGGGTAAAATAAATTTTACTCGGCGTCGATCTATTTTTTTAACTGAGGGAAAAGCACCACTACTGCCAATTCTTAAAAAGTCTCTGTAGACAGTGGGAATTTTTTGGTTGAGATAAATATCTTGATAGGTAAAGATAACATCATCAGCAGTTAGAGGTTTTCCATCAGACCATTTTAATTCTGAGCGCAAGGTAAAGATAATC
>JAKQYF010000342.1:1194-4467 GCA_023356535.1 Trichodesmium sp. MAG_R03 | reverse complement strand
CACCTGCCACCTGCCACCTACCACCTACCACCTACCACTTACCACCTGCCACCTGCCACCTAACACCTGCCACCTAACACCTGCCACCTAACACCTAATACCTAACACCTAACACCTAACACCTAACACCTAACACCTAACACCTCAGAGCACATCCTGAGGGTAAGTGCGAGTTCCAGAAAGCTCGCACATATAGGATTTTAAGGTCAATTTGCGTAAGTCATGACCTATGTTGGGTTTCACTCCATTCTAGAAGGGCCGAGATTTTTCGACATTTTTCAGCCAATAACTGACTTGCCTTGTTAGAACGCCTAAACCACCTTATAATTCATATACCATAAAGTAGAATTTGGCTCACCCCGGAAATACCTCAAAAACTCTTGCAAATGCTTTCCCTCCAACAACAAAGGTGGCTGGTTTCCTTCAGGCAACCAATCCAGTTTTGGACGTTCAGGAGCGATCGCTGCTATGATCTCCTCAATTCCTAATTTACCAGTCAATGTAAAATAATTAACTGGTGCTCCCTCCATTGGTAACGATACCACACCCGCATCAAAGACAGGTAAAGTCCCCAAAAATGAAGGATACAAACAATAAAATTGACCAGAAGTATTTTTTTCTAACAGAGTTAAATATCCCGGACGTTCCAAGCGCACCTCAAATTTAATTTCACTACCCAGATGTACAGTACTAGGATAATTAAAATCAACCTTATGCATACCCGATCCCCCAACTCCTGGAATTCCCATAACAGGACCCATTTTATTAGTTGAAGTAGCCATATTTTTCAATATCTGCCAGGGATAAACTATTTCACGCAACCATCGTTTAGCAATTTTAACCTTATCTCTTGTTGCTCCATTAAAATCACAACCTTCAACCTCTAGTTTTCTAAAAATTGTCCTCAAAGAGTCCCGCAGAATAATATCTGACGCTGATTTTTTGCTAGTATTCTGTAATAAATTATGTGATAAAACATCAGATAATTTTTGATTATTCAAATCATCATTATCGATTTTAAACCGTTCGGTAAATACAAGTCTAGTTTTATCTTTAAACATCAACTTATCAGCTATTTTTTCCAAAAAACCAGCCTCATTATCCTTGTAACTCTCCTCTATCATCATCAAATTTTCCTCTTCCATAGGTTTACCTAATAATTATACTTTTACAAATACAAAATTACTACAATAATTATATATATAGCAATCCTAAATGATTTCAGGACTTACGAAGGCAAACTCCGCAAACCCGGTTTTTCGTAAATATTTATGTGTTAAAAACAATGATTTACTTTCTTAAGCGGGTTTTTTGCATAAGTCCTGTGATTTGTCAAAATTCCGAGACGATATACTTCAATCAAATAGTTAAACTTAAGCATACCAATGTCAGGATGAAAGAACTAAAAAAATTGATTGAGAATAATCATAACCCCCGTGAACTGAAACGAGCATTGGCAGTACAAATGGTATATCAAAGATACACCTACTGTGAGATTCGGGATGGGATCAAAGTGTCAGTAGGTTTTATTAGTAACAGGACTTACGTAAAGGCACTACTTGTAGTGTAAATATCTGAATTTATTGTCAAAAATGCACTATATATGGAGGCACTGCGTAAGTCCTGAGTAAATGGAAGTAAATCTTTGAAGCAAAAGAAATAGGGGGATTAGCTATGAAACACAAGGGCTCAAGTAGTTATCTGGGTGAGATGGAACCATACAAAGTAATCCATAGGCTCAAATGACTCCAAATAACCCCAAACAAAATCGAGTGGAGGATTTGTGGGTGACAGGAAAAGGGATTGATCCGAGAGTTCTATCACTTATGTCAGTTTTTCTCATGTGTTAAATACTTATTTAAGCTGGTTACACACCATCAAACCTTAAACTTTCCCAAAATTTTTATGTATGTGATTTTTCACAAATGATTTAGGATTGCTATAGTATCTTAATTACCATTAAGTAGTTCACCATAAATTGTACCAGTTAGAGAAAATATATAACCATGAAATTTATCAGCCCCAAAACCGACTTTGCCTTTAAAAAAATCTTTGGTTCTATTCATAGTAAAAATATTCTCATTAGCTTTCTAAATGCCATAGTCTATAACAATCAAAATATCATTCAATCTTTAGAAATACTTAACCCTTATAATCCTGGAGTTACTAATACCATAAAGGAGACTTATTTAGATATAAAAGCAGTTTTAGACAATGGTTATACAGTGATTATTGAAATGCAAGTATTGAACGTAGAAGACTTTGAAAAACGAGTAATTTATAACTTAGCAAAAGCTTATGGAAATCAATTAGATGTAGGGCAAGGTTATATGATGTTGAAACCTTTTATAGCTTTAACAATCGCCGACTTTGTTTTATTTGAAAAGATAGATAAAATGATTACTAAATTCAAATTTAAAGAAGAGACAGAATTGTTTAATTATCAAGATGAATTAACACTAATGTTTGTGGAATTACCCAAATTTAAAAAAGAATTGTCAGGATTAGAAACCCTAAGTGATAAATGGATATATTTTATCAAATCGGCTCCCAACTTAGAAGTAATACCAGAATCATTAGAAGAAGTATCAGAAATAGGAGCAGCACTAAATATAGCGAATATGGCGAACTTAAGCAATGAAGAATTAGAAGAATTAGAGCAACAGGAAAAATTGATTAGAGATAAGAAAGGACAAATGAGTTTAGCCAGAAAGGAAGGAATAGAAATTGGACGAGAGGAAGGCATTGGAATTGGACGGGAGGAAGGCATTGGAATTGGACGAGAGGAAGGAATTAGAATATTAGTTAAACGTCAAATTCGTCGCAAGTTTAGAGAAATACCTCCAAAAGTCCAGACTCAGATAGAGCAATTATCTTTAGAAAAGTTAGATATTTTAGGTGATGAAATTTTTGATTTAGCAACAATAGCAGAATTGGAAAACTGGTTAGCTAATAACGGATAATTGATAATTGATAATGAAAGAGTTTTTTAGATCCCTTTACAGCTGATTTATCAAACAAAGATTAAGACCTCTAGAGTATTTAATTTTCCGTGGGTGACTGCGGAAAGTTAAGATTGGGCTTTGATTCCTAATTATTGCCACCTAACCCACCCTAGGCCTAAACTCACCCCCATAGTTTACTATAGATTATACCAGTTAGAGAAAATATATAACCATGAAATTTATCAGCCCCAAAACCGACTTTGCCTTTAAAAAAATCTTTGGTTCTATTCATAGTAAAAATATTCTCATTAGCTTTCTAAATGCCATA
>JAKQYF010000342.1:0-1094 GCA_023356535.1 Trichodesmium sp. MAG_R03 | reverse complement strand
AGCAGCACTAAATATAGCGAATATGGCGAACTTAAGCAATGAAGAATTAGAAGAATTAGAGCAACAGGAAAAATTGATTAGAGATAAGAAAGGACAAATGAGTTTAGCCAGAAAGGAAGGAGAAGAAACTGGAATTAGAATTGGTATAGTCAAGCAAATATTACGTCAAATTCGCCGCAAGTTTGGGGAAATACCTCCAGAAGTTAAGACTCAGATAGAGCAATTATCTTTGGAAAAGTTAGATATTTTAGGTGATGAAATTTTTGATTTAGCAACAATAGCAGACTTGGAAAATTGGTTAGCTAATAATGAATAATTTATGTTTGTTAATGATTCTGGGTGCTGGCATTTAATTTGAAGTTATGGCATATTTATTATCCCCTTTAAAAGTCACTGTAGGTTGGGTTGAACGATAGTGAAACCCAACAAAGTCTGACTATTGTTAGGTTTTGTTCCGAGACCCAACCTACGTCTAAAATATAGCTAGTATCAAAAAAATAGACTTCTTTCATTGTTGATTATAAAGTAATTGGGTTTTCTACATTAATTCATTAAAATTGCTTTTCAGATAAATTTCTAGCAATATCTTCAGAAATTATATGATCTTAAATCTTAAAAAAATCTTTATTTTGATAAGTTGTTAAGGAATTAGTTAAAGCCTATGACGACCAAAAAGCAGGGATTGAATATTTGGATTTTACAGACATGAAAAATAAAAGAGGGGGGTTAGAAAATTTAGTTAACGATTTTATACACAAAAATTGTAGAACGTCCGATCAAGATTATTTTAAGAATCGTTTTGGCTAATCTTAACAAGGAAATATAGAAGGGATAAGGAAGAAAGGTGAGCATATTGCCCACCCCAAATTAAACGAACCCAAAAACCGGGTTGATCAACTAAATTTAGTGGAAAAACAAAAATTAGGGCAATAAACCCGGTTTCTCTTGTATATCCAACTAAGCACTAAAATATTTCGCCGCAGAATGATAAGTAACGATCGCCGTCGTAGACTGTTCAGGATACAACTGCTCACTCTCATCCATATACATATCAATTCTTTGAGTCTCCAACAAATCTAACTGCTTAAACTGAT
>JAKQYF010000341.1 GCA_023356535.1 Trichodesmium sp. MAG_R03 | reverse complement strand
CTAACACCTAACACCTAACACCTAACACCTAACACCTAACACCTAGACACCTAACACCTAGACACCTAACACCTAGACACCTAACACCTAACACCTAACACCTAGACACCTAGACACCTAACACCTTAAGTCATATATAGTTAAATGTCATATTTAGGTTACTTATTCCCCATTCCTAAATCATTATGTAAAATTAAATGGCTGATTAAAAATACCTCCAACTTCTGTGCCTTCCGCCTTCTAGCTTAAAACAGCCCATTTCTCTCAGGAATTAGATACTATTGTTATAGTATAGTTTCAATGAATTAATCAAGAAATTCAGTAAGTAATTTGACAAGTTCTCAAATTTGTTCAGGGTAGTTGCTAAATTATTGCAACAGGGTTATAATTTATTTAGTAGCTACTTCAATCTGAACTCTAGCAAAAAAACTTGACAGAGAGAAGGGCATATCTCTCTGCCATAAATCTTGTCTTTCCTTTCCCTAGGAAGTTGAACATGCTAAAAATTAAGCTTTAATGTCTCAATTTTTTTTGGTAACTTTACCAAATTTATAGTTTTGCTAGGGGAAATTAAAGTATGATATTAAGCAAAAAATTCAGGTGTTGTATCTACTCTATCTATATCTAGTCTGCTCATGGTTCTAGAAATTGTAGGTTTTTAACTTGAGCAATTAACTTAATTCAATACTACTAATGTGTCTGGAGCAAGAAAGTGGTCTAAATGATACGCACGCTCTTCTGTTTCGAGCAGAATTTTCTCATAGAGATAACGAGTAGCGCGATCGCCTAGACTTTCAGCTTGTGCAGCAAGGCGGCGTAATAACTTAATAATTTCCTGTTCTGCCTCTAGGTCGTGTTCGACCATAGCCCGAGAATTAAAACGTCCATCTTCTTCAGAAGTAAAGCAGCACATTTCAGCCAACTTAGCAAAGCTAGCAACTGGAATACCACCCAAACCATTCAGCCGTTCGGCTAGCTCGTGGATATGCTCTCTTACTTCGTCATAATTTTTTTCAAAGAACTCATGTAGTTGGTAGAACTCTGCCCCTTCAACGACAAAATGATGTTTCTCGTATTGGAGGTATAAAGCTTGGAAGCTGGCCAAAGCTGTATTCATACCCTCACATACAGGTTCAGTAACACTTTTGTCTAATCCAATTGGATTATCGGCAATCTGACCAAAAACTTGTACTGCAGTTGATATAACCATATCATACATTCCTAATTCAATTTAACAAGTTTATTGCTAGTTATTTAGCTTTTTAATTGCTAATACTTTTAAGTTTAACACAGTTAATAGGAAAGTCAATCTGAGTCAGGCTCACAGATAAAAGATATTATGAATTAACCACTAATTTTTATCAAATTATTGAGAAAATTTATTAGATATTGTATATTCAAAAATCAAGGCTTACTGATAGAAAAATGCTCTACTTCTACTAGAGCTTAGAAATAAATTTAGTGCTAATATATTTCAATTGAAAAAAAATGAATAAATTCAACCATAGGCCATGTACCTATCAAGTTATAGAAATAAGTTGTGTAGATAGATGGCAAGTCTATAAGCGCTTACTAGAGTTAGATATTGATTGTTTCTGTGAAACAGGAAAGCCATTGCAGGTAAATATAAAAAACATAAATGAAGCTAACCAACTAGAAAGTGTCTTAAAACAATTTACAGCGAATCGTCGCCAATTGGTACAATTATTACAAGGTTGTTGGGCAGTTAGTCAATATGCTGATTAATACCTGAAATTAGTATAGAGGCAAAAGTCATATATTTATCTGTAGAGATATAAAACTTTTACCTAAGGAATGAGAATTAAATAAAGTCAAGAACTTTTTGAAAAGAACTCAGATGATATGGAGTTTAGACAATTTACTTGTGTAGAGAATAAAATCCTTATTCCTACGTAATTAAACTTATCCCAAGCCACACAGATAACCATTAGTAAACAAAAGTAACCAACAGTGTCTAAATTTAAGAAGCATCAGAAAAAATTCAGCCTGGAAGGAAAAGTCCAAGAAGTTAAAATCAAAGATGGTTATAAACTGAAATATGTTTATATAGAGACACCAGCAGGAAATAATTATATTGTCAAAGTAGCCAAGGGTTTACGGCGGAAATTTTCATCGGTATTAATACCTGGTTTAGAGGTGAAAATAATAGGTGAAATGACAGTATGCAAAAAAACTGGTGAAGAAGAGCTTGAAGCTTTTGAGATTATACCTCATTTTAGCAAAAATGCAACAGAACCATGCCCAAACCAGACTTTTGGATTTATTGAAAAACCATCAAGTCAACTAAGAGAACTGAAATTACCTGAAACTGAAGATATTTGTAGTAAATCTCAAAAAACAACTGGAGCTAATGCTAAATGTAAAGGTAAAAAAGCTCAAATTTTGGTATGTCAAAAATCTGATTGTCAAAAACGGGGTGCAGGCAAAGTTTATCAAGCCTTGTCTCAAGTATTGACTGATAGTGGTCTACAAGACCAGGTAACAATTAAGAAAACGGGATGCCTGAAAAAATGTAAAGCAGGACCAAATTTGATAATTATGCCGGACAAAGCTAAATACAGTCGGGTTAGTTCGACAGAAATTCCCGAAGTTATTGAAAAGCACTTCCCTTTACAGGCTTAACGCAAAAATTTCCTGATTGATAATAGTTTTCTTTAATTCCAATCTTTATTTTGGGGATTGGAAATTTTCTGCTGTATAGTTTAGTTGTGAAAAATAACCCGAATAGTGTCGGAAGACTTGACAGTTAAATAAAAATTAACTATGCTTATTTGAGCTTACAGATACATAGCAATATTGTAGCACTATTGTCTAGTGATATTTTGTGAAACAGCAGATAAACAGAGCATTATGAGGTAGGGATGAAAAGTTTTTTATACCTACCTCAATGAATGTTAGGGGGAACTACTAAGTTAATAGTTAAAAGGAAACTGAAAAAGTGTCACAAACTAAGCCAACTATTTTAGTGAGTGGGGGAGCAGGATATATTGGTTCCCATGCAGTTCAGGCTTTACAAAATGCAGGTTATGATGTAGTGATTTTGGATAACCTTGTTTATGGACATCGAGATATTGTAGAAAGTGTTTTGAAGGTAGAAATGATTGTTGGGGATACTAGCGATCGCTCTTTATTAGATAAAATTTTTGCTACTCACAACATTGAAGCAGTAATGCACTTTGCCGCATATATTTTTGTTGGCGAATCAGTTCAAGACCCCCAAAAATATTACCACAATAATGTAGTTGGCACACTAACATTATTAGAAGCAATGCTCAAAGCATCCATAAAAAAGTTTGTTTTCTCTTCAACTGCTGCTATTTATGGGGAACCACAAACCAGTCCTATTCCTGAGGGTCATCCCAAAAATCCAATTAATCCTTATGGCGCAAGTAAGCGGATGATAGAGCAAATACTTGCAGATTTTGAGGTCGCTTATGATTTTAAGTCGGTTTGTTTTCGCTACTTTAATGCAGCAGGAGCCCATCCTAATGGTTTGACTGGAGAAGATCATAACCCGGAAACTCATTTAATTCCTTTGGTATTGTTTGCAGCATTGGGCAAGCGAGATTCTATATCAATTTTTGGCACAAATTATAAGACTCCTGATGGTACTTGTATTCGAGATTATATTCATGTGTGTGATTTAGCAGATGCTCATGTTTTGGGATTAGAATATTTGTTGAATGGTGGTGAGAGCGATATTTTTAATTTGGGGAATGGTAATGGGTTTTCGGTTAGGGAAGTGATAGAGACTGTGAAGCAAGTAACTGGTAGAGAGTTTAGGGTAGAGGAGCGCGATCGCCGACCTGGAGATGCACCTATTTTGGTAGGGAGTAGTGAGAAAGCCAGGAAAGTATTGGGTTGGTCTCCAAAATTTCCAGAGGTTAAGGAAATAGTTGCTCATGCTTGGCAGTGGCATCAAAAACGACATGGGGAATAGGAGTCAAAAGTCAGCTCCTAGGGTATTGTTTTAATGGTACTGATGATTATAACCCACATTCAGCACTTCATAATGTAGCAGAAAAAGATACATAAATCATCATCAGAATTAAGCTACACAATAATCATGGATAATCTAGTTTAATGTGAAGAAATTGGCAGAATATAACATACACCAGTTTTCATGTTGGTAGACCACAGTAGGGATGTTGCATGGAACGTCCCTACAAGGTTTTGGTTATGGCGATGTAGTTCATCAATTTGAAAAGCGCTGTAAGCTAATACTCATTTAAAATGCATAAAAGTGAATTTTATTAATTTTTAGACCTAACACCTAAAATCAATAATTAATTCTATTTTAGGGTAACATCAGTTAATAACCTTGAGAAAAATTAAACATTGGAGTAATAGATATGAAAAAAAATATGACCGCAACCTTAAAATTTATAGCTATACTTACTTGTTTATTAATAATTAGTTGCAGTCCAAATACCAATAATTCATCTTCTCAGCTTACTACTTCCAGAATAAATTTAACAATTTCAGCAGCAGCTAGTCTCAAAGATG
>JAKQYF010000340.1 GCA_023356535.1 Trichodesmium sp. MAG_R03 | reverse complement strand
TTAACATGGTTAATAGTCGTAAAGCACGCGATCGCATCACCCTAGTTCCCATTAATGCCGGAACATTACAACCAAACCCCATTATATGCAGTACAAAGCTACGTCCATCTAAACCCAATCTGGCCATAAAGGCATCCATTAAATAAGCAGAACGTGATAGATAACCACTATCTTCTAACACTGCCATAATTATAAAAAATACTATAATTAAAGGTACAAAAGAAGCTACAGTAGTTACCCCTGCCCAAAGCCCATTAATTAGAAAGTCTTGAAGTACCTGAGGAAAAGGTTGAACTAGAGGTTCAACAATTGATGACTGTACCCATTCAACTGCAATTTCGAGAAGGTCTACTGAAGGCAGTCCGATATTCCAAACTGCCCAAAAAACCAGGAACATTCCTAGGAAAAATAAAGGCAAACCCCAGACAGGATGAAGCAAAATTTTATCAACTTGAGCTGTGAAATTTTGTGCCGTTTGAGAAGGCATAACCACAGTTCCATTTAAGATAGTATCTATTTCCTTAATAGAAATATTTTCCTTGATTTTATTGGTATCTAGTTTAACTGAATTTTTACTCTCTTTTAACTTTTGGGAAATTGCCATGTAGGCGTTCATATAGCCTTTGCCATATTTAGCACTTATTAGAAAGACTGGCATTGACAAACGCTTGGATAATTCTTCTGTGTCTATTTTAATCCCATATTGTTTAGCTTCATCTGACATATTTAACATCAAAACTGCTGGTAAACCCAAGGCTTTTACTTGTAATGGTAGCATAATTTGACGGTCAATTTGTGAGGAATTAATAACAACTATTACTAAGTCAATAGGATTATTTTCTAGAAAATTTTGAACAACTTTTTCATCTTCGGAAAAACCATTGAGATTATAAACTCCTGGCAAGTCTACAAACTGTGTAATTTCCTTATTTATTTTGACCTCAGCCTGGAAAAGATCGACTGTTATTCCCGGCCAATTTCCTACATGGGCCGAAACTCCAGTAATCCGATTAAAAAATGTAGATTTTCCAGTGTTTGGCATCCCTATTAAAGCAACTTTTTTTGTGGCATTAGTAGGTTGGGATATTGTTACTGTATTATTATGACAAGTCATTTCAGTGATTAGTTATCAGTGATTAGTTATCAGTTATGAGTTATCAATTATTAGTTATTAGGGTTGAGTTATAGGATTTTTTGGCAGTCCTGTAATTTGAAAAGCTCATCTAATAATTCCATACTAAAAGCTCAGTAATAATCAATATAACAATAGAAATTAATATTAATAATAACACGATTTTAAATTTTTCTATTAACTCTATTATCGACCTGGGAATCATTTGAGAACCTTCAGAGAAATTTATTTCATCATTCCTATCTGTTTTAATAACTATCATTTCCGCTTCATGGGGTCGGATAGCTATTTCTGTGGTAGCTCCGACTCGAATGTGTAACGGTCCATTAAATTTAGCCTTTCGCAAGACTTGTACTGGTTTATCAGAAACTACTCCCATTGCTGTTAACCTCTGAACAATTCCTTGTTCGCAATTAATGTTTAGGACTTGATCGACTATTGCTATTTGTCCGATTTTCAAATCAGCTACATTCATTTCAACTTCGATTTTATTGTTATAATTTGATTTTAGCCTATTTAATCGATATAGGTTAGGTAGGACATTGACATTTATATTCTAGGTGTCTGCGAAATTCATAAAATCCTTGGTCAGCTATTGATTTCGCTATCTTATGATTAGCTTTTCATGTAGTTTGGCTATCTCGAGTTGTGCTGTTCGACTATAACTTGCTGCACCCATCCTTTTAATATTTGAGACAACAACTTCAACAGTTTTTTACGCTTAAAATTTAAACCACCTCCTATTTCTTTAATGTTTTTGGCATTAGGGTATAAACTTTGCAGTTTTGCTAAAAGCCGATTTAAGTCTGGTTTTGAGTATTGCTTAACACACGACAGTATAGAACAGTTTTTCTAATAGTTGTCGGTGCGTTTCGGATATAGGAGTCAAGATCATAGCGCCTTTGTCCTGATGGTATTTTTTAGGCATTTATTTCTCCAGTTTGTTCCCATCTAACGGGCATTGCGTACATTAACTCCTAATATTGCAGCCGCTTCTCTAGGTTTGACAAATTTCACCACATTATTATTTGATACAACTAACTCATTATATCGCTTGATGACGTAAATTTTCAACTAATATCATGTCCGGTTGAATAGGTATAAATAAATTAGAGAGAAGTAGGGGCGAACGGCCGTTCGCTCCTACAGGAGTCAGGAAGGAAGAGGAGGAGTTTTTTGATCACTAATTATCCGGACATGATATAAGTCAATTCTCTCTGCGCAGCAGATTACGATCGCGTTCGGTGTCTTTTCGACTTAATTTTCAAACATTGATGCCAAGAGCAACCTGGAATTGCTGGAATTTCCGGCTGTGGTACAACATACAAATCTCTTTCTCGATAATCGACAAGGGGTAAAAAACCAACCGGGCATTCTGGGTCTGTGGCGATCGCTTTTAATAAAATCAGAAATTACGCAACGGTACTAATTGTAGTGGCAATATCTGGAAACAGACGAATTTATGCCCTATATATAGTGGTATTGCGTAATTCCTAAAAATCGGAAAATGTTTGGCTATATAAGCGATCATCTCTTGATGTCGCTTGATAACGTAAATTATCAACTAAGTCAATTCTCCATCTTTCTCCTGTTCCATTGGTGCCGTTAGAGATTCCATTATTTTCCCGATCCGACTCAAGTATTCCTCAAATAGCTGCCTGGCTTCAACATAATCTATCGAGGTTTTTGTTACCACACAATAAGCATCGAGGGCCTTAAGCACTAGGAATAAGTGATCTACTTCCGTTGCCTCTGCCACATGTACATAAAGATATTTCAAGGCCTTTTCTCGCTCTGAACTGGTGAGACCTTGGCGGTCAACGTATTCTGAAAAAGCTGCAAAGGCTATAGTGAACTCAGCATGGTTGTATATTTCCGAGAACACATTAGTCAACAGTCCCGTTTTAATATCGGACACCACCATATTCTGATAAATCCATCCCCTAAACTCTTGCGCTTCAGGAACACAGTATTTCTCCAATGACCAAGGGTAATCTCCTAGTAACACATCTGCAAAATCATTAAAAAGTTGAGCATGGGTTTCCCCAGCATAATCTAAGCCTAAATCTTCGTAGCTTGTTGCAGCATTATGGGCACTCGCTAACATCAATTGAGCATAATTCTCTGACTCAGGACCTGCATTCATGGCCAGTCTCTGTAGTCTACAAGATAATCCATATATCGCCAGCATTTTTAGATGGGTTGCTTTCCAGCTATTGAGGAACACAGCTAATTTTTCTGTGGGGCCAAGGCATTCTGGAAGCAGATTAAAACATCTCTCTATTTTATCTATAGCATCTTGGCGTGAGACTAAACTTGTCTTCAGTGTCTGACTTAACTCTTGGTCAGAGATTAAATCAGCAATTTCACTTATGTGCTTATTGATTGTCTTTGTTGTAATCATGAACTTCTTAAAGCTCCCTACTAAATATGAACTGTTTGGCATGTAGCAATGGCCAATCCCAGATTTTCGGCTTTCTCTGCCCTTATCCTTTCAGAGTAGGCATTGCCGAGATTCTTTTTAGTCATGGGCCAGTCGATGGGGAAGTCAATGACTTCCCCCCGGCCTAAAGGCGCGGGGATTTCTAGCGAGCCGTAGCTCCGATGTAAGTTGACGTTTCACAGGCTGCCGTAATCCCCTCTTGCTACCCTCCCGGTAGGGGATGGGTGTAGGTAAAACTTGCCTCTACGTCGGTTTTTTGTCTCCGTTTAGCTTCGCTATATGAAAAGCGAAGCTCCTCCGAAGGAGAGATGCCCTCCGGCGACTAAACTAACTCGTCAATTATAAATATAACATATTTCAGGAGTTACGCAAAGGCACTATATATAGATCCTTGGTGCGTTATGAATTGCGCAATTTCAGTCGCGAAGCAAACGCCTCGTTTGCGTCAGCAAAACACACCCTACCAATAGCGTTTTTGCGTAAGTCCTATAAACGTTTTGACCAACTTTTGATCTGGTTGCGATCGCTTTAGGCTTTGATAGTTAGACTAATTTACAGTGCCTTTCAAATTGATCAACTACATTGACATAACCAAAACCTTCTAGGGAGGTTGCATCAGGGCGCCCTTACTATGATCTACAGTAACAGCCCTAAGTGCAAATAGGGTATTATCTACCAGTTGGGGTCAGTCCTGCTAATATATAAAATCAAGAAATTAATTACCTATTGTGTAATGAACGACCCTGTCAAATTAACTCCCGAAGATATTGCTCAATACCGAGAGCAATTTTCTCAAAATAACCAAAAGGAAGCTCTCTATGCTCTTGATATTATTAAAGCAATGGATGGAGATGTGGCAAACGCTGCTACTATGTTAGCCCCAAAGTACAATATTGTAGTTTCTAAGTCAGTTCCTAATATTCTTGAGGAATTAGCTAAAAAATCACGCAATATTGT
>JAKQYF010000034.1 GCA_023356535.1 Trichodesmium sp. MAG_R03 | reverse complement strand
CATGGAAAATATACCCATAACTTCATGGTTTCCAATTGCTGGAAAGAGAGGTACATTTTGGATTAACTCCCCACCTTTATAAATAGTTTTTTTGCCATTTTTTTCTAATTCATAATTTGCCAGACCTTGGAGATTTGGAAAAAAAGCATTTCCTCGATTATCGTCAAACCATTCTGAGGCACGGTCGGGAATATTAACTAAATCTCCAGCAAAAAAAATAGCGTCTAATTTATCAAAAGTTTCTGTTACTTTTTGGAGATTTGCTGAACTCATTGGTTTTAATTGATGATCGGAAGTTAGGAGAATTTTTAAAGGTGTATCTGGAGTTGGTTTAGGAGCCAGATTAAAAATTTTACTCTTTATATTTTCCCCATTTTCTTTTTCGCTAATAATTCGGTATGGCACAGAATTATTAGGAGTTAAACCAATAACTTTGGCTTCATGCCGCCAGATATCTCGTACGATAGGTTGTTGATAAATTAAACCTTTTTCTGTTTGTTTTCCAATGAAAGAATCTTGGTCTTCACGAGTACGACTAAGTTTAGTAGTATTTGCTTCAACAACTTGATTCAAATTTTTACCATAAATAACAAGATGACGTTTGCCAGGAAATTCAGTAAACCAAACCACTTGTACAGAATTTTCTGTCGGAACTTGGAGAAATGGGTCTGTTAAAAACTCGGATTGAGATTTTAGAGAAGACATAATTATAAATAGGAAAATAACAACAATGATTAAAATACCAAAAATCCAGAAATTCTTATAGTAATCTCTGGGATTTTTAAACGCTTTTGGAGGAGGATTGAACATAGAGATAATAGACAATTTTCAGAGATAATTATAATTATAGTCATAATCTCATCTAGATTTTCAATTGAATAAAATTTAATGTGATTATTAAAATCATCTTGAATTACTATTAAATATTCAAAGGAAAGAATCTCGAATAAGCTAAGACTCATTTTAAATGCGTATTAGTAAGCTAGAATTTACAATTTAGAAGGGTTTGTTCTCTTTTGTTCTTGTAAAAACTCGGAAAGATGATTAATATTAGGAATATCTTGAATCAAATCTTTGATTTTTGCTAAACCTTCAATAAATGGTTGAGTTGCTCAATCTTCAATACTTTCTAATTGTTTATTTAAAAGTTGTTTCCAGTTATGATGAGCTTGGGTTTGATAGTCAGAAAAGTTTGAGTTCGGTCTTTCACAGAGTAACTTTTCTAAAGTTATGGATTGCATATTGACTTTCATTAAGTTATTTTGCTTTAAACTATAATTATGAATTGATATTTACAATACTATAGAACAGGTAGTTTGTCAATTCCTAGTAAATTTTGTAGATAATTGAAGTAAAATAGAAAAAGTGTAAAGGTTGTAATTATTGACTAAAAATTACTTTAAAAACTAAAAAATAAGGTCTCAAACCTCTTCTTTTAAGGTAATGAAAAAACCTTCAGTATTCTAATTTATGCCTTCAACCGGAAATATTGTTAACTGAAATAACCAGGAGTGTGCTTTTATGAAACAAAACATAAAACCCAGCTATACACTGCATAAAAATTTTCGCCTACCAATGGGATTTTCTCCAGAAAATTTTGATTCTGGACTTACATATCAAGCCCAAGCAAGAGACACTTTTATTGTTACTTATCCTAAATGTGGAACAACTTGGACTCAACATATTGTTTGGATGCTATCCCATGATGGAAAACCATTACCTTTAGATAAAAATATTAATTTAGAAGTTCCTTATCTGGAAAAGGTGGGAAGTTATTTTGTGAAATCTTTATCTGAACCTCGTTTTATCAAAACCCATTTAGCTTATGATTTAAATCCCTATAATCCTGATTCAAAATATATTTATATAGCTCGTAATCCTTTCGATTGTGCTGTTTCTTTTTATTATCATACTCAAGGATTTATCAAACATTATGATTTTGCTGAAGGTACATTTGATGATTTTTTTGAATGTTTTATTAATGGAGAAGTAGACTGTGGAGATTATTTCGATAATTTGCTTTCTTGGGTGCAGCATAAAAACGATAAAAATGTTCTTTTTTTAACCTATGAATCTATGAAAAATAACCCTAAAATAAATATTATTGCTATAGCAAAATTTTTAGGTAATAATTATGTAGAAAAAGTCAAAAATACAGAAATTCTAGAAAGCATTCTTCACCATACAAGTTTTACTAGCATGAGCAAAAATCAAAGTCGTTGGTCTAGTCAACGTCCTGTTAATATGACTCCATTTATTCGTCAAGGAAAAGTGGGAGATTGGAAGTCACTTTTCTCAGTTTCCCAAACTCAGAGATTAAGTCAAAAGTTGAAGATGAGAACTGCTGGTACTGAAGCCGAAAATTTATGGCAAATTCCTGAAGAGTTCTGATTGTTATTCATAAAAAAGTAAGAGATGAAAAGCCATATTTATCTGTTTATTAAACTCAGAGATTAACTGAAAAATGAAGATAACTACTAGTTTCGAGTTACCTAATCTAAATATTATATCACTAAAACAGCCAGCCATCGCTCAGTAACATTTGCTTTAATAAATACCTAAAGAAGTCATTACAAAATCTAGTAGTAGGGAATAGGTAATACTAAATCCGAGTATAAAAGCAGGCTTGTCCCATTGCTCAATCCTTTATTTAGCAAAGGCTAGAATTTGAAAAAATACTCTCTTACACTTGGTATATTTTATATTGTACCCAATTTTAGCTGTATAGTTAATCCAGTAAGTTTCAACAGAAGAATTTAAAATCAATATATGTTAATAATCTAATTCTCAAATCAATATGCTAATAGTCCAAAAATATGGTGGTACATCAGTCAGGTCTGTGGAAAGAATTAAAGCAGTGGCCCAACGTATTGCTAAAACAGCCAGGGTTCACTCAGTAATAGTAGTCGTATCAGCGATGGGAAAAACCACAGATGCCTTACTAAAACTAGCAAACGAAATTTCTCCGGACCCCTGTCGCCGAGAAATAGATATGCTACTATCCACAGGGGAACAAGTTAGCATCGCTCTAATGAGTATGGCCTTACAAGAATTGGGTGTACCAGCTATTTCTCTTACCGGAGCCCAGGTAGGAATAGTCACAGAAGCTGAACATTCCCGCGCTCGTATCTTACATATTCAAACCGAACGTATAGAGGAACATCTGCGACTAGGACAAGTTATAGTTGTTGCAGGTTTCCAAGGCATCAGTCAGACTCGCCACCAGGAAATCACAACATTAGGTAGAGGTGGTTCGGATACTTCCGCAGTCGCTTTAGCAGCAGCACTCCAAGCAGAAAGATGCGAAATATATACAGACGTACCTGGAATTCTCACAACCGACCCCCGCATAGTACCTAAAGCACAGTTAATGTCAGCAATTACCTGTGATGAAATGTTGGAGTTGGCAAGTCTAGGAGCCAAAGTGTTGCATCCTAGGGCCGTTGAAATTGCTAGAAATTATGGAATGCCATTAGTAGTCTTATCTAGTTGGAGCGATGCGCCTGGTACTCGTATAGTTTCCACAATACCCAAACGTCCTGCCTTGCAAGATTTAGAATTAACCAAATCTGTAGATGCCATAGAATATGACACCAACCAAGCTGGAATTTCTCTGTTGCGCGTTCCCGATCGTCCTGGTGTGGCAGCCAAATTATTTTCTGGTATTGCCGTACAAAATATAGATGTAGATTTGATTATTCAATCTATTCATGAAAGCGAGACTAATGATATTGCCTTTACTGTCAGGAAAGATGTCTGGAAACAAGCAGCAGCAGTAGCGGATGCTATACTGCCTACTTTAGGAAAAAATTCTGACCCCAGTTTGGGCGAACCAGAAGTCCAAACAGAAGAGCGAACTATTGCCAAAGTTAGTCTTGTGGGTGCAGGTATGATCGGACGACCCCGAGTAGCAACCAAAATGTTTGAAACTTTGGCAGCAGCAGGAGTAAATATAGTAATGATTTCTACTTCAGAAGTTAAGGTCAGTTGTGTAGTTGATGCAGAAGACTGTGAAAAAGCAGTTAATTCTTTGTGTCAAGCATTTGATGTAGATGTTGCAGATATTTATAGTAGCTCTACTGCTTTTGAGTCCGAAGAAGTTACCCCACCAGTTCGAGGGGTTGCTTTAGATCTGAAGCAGGCAAGATTAGCAGTACGTCAAGTTCCTGATCGCCCAGGAATGGCCGCGAAAATATTTGGTTTGTTGGCGCAGCAGAATATTAGTATAGATATGATTATTCAATCCCAACGTTGTCATAGTGTGAATGGAGTTTTGACTCGTGATATTGCTTTTACTGTATCTCAACCAGAGGGAGAAACTGCATATCAAACTTTAGCAAATGCAGCAGTTGAATTTGGTTGGGGAGAAGTGATATTAGAGAGTGCCATTGCCAAAGTAAGTGTAGTCGGTTCTGGAATGATTGATCATCCAGGGGTAGCAGCACAGATGTTTGAGGCGTTGGCAGCAAGTCAAATCAATATTTTAATGATTGCTACTTCGGAAATTAAAATTAGTTGTGTGGTAGAGGAAGAGAATGGAGTGAAAGCATTGCAAGCTATTCACAAAGCTTTTGGTTTGTCTGGTAATGAGGTGGTTAAAGTTCCAGCTTGAGGTTATATCCGACATTCCGCACGATAAAATGTAGTACAAAGAGCAAGTAGTCAGTAGTCAGTAGGGAATGATGGGTAGCTTACATCTGGCTAAATCAAGTATTTATCCTCAATATTTTTTTGAGAATTTAACTCTTGAGAAAGGTCAATGAAGATGATTTATATCATGTCCGCCTGAATACTTATACTTTGGTGGATGTTGGCAGAGGTTAGAAAGTATAAGATAGAAGGGTTTATTCAGTTGTGACTTATAGTTGTTTCACTTTGGATTGAGACAAGTGTTTCTTGCTATGAAAGTATTTCAGGCGAAAAATAGTCTCATTCTTATTTAAAATGACTATAATTTTATACACAAACGATACTACCGGACATGATATAATATCATCAGGACTTACGCAACGGAACTAGTTGTAGTGGCAATTTTTTGGAAATGACAAATTTATGCGCCATATATAGCGGCACTGCGTAAGTCCTGATCATGTCCGGATAATTAGTGATAAAAAAACTTCCTCCTCTTCCCTCCTAACTCCTGTAGGAACGTTTCATGTTGCGCAGCGTTAACGAAGTATGCGCAAGCAAAACGGCCGTTCGCCCTTACTTCTCCCTAATTTATTTAGGGCTTGCTGATTAAGGCCAAAAATATTGATAAATAAGGGTTTTAGGATTTTGAGACTTGAAAAAAGTGTCTAGTTTTCAGTCCTAAGAGCTCAAAAAGTTAGTATTTTGGGCGCTCCCTAGGCATAAAAATCAAGGGACAAATATATCCGACTACCTTCTCTATCAATTCCCCGTTTTTCTGTAGGAACGTAACGCTTAGCGACATGAAATGCATTTTTGTTATGCAACGTCCTTACTGCTCCTCCTGGGAGATGTTAAGGGTGTGGGTCTACTACTCCTGAAAAAGACTTTTTCAGCAAGCCCTATTTATACCTATTTAACCGGACATTATATAGTATAAATACTTGGCAAGCTACCAATTTTTATACTACTTTTAATGCTATAAGTTGACGTGCGGAATGTGAGTTACCGAAAAATTGGGTTTAAAGCCTTGCCCATAAGCGGGCGACTTTTTAGTTGATTTTTTTACAGGTTATGTTATGATGCTTTTTAGTTCACAAGAAATATATTAGTCGCGGGTGGGCTTACCGAGACAAAAAACGGACATTGAGGCAAGCATAAAACTACTGCCAAAGTAGCAGCAGCCTGTGAAATGTCAACCCGCCGAGGGGCTACGGCTCGGTTGTTACCCAGTGCCTTTAGGCCGGGGAGGATGTCAAATTTTTCCAGATATTGCCACTACAATTAGTGTCGTTGCGTAAGTCCTGAAAGAAATTTAGGACTTACGCAGTACCGCTATATATGATGCATAAATTCATCTTTCTTAAGAAATTGACACTACAGTTAGTGTCGTTGCGTAAGTCCTGAAATTATTATGATCTAGGGGCGATTCGCGAATCGCCCCTACAAATAAATCCCTCGCCATATAAACAAATTCGACTCATTATATGGCTACCTTATGTTCGCCTTCAAAACGATGATAATTAACTTCTTCTTGGGAACGCTAGCATCTCCTCCCAAACACCGTTTCTGGTAATTGGTATAACTTATCTTCTCCACAAGCTTTAAATCCCTTGGAAATCAAGTTATTTGGAGATATCTATATCTGAGTAGAAGTGCTATTTTGTCGCTGCCACAGCAATACAGATATAACTACCGCCACTACAAGAATGGCCGACATAATACGAAAACTAGCTTGTTCTCCAAACACTAATGCTTCAACTGGCGCTATTGTAGCTGAAAAGGGGATGTCTACTGGAAGTTGGCTAGAACTTAAGCGAGAAAACAGAATACCTATCAAAGTTATACCCATTACCTGACCAAAAGCTCGTGAAAAGAACCAAAGTCCGGAAGCAACACTGACATATTGTGAAGGCACGCTGCCCATAATAGCACTTTGATTAGGGGGTTGGAACAAACCGACACCAATTCCAAAAGGCAGCACCCGCAATACATAGCCCGTAACCGTCAACTCTTCACTAAATGTGCTAATTGTCAAACAGCCTATCAATAATAATACCATTCCTATGGTACTAATGCTTCTTTCGCCAAAACGATCTGCTAGGAAGCCAGCTACAGGGCCTACAGATATTGCCAATATAGGTAGAACTGCTATCAATAATCCTAATTGTTGTTCGGAATAATGCTTAACGAGTTTCAGAAAAAAGGGCAAAATGAAAATGACACCAGTGCTAAAAGCATAGGAAATTGAACTTAGCAGTAGACTCAAGCTTAATTCCAGCGATCTAAATAAACTCAAATTAAGCAATGGTCTATCTGATTGTTTCTGAGACCACAAAAAACTAACGCAACCCATTACCGATATCCCCAATAAAACCCAAGTTATACTGCTATCTAAATCCTCTCCTTGCATCCGTGTCATTCCCAATAACAAGCAAGTTAACGTTATCCCTAAAATCAATGCTCCCGAAAAATCAAAATCCTTTCGACCCTTATTGCTACTGACCCTGGGAATCGTCAGTATCGCCAACACTATGCCAATAGCACAAATTGGCAAATTAATCAAAAAAACTGAACGCCAACCAAAATGCTCTATAAGCACTCCTCCTGCCGTCGGTCCCAATGATACCCCCGCCCAACCCGTGCTAGTAATAATCCCTAAGGCTAGTCCTCGCTTAGCATCAGGAAACACCTCAGTCGCGATCACGGGGGAGAGTACTGCAATAAACACGGCTCCAACTCCCTGAAATATCCGTGCTGCGATTAATAAGTAAATTGTCGTGGCAGTTCCACACACCAATGAACTAGCGATAAATGCTGCCAGTCCGATAATATAGAGCCATTTCTTGCTCCAAATGTCCCCCAAGGTAGCCACGCCAAGCACTAGGACCGCTAGCATAAGGGAATAACTTAGGGGAACCCACTCAACCGTAGCAAAATCGCTATGGAAGTCCTCTACCAGTCTTGGCAAAGCTAAATTGACAATATGCACATCTAGCGAGAACACAAACGTTCCTAAACTCACGGCCAATAGTAACCACCATTGTTTAGATCTTTCTATTTCACTGTCTTGCGTACTGATCATATATTGTCATTAATTTTCACGTCTAAAGCTGCTCTTGGGTCTAGTCTTACACCAGTTAGTAAAAAAAACCAAACCATCTAAATGTCTTAACCTATGCTTCGACTGCTATAATTTTCACTTCACACCGACAGCAAAAGGACCAAACCATTTGCGAATCTCCTCACTGGTGGCACCAAAAGGAGGTTTATCTTTTTGTTCCAGAATATGAGCAACCATTGCCGAAGTCCGTGCACAGAGGAATAGTCCCGTTCCATAGGGAGGTTTCATTCCCAGAGACAAAAATACAGCAGCGCTAATGCTATCAATGTTTGGATAAATTCCTAGTTTCTCTTTCAAAAACTCTGTCGCAATATCGTAAATTTGAATAAAGTCTGAGCCCATCTCGAGCTCTGATATAATTGACCGTAGACGAGGGTTTCTTGAATCCACCTTAAACATTGGGTGTCCAAAACCATGGATCTTCTCCTTTTTAGCCAGGTTTTCTTTCAATATATTGATCGCCAGTGCTTCTATTTCTATACTTTCCGAACATTGTTGGTGAACTGCAGTAAAGAACTCCATTGCTTTTTCGCAAGCTCCAACGTGGGAAGAACCTGCCGCCGTAAAACCTGCCGCGATCGCTTGGTGAATAGGAACTCTTGTACCGACAGCAACCCTGGGCAACATAACTGAGGGAGCAAGAAACCCCCAACCAGCGTGCAAGCTAAGCATAATATCGTTGAATATTTTTCTCTCAGTTGAGTCACTAAAATTTCTGTTAGTACAAAGCGTAAATATAGATTCAATATAGTCTTTTCCCTCAGTCAAAACCCTTTTCCCATCAGTTTTTTGGTAGTCAAAACAATTTTCCTTATGTTCCTTAATCCACTGAATACTTTCGATAGCAATAACCATTAAGGAGGGAATTAGACCTACATAATATAGTCCAATTTGACTGTCTCGATCCAAGCCTATTGCCCCCAAGTCAAACTTAGCAATCATCTGTTCAAATGATTTTGTTTTGTCAACCATTAACCCTGCAATAATTGCCTGAGAATAGGTTGCACCTGAAGCGACTACAGTTTTTATCACTTCTATGGCTGTATCCTCCTCTGTCAAAGAATAAAGCGCACTAACAAGGTAGCGATCAAGAAGTTGTTCTTGGGATGGAGTTGCCTCTTTGCCCATCAATAAGTGATAAATAGCCCCAGTAAATGTCAAATTACCAATTAAGTCGTTAAGCTTCCTATTCCGAACGTACAGTTCCTCTGGATTTAGAGTAAGTCCGTCTATATCTGTACCGTGATATTGATATTCCATGTTAGAATACTTCCTTCTATAGCGATTAAGTCATTCTGATTTAGATTGAGACAAGATTTTCTTGCTGTGAAAGGGTTTTTAGCTGAAAAAGTATCCCATTCTTATTCGGAATGACTATAGTTACGGTGTGCCGCGTTGTCCATTCTTTCCCCTTTTGCGTAAATTTAGCTTTTTCTGCTGAAGAATAAAACTTAAATCAGAGAGGAAATAAACCTTGTCGAGAAAATACTTATAGGGAGATTCCATAGAACCTCCCCCTAAATTAACCTTTCAGATACATCAAGCCCGGCAATTCCTGGCAAAACCATAAAATACCGTTCATAGCAATGTGACGGCATTAGAAGTCTATTTAAAACTGCCAACAACTCTATTAAACGTTAACAGTCAATAACTTAGGCTTAAAACTCTGCAAAATACGTTCTGCCATTTGAGAAGGAGTCAAACCCAAATCAACCTTCGACTCATCAGGTTTGGCATGATCCACCAACTTATCCGGTACACCCAAACGTAACACAGGTACAAGCACATTATTATCCATTAATGCTTCCGTAACTGCCGAACCAAAACCACCCATCAAAGAACCTTCCTCCATAGTCACAACCTTTCCAATACGTTGTGCCAAAGGCAGAATTAACTCCGTATCCAAAGGCTTCACAAAACGAGCATTTACCACAGTAGCAGCAACACCATGCTCGCTGAGAATTTCTGCTGTTTGCATAGCCGAATATACCATAGACCCATAACCCAATATCAGCACATCATCACCATTCCGCAGAATTTCACCCTTACCAATAGGAATAGCTTCCCAACCCTCTTCCATCAGAGGCACACCATAACCATTACCACGAGGATAACGCATAGCGATCGCCCCATCCGTATATTCAATACCTGTAACAACCATCCTTTGTAACTCACCCTCATCTTTAGGCGCCATGACCACCATATTTGGGATACAACGTAAATAAGCAATATCATACATTCCCTGGTGAGTTGGACCATCTGCACCCACAATTCCAGCGCGGTCTAAACAGAAGAAAACAGGTAACTTCTGAATACAGACATCATGAATAATTTGGTCATAAGCTCGTTGCAAAAAAGTCGAGTAAATACCAACCACTGGTCGCATTCCTTCACAAGCTAAACCTGCTGCCAAAGTCACAGCGTGTTGTTCAGCAATACCAACGTCTATATATTGTTTTGGCAATTTGGCATGAAGCTTATCTAAACCAGTGCCAGTTGCCATAGCAGCAGTAATACCAATAATTTTGAGGTTATTTTCCGCAAGTTTCACCAAAGTATGGGCAAAAACTTTAGAGTATTTAGGAGGCTTTGGCTTACTTGCTGGTAGAGCTTTACCCGTGGCCAAATTGAAAGGATTTTGAGCATGATAGCTAACTTTATCCTCTTCAGCAACTGCGTATCCTTTACCCTTAGTTGTAGCAACATGAACTAACACTGGTCCAGGAATTTGATGGGCTTGTTTGAAAGTTGTAATTAGTTCTTCTAAATTATGCCCATCAACAGGACCCATGTAGGTAAAGCCCAATTCTTCAATTACAGCCCCCACTTTTGACACTGCTAAACGTTTCATTCCTCCTTTGAGGCGTTCCATTTCTGGTGTAAAGGTTTCACCAACAAAAGGAATTTGTTTGAATTGTTCTTCTAAGTTATCCTGAAGAAACTGCATCGGTGGGGATAAGCGCATTTTGTTGAGATAGCGAGAAATTGCACCTACGTTAGGAGAAATGGACATCTCGTTATCGTTTAGCACAACTAGTATATTAGTTTTGGGTAAGTGACCTGCATGATTAATAGCTTCTAAAGCCATACCACCAGTCAAAGCACCATCTCCAATAATGGAAACTACTTTGAAGTTATCTCCTTTCATATCTCTAGCTAAGGCCATCCCCAAACCAGCAGAGATACTGGTAGAAGCATGACCAGCGCCAAAATGGTCGAATTTACTTTCACAACGTTTTAAATAACCTGCGACACCATCTTTTTGTCGCAAAGTATGGAAATTATGATACCGACCTGTGATTATTTTGTGAGGGTAAGCTTGGTGCCCTACATCCCAAATGACTTTGTCCCGATCTAGATTAAGAGTTTGGTAGAGACCCAATGTCAGCTCTACAACTCCTAACCCTGGACCTAGATGGCCTCCACTTGTGGCAACTGTTTCTAGATGTTTCTCTCGTATTTGTCTAGCAATTTCTTCTAATTGATGAATTGAAAGACCGTACAACTGTTTAGGATGAGTAATTTGGCTTACATGCATAGTTTAATTTACTCAGATTTTGATGTAGATTTACTGCTGTAACTGGGGATATTTTTGATAATCAACTTTGATACTTACCTGTACTTTTTTTCCAGCTATAAATTAACCAATACAATTTGGCGAGACATTTGTTAATAATGCACAGTAGTAGACTGAAAAAAACTAAAAGTAGTTGATTAGATTTTTCAGTGTAATTGTTGCTATGGTAAAGTTTGGGTACTTATTCCTAAATAAATATTTAAGGTGTGTTGATCCAATAAGATTAACCTACCTGCTCAAGGAAAATCTCCACATAATCTGCTAGATTTTCTCACACAGGCTTTTCTTTTTTTCACCTTGATTATCACCTACAAGCTATTTAGTCGTTTAGCTTTTCATCTGAACCGGTTACTTTTTCAGCAGTAATTGCTAGTATTTGTTAACTTTTGTTAACAAATTAATAATTACTGTTAATCAACCTTGGTTGTTGACATCCTCCCCGGCCTAAAGGCACTGGCTTTCCTACCGAGCCCTAGCCCCTCGGCGGGTTGACATCTCACAGGTTGCTCCTACTTTGGCAGTAATCTTATGCTGGCCGACCTGTCCGTTTTTTGTCTCGGATTGCCCACCCGCGACTAATATATTTCTTGTGAACTAAAAAGCATGATAACATGACCGGTGGAAAAAAATAAACTCAAAAGTCGCCCGCTTATGGGCAACGCTTTAAACCCAATTTTTCGGTAAAGCTACTTTTCAATGTATCAGGAATTACACAACAGCAATAACTGTAGTAGCAATATCTTGAAAATAACAAATTTTTGCACCATATATAGCGATTCTGCGTAAGTCCTGTGTATATTTCAACTCAACAATTCAATTACTATATTACTTAGCAGTTGTTTTAATTGTTAAGTTATATGTTACCTTTGTGCCTCTATTTCTAATTTTGACGAATTGGTATCGATAGCTGAAGTTAATGATGGTACAGGCATATTTTTTATTTCCCAGACTTTAATTAGTATGAGATATTCATAGAAAGCTTGCAAGGTACACCAAGCTAATCCAGCTTGGCCATCAAGAAATCCTCTGAGAAAAATATACATATATATGAAGCGAACTATTGGTCTAAAGGGTAAGCGCAGGGAAAAGTCTTTTAGAGCACGTCTTCTCTCTACTTCAGACTCACCAAGCAATAGATTTTTCCAAGATATACTTCCTTTTTCTAGTTGTTTAACTGTTTCAAGAGCTTCATCTGTAGAATAGCGATTGTGCTTTTCTATCCAACGAGAAAGACCTTTACTACAAGTATAATGGGGATAAGTTTCTTGCAGAAAACTTGTGGGACCATCGCAAACTTCTCTTTCTGTGTGGCCATAGTCACTAAACCAAACTTTATCCTTGCGAAATAGGCGCATCTGATAACGGGGATATTGGGTACTGTAGCGAATCCAACTTCCCATAAATAGTACTTGTTCTGCAACGTAATACCCAATATATTCTTGATTTTGAATAGTTTTTAGGCATTCATTAAACAGCTCTGGGGTCATCCGTTCATCTGCTTCTAGGATATAAACCCACTCATATTTGACCGTAACTTCCCGTAACATCCATGTTCGCTGTCGTCCATGGCTTTCAAATTTGTGTTGAACTATTCTTACAGGATAAGATTGAGCTATTTCTATAGTTCTATCACTACTAAAAGAATCAACTACTATAATGTCATCTGACAGCATTGCTGAATTAATACAAGCAGCAATATCTATTTCTTCATTGTAAGTAAGTATGTAAATTGAGAACATTCGATGAATTTTAGTAATTGCTCTTTGTTGACATCCTCCTCGGCCTAAAGGCACGATGGAAAAAATATATCTGCTTTATTACTTTGAATAAATATACTTATAACAACTCTTAGCAACATAAGTCGTCAGCTAAGTCAATTCTCTATTGTAATTTTGATATCTTAGCTTTGCAATTATCTAGGGAGGTTTTGGCGACGCCCTTTACCTTTAATAATTCCCATATTTTTTAATCCTGTCCAACCAATCATAATATAGCCTACTGATAAAAGTAAGCTGTTCAAACCTGTTCTGACAGTAGATTTAAAGGCTATACTATTAACTTGATCTTTTGATTGCTTCCCTTGAATACGAATTTGAGTTAAAGATTTATTTGGTACTTGTTCTGCTCTTTTCTTTAAAAATTCCTCTATAACCTGAGGATTGTCTTTTGATTCTTCTAGTAAGGTTTTCATTTGGTCTGGCAATTGTTCATTTGCTAATACTTTTTTTAACCTAGTTTCATCTTTTAGTAAGTTAGAAAATTCCTTTTTTTGCTTTGCTAACTGTTCCTGTATTCTTGTTTCTAGTTGGCCACTATCAATTTGATTTTGTAACTGTGTTTCACGTTGCTCTGATTGCTGTTCTATTTGTTTAATGCGTTCTCCCTGAGCTATACGAATATTATTTAAGTGTATGGGAAATAGTAATAGATATACTAGTCCTAATAAGCTAGCTAGTAAAAGTGCCCAAAATCTCAAATCTAATATTGAAGATGTAGAGTTATCTCGAAGGCCAGAATTATTGCTTACCCAGTAGCCTGTGAATAATAAGGTCATTCCTACCATAGGAATTATTCCCCGATCGACTATTTGGGTCGTTAAACTGATTTGCCATGTTGTGTTATATATATTTTCTATTTTAGAAGGAATTGATAAGACTATAAAGTCAAGTATAGATGACAAAATCATAACTGCTCCTGCTATTGTCAGAGCTCTAGCAGCTATTGAGGAATATTGACGGATATTTGTTGCTTTCATATAATTTTGCTGAGTTTTCAGTTATAGTTCACTGGAAATAGTGGATATGAAATGTTGAGGATACCTTCTATTTCTGATATGGAAAATATATTTTCCATATCTCAAAATATTACTCTATGTTTACAATTATGAAAGAATTTAATTATAGCTCATCAGCTTTTTTCCATTTATAGTCTTAATTTAAAAATTTTGTAATGATTCAACGGAAAAATGAAAAAATGGACTCTCCAAAACTGATGTCTGGCCTGTATAATTTGACTGGACTAGAACAGCTCATTAATTCTCAACCAACTGTTTGGCGACCTTTAGTATTTACAAATGGGTGCTTTGACTTAGTTCATGCTGGACATATTCGTTATTTGTGGGCAGCTAAGTCTCTGGGGCGATCGCTTGTAGTAGGATTAAATAGTGATTGGTCAGTCCAAAATCTTAAACCCCAAAAAGAGGGATGCCCTATGCGGCCAATTGTACCGCAAATCCAACGGGCTGAAGTTTTAGCAGCTCTCAAACCAGTTGACGGAGTAGTAATTTTTCATGAAACTACTGCTACTAAAATAATAGAACGACTTAAACCCGATTTTTATGTTAAAGGTGGCGATTATTCTATTGAAACATTACCTGAAGCTTCAAAAGTGAAAGATTATGGCGGTAAAATCTCTTTGATTCAAATAGAAATACCAACCTCTACTACTGCAATTATTAATAGTATTTTACACAATCATTGAACAAGGAGCTGGTTGCTAGTATTTATTAATATTCCTGGTAATTTTCTGCAATAACTAAAAAAAATCTGAGAGAATTTTAATGCTTTTAAAAAAAATTCATACTGAATAACTAATAACTGATACTGATAACTGAAATGAAAGAATCACAGGCTAACTCTACACAAGACCCTTCATTTAATATATCTGAACTAGAGTCTCAACTAGAATCTGGTTCTCCCAAAAAACAGTTGCAGGTAATTCCTAATTTGGCAGAAATAGGAGATGAAGGTTTAGAAATTCTCATGGGATTTTTGCAAAATAAAAAATCATATTTGCCAACTATAGTTGAGGGAAAAATCTATCAAGTTTTGCGTCAAGTCAATTCATCTCAAGTTGATGAATTTATACGAAAATATTTTCCCCTAGGAGTTGTGCCAATCGATTCAGTATCTAATATTGATTATAGTCACTTACAAATAAAATTAGCTCATCAAGATTTTTTAGAAGCTGATAAATTAACTATGCAAAAATTATGTGAGTTAGCAGGAGAAGCAGCAACACAAAGAAAGTGGCTTTATTTTTCAGAAGTAGATAGTATTCCAATTCCAGATATCCAAACGATTAATACTATGTGGTTAGTTTATTCAGAAGGAAAATTTGGCTATTCTATACAGAGAGAAATTTGGCTAGGAGTAGGCAAAAACTGGGATAAGCTACTACCAAAAATAGGTTGGAAAAATGGCAATACTTGGACAAGATATCCTAATGAGTTTACGTGGAACTTGACTGCGCCACAAGGTCATCTACCTTTATCTAATTTACTGCGTGGAGTAAGAATGTTTGCCTCTATATTATCTCATCCAGCTTGGTATAAGTAGATTCTGCTGAAAACTCATAGGTAGGGTTGACGGTAGGTAATAATTCTGTCATTTTTTAACTGCATTGCTTTACTACATTTGTCTTCCATCTATATCCATTATTTTTGATAGTATAAAAATTGATTTATTGCACTTGGTAAACCTTTAAGTATTCTTGATTATTTGAGTTGTTTATGGGTCAAGTTCTATTCAGCAAGCCCTATTTAGGGGTTGCTGATTAAATATGAAAGCATTGACACATAAAGCTTTTAGCCTTATTGGGGTTAAAAAAAAGTGAATCGTTTTCGGTCCTTCAAGCTCAAAAAGTTAGGATTTTGAGCTTAACTCTGTTGTGGTCAGCAAGAGACAATTCTTACTACTACATAAAAATAGCAATCGCTCCTAAATTAATTATGGTTGAACAATGACAAAACTTAAGATTAGTCTAATTCAAAGCCAACAAGAAAAAGAGAAAATGTATTATCAACGTTGGTTAGTATTAAGAAAGCCGATAAATATGGAAAGAGGAACAGAAAAGGATGAGTATGATGATGATTATTCTTCTCTACATTTTGTTACTGTTTGTAAGGAACAAATTATTGGTTCAGCTAGACTGCGTCAATTATCTACACAATCAGGGAGTATTTCATATCTTGCTGTTTTACCTGAATTTCAATATCAGGGAGTAGGTACATCTTTAATTCAAAAAATTATTGAAATTGCCAAGCAGAAACAGCTAACATCATTGAAAGTTATGTCTCGTATCAATGCTTCTAAATTTTATGAAAAAATAGGTTTTACAGACACTAGTCCATCATTTGAATTTATTGGGATACCCCATAAATTTATGCTCCTTAACTTACCGGATTGACATAACTGACTTCGGGTGAAAAAGTGAAAAATTTTTTTATTCATGCATAAAGGTTTATCTCTGACTTAAAAAGCCAGAAAAGTCTTACTACAATCACAGATCTATTGATATCCGTCAACCAACCTTTTGATGATAATTTGTAAATATTTTTTCAGAAATTGAAGTTTTATTCTCTATTTTGAAGCTAAGATGGTTGACAGAATACTTAAGAAATTCTGACTCTTGAGAAGCATTACAAGAACCTTTTAGATGGATGGTTTTAGTTTCATCCTTGACTAATTTAGCTTGACAAATATATTGATAACCATCTGGCTTAAGCACACCTAATTGGGTTTTAATTAATTTTTTATCGGAACTTATCTCTAAATTGAATATATTAATTTTATACTCAAACCATTCCCAACCGTGGCAGAAGATAAGTTCTCTTTCCAAGACTTGAATACAAGTTGGTAAAATTCCCCAACCTCGATAAACTTGATTTAATAATTTAATATTATCATTTCTTAGCAAAACTGCTTGAAAAGATTCTTGATTAAGTAATCCATAATATCTACCATCAGGAAAATCAATCATAGTAGGTGCAAACCTGTGACCACCAAAGTGGCTTGATTTCCAAATTCTTGTATTTTCTAAATTCAATTGGGAAATAGTTTTTTTAGCTTCCATATAAAACGGATTGCCATATTTAGCACAACACTTATCATGGCTACCATGAGTACAAATTAATATATCTCTTGTTTCATTATTTTGAGTCTTAGTATGTAAATTATCTCCCGCTAAGTATTTTTTAATCATTGGAGCTATTTTTTCAGGATTGTTTACGTCAAACTCATATTTTTTATAACCATTTATAAATGAGCATTGCTCTTTTTCATAAATTAAAATCTTTCTGTTATTTTGCTTGTAATTTTGGTTTTGAGTAATTAGTAAAAATCTGAGAGGCAATTTATCTCTTTTCACTTCTGCCATCAAAATCTCTAAGTTTTTTGGGAAAAAACGAGACTTAAAAGCATTATGCTCCCAAGGGTAAGGACACTCTATCAACACATATACTGAATAATTTGTACCACTTCCAATAATATCTTCATCTGCTTTTCGGCAAGCATCAGCACAAAAAAATGTATTCATATTTCAACTCCTGATCATAAAAAAATAACTCTTTCACTAAATTAACTGACTAGCTTTGATAATATAAATATAGTATTTATTTTCCAGTTATATTCAAGTAGCAAATTTATGAGGCATTTACCACTAATTTTTTTCGAATAAATTAAGTTTATAAATATAGCAATCCTAAATAGGTTGTAAGAATTAAAAAGCTAGAAATTAATTCCGAAAGTATTATCTCTTAACCAATACTCCAAAGCTATTATCAAAAACTGTCAAGATTTTTGACATGAATCAAATAGGATTGCTATAGATATTTTTATCCTCTCAAATATATACTTATTTTTGTAAATTAGAATTTTATCTTCATAATATTTACCTCCTTCATAAGCATCAGTACAAAAAATCTGTTCATATTTAAACCCCTGATTCTACAAAAATAACTCTTTCACTAACTAGCTTTGATAACATAGGCATAATATCTATTTCCCAGTCATATTCAGGCAGCAAATTTATAATATCTTTTCCAGTAAATGTTTCTCTACTAAATAAATTTTTTACTAAATATTCTGGCACTCCTCGAATAGATACTTCTTTACCAGAAACTAAAATTTTATATCCATCATTATCAGCAATTTTAGAAATTTTTAAACGTTGAAACTGAGACACTTTAAATTTAGTATCAACACCCTTATGAAAAATATTAAATCCAGCTTGATATGGTAAATTATATTGCTCAACAGGTTCTTCTAAACCATCCAAGTAGTTATTATATTCTTCCTTAATATTGTGATTATTTATATACTCTTTTAAGTCTTTAATTAAATTTTCTATACTGACATTAAAAGAAATCTCATCTATTCTTAAAGGTAGATTTGTTCTCCACTCTTCTTGATTTTGAAATTGACCAATTAACCATTCTAATAAATCGACACCTGTTCGAGAATGAATACCTAAAGTAAGATGAATAGATGGTTCCTCTATTGTCGCTGCATAATGCCAATGTCCTCGAGGTATATAAAGCACATCTCCTGGATGTAAAATACAACTCAAATATGCTTCTTCTTCGGGTGGTGTCAAAGATGATGATTTTTGCTTTGGCAATGGATATTTGAAGGTGTCAGTATAGACATACCATTGTTTATTTCCTTCTACTTGCAAAATAAATACATCGTGAGTATCGTAGTGAGTAGAAAATCCTTTTTTACTAGACCAAGAACAATAAGCATTGACTTGAGTTGGGTATCCTAATTCGTAGCTAAGTTTTGAAGTAAATATAGAAACTTCTGGAATCCTTTTATCAATTTTATCTATGATTAAGGTGGCCCCTTTTTCACACCATTGGGTAAAATTTTTATTTTCTTTTGCCTCTAGAACTTTTCCATCATATGCAAGTCGCACATCGGGATATTTTATTTGATGAAAGTTGAGTAGATAGTTAAGCTTTTCCCATGAAAATAGGTCTGTAAAATCTTTCTCTCCTTTATTGGAGATGGCGATCGCTTTTCTAGTCCAGTTATTTTCTAAAAATTCTTCTTGTTGTAATGGTTGTATTAGATTTGTTAGATAGGACATAATTGAGAATTTTTTCTATTAATTTTTGATATTTATAGGAAAATACAGTTTTAGTTAAGGATTTTTTCTAGCACATCATAGATTTGTCAAAGCTTATCTTTACTGTCGTCTATCATATAATTTGCTCTCAACTTAACCTTGTTGATTTATATGTGGCTTTATTCAGGAATTCTTAATTTAATTTATTTTGCATTAACAGATACCTAAACTAAATGATAGTTGTTTTGTATACAGAGGTTTTGATATTAATGAGATAAAATAAATTTTTTTCTCTACTTTCCTTGTTCTAGCAATCCTAAATAGATTGTGATAATTCAAAAATCTGTACATCATTTCCCCGAAGTCTGCTGTCACATCCCCTATGATCATCACATTGAGATATCTTAATCAATCTCCTAATTCAATGTTAAAATGTTAAATTGTTTTTTTGTCAACTCCTGTGATCTGAATTGTATGCAATTAACTATAATTTAATTTCCAAAAAACTCAGAAATATTTTATCTCTAATAGTTTAGATACAAAGGGTTAAAGTTTTTACCATCATGTATTTTAACTTGTCACATGCTCAGACTTATAAGACTAATTTAAGATAGGAAGAAATTAGGTAATTCTTAACTCCCTAAGTATCTAAAAGAAATATTTAAATACTTAAATATTTAAGTATAGTGGTGACTATTGTCACTATCTCCCTCTCCGTCAAAATTTAATCCTGTTTCCGAGTTTTTATTTAGTGAATTTTGTCGAATATCTTTTACCTCTACCTGAATTTTACTAGGCCGAGTTTGCTGAACATCAAATTTTTCTGACATGCCAATATCTCCAAGTTGAACTAAACTTATTTTCAATAACTTCCTATAAAATGAAGTTGAATACTAGTATATATTAAACTCCTTGATATATGCAATAGTTGAGAAAATTTTTTAGTTATTTGGCAGTAATAGCTTCTATTCAAGAGTTAGTCAAAATACCTAATATTAAGTTTCACCCAATTTTTGGTACTGACTTTGGCTCTAATCATAAGTAAGTAGTAAAGACTGAAAAAGGCAAGAAATATTAATACTATTTTAATTCATACTTAAAGTGATACTAAACATGGTTCAAAAAAATGTATTTACTCAATATATAATTTATCACAATTTTGGGATAAAACCTTTATCTACTCAATGAGGGTAGGAAATTAACAATACCAGGAAAAGTAATAATCAGTACTAAAACCAATAACTGAAGTAGAATAAACTGAATAGCACCTCTATATATTTCACCAGTAGTAACTTCTGAAGGTGCTACACCCCGCAAGTAAAATAGCGCAAAACCAAAGGGAGGTGTTAAAAAAGATGCTTGAAGATTAGCCCCTAATATCACACCATACCAAACTAAGTCAATACCCAGTTGTTGTGCAACAGGTACGAATAAAGGTACAACAATAAAAGCAATCTCAAAAAAGTCAATAAAGAAACCAAGAAAAAAAACTATTGCCATACTGACAACCAAGAAACCAGTTGTACCGCCAGGAAGATTAGAAAGTAAATTAAACATAAAGCGATCACCTTCCACTCCTCGAAAAACCAAACTAAAAGCAGTGGACCCCAAAAGTATAAACATCACCATAGTAGTTGTGCGAAGGGTAACATCACATACCTTCCTCAAGGAAGTCCAACTAAACTTACTTTTAGCCATAGCAAGAGCGATCGCTCCCACACATCCCACAGCACCAGCTTCTGTAGGTGTAGCAATACCAAAAAATATACTACCTAAAACCAATAAAATTAAGAGTAATGGTGGAATCATTACAGTTAGCACCCTTAGGCCGAGAGTTTTCCCTCCAATATCTCTTACCTCTGCTGGTAAAGCAGGTGCTAAATCTGGTCGTATAAAAGAAACAATCAAAACATGAAGGGCAAAAGTTCCTGCCATTATTAGACCAGGTAAAATAGAACCAATAAACAGATCACCAACAGAAATTCCCAGTTGGTCTGCCAAAACTACTAAAACCACACTAGGGGGAATAATCTGGCCTAAAGTTCCCGATGCCACAATTACACCTGTAGCCAATTCTTTGTTATAGCCATACCGTAACATAATAGGTAAAGAAATTAACCCCATTGCCACTACCGTAGCAGCAACCACACCAGTAGTAGCAGCCAAAAGAGCGCCTACAAGAACAACAGCCAGAGCCAAACCACCCCTAACTCGACCAAACAATATTCCTATTGTTTCCAATAGTTGTTCTGCAATGCCAGATTTTTCCAACATAGCCCCCATAAAAATAAAGTAGGGTATAGCCAACAAAGTATAGTTAGCCATGATGCCAAAAATTCTTTGGGGCATTGCAGTAAGAAATATAGGGTCAAAAACTCCCAAACCAATGCCTATTAAGCCAAAGATTATTGCTACTCCTCCTAAGGAAAAAGCTACAGGATAACCCAAGGAAAGTAGAATTAATGCTCCGATAAACATTGATGGACCAAGCAATTCAGATTCAAAACTCAGACTCATGAGACTCCTGATGGGGGGCTAATTTACCTGTCAAAACTGCAAAATTTTTAATTGCTTCAGAAATTCCTTGAAGAAATAATAATATAAAGCTAACTATAATCATTGTTTTGATTGGGTAACGGGGTAATCCACCAGGATCAGGAGAAGTTTCAAGGATACTCCAAGAATTTAAAATAGTACCCCAGGAAACTATTACTACAATAATGCTGAAGGGGATTAAGAAGAATATTGTACCAATTAGGTTAGCTAGAGCTTTTCTTTTGGGACTCCACTTAGTATAAAAAATGTCTACACGAACGTGTTCATTATGTTTGAGGGCATAAGCGCTACCCAGAAGAAAAACCAGGTCAAAAATATACCACTGAATTTCAATAAAAGCATTAGAAGTTAGGTTTTGACCAATGCTTTTACCTAGATAGCGTCCAATTACATTCCAAACACCAACAAAGACCATAAGTATGACTAACCAAGAAGTTACACGTCCAATTAGCTCATTCAAATTATCAATTATCCGGGATAAACGTAGGAATATTTGCAATTAGTTTTCCTCCTATAGCTTGAAGATTAGTATTATGTATTTAATGTTACGCAGCTAAAGAATACTTGAATAGTTTAAGGGATTAGCTGAGAAGGAAATATCAAGGGTTTTAGATATAGGGTACGTAACATCAGTTATGTGCATCTGATTACGCCTTTTCAGCCTTAATTAACTTTATCTTGTATCAGAATGTGGAGTAAAAATCCAGTTCAAAAAGCTTAAATAAAAATTAGAAGAAAAATATAAATAAATATAAAAATTTCACCCTTTTGAGAAATTTTCAGTTATAATTAAAGAGTATAAAAATAAAGTTAATCGTTCATCTTCTGCTAGAAGACGGCAGTAAGGACATATCCTGAAGGAACGCACCTCAACTTCTATCTGTGCAATGATATTAGGAGGCAAGATCAATGAAACTTACATATCGTGGTATTAGTTATGAATATAATCCCCCTGCTGTAGAAACAGTAACCGGTGTAGCAGTAGGTAATTATCGTGGTCTAGATATTCGATTTCGGTATACGAAAAAAGCACTCGTGATGCAACCCCATTATAATTTGACCTATCGGGGCGTAAAATATAATAATCAACCCAATACTGAGAATGTTTCAGTGTCTAAAAAATCTCATTTATTGGCAATGGAAAATGAACGTAGAGATATGAAACGCAGTCGATCAATGATGGATCGAGCAGTGGCAGAGTTAGGGTAGGCTTATAGCTAATGCTGTTGTAGATTAAGTATTATCTCCTATTTCCCCAGTTTTTCTGAGGAATAGGAGGTATCCGGGCTTTTCAAAAAAAGTGCAAGAAATCACTTCAATCTTTTATCAGAAGCAGATTATACCAATGTTCTAACTATCCTTTCTTCTGTCACAGTATTTATATTGTTTATTTTTGATTAATATAATCAACTTCAGCTGCATCTTTATACAGAACTAGTATTGATAACGCGCCTCAATAGTTCTTTGGCCATTTAGGTATTTGATTTATGCTTCTATAGTGGCTAACCAAACTTTTTTTAAGTATATATTGATATGGTTTTAAAGTGACTTCAGTGAAATATTTTTGATGTAAAGATAATGCTATTTCATCTGACCTTTTTTGTGAGTGTTTCTTTCTATCTTTTTGTTGGTTCTTATCTATGTTTTTTTCTTTGCTCTATATTTTCTTTTATTTCACTAATACGGCACACTTCTTCTACCTCTTTAATATTTTTTAGAGATATTTTACAATTCTCAAGTTGCTGAATATCAATAACATCAATAGATATATTAATTATAGCAATATTCTCTGATTTGTAAGTTTTGACCTGTAATTTATCAATATTAATCTCCTTTTCAGCAAAATGGGAAGTAATATCTCTCATCATTCCTATGCGATTAGTTGTTATAATTTTGAGCTTAACTGGATATGTCATTTGTTTATTTGTTACTTCCATCTTACCCAGCTTTAAACACCGTTCACTTGATAATAAATGTTGAACATTTTTACATTCTTTATGATGTATCGAGATGCCAGAACCTTGTGTAATAATACCAACGATTTTTCTCCAGGTATAGGACTACAACAACCTGCAACATGATACTTGATTCCTTCAATTCCTCTTATATAATTATTATTCTCAACTGTTGTTTTTTGATGTTTTTCCTGCTGTCTTGTTATTATTTCTGTAGAATAAACTTTGCTTTTAGATATCTCTTGTAATTTAACTATAACTTGATTTCTATCAATTTGTGGTTCTGTTAATTCTTTATTATTATAGCCTCCCAAAGAAGCAAGAAAATCATCGGTTGTATAGAAATTAAATTGTTGTGCTAACTCCAACAAATCATCAGATTGCTGTTGTAGTTTAATATTGTTGCTTACCAAAATTCCTTCTAATATATTCCGTCCATTTTCCTTTATTTTTTCTTTGAGTTGCTCTTTGATTAGATTTACTACTTGGTTGAAAGAAGTCATTTTTCCACCATAACCCAAAGCCGCGTACAAATCTTCCTCATTTTGGTAATTACATTTTTGAGCTACAATCTGCATTGCATCGAGTTTGAGATTTTTCCATAAAGTTAGACCAAGTTCTTTCTCTAACAATTCTCGACCACGGGCAATATATTCTTTCTTATCTGATTGCCTATGCCAACCCTTGATGCGATTCTTTGTGAGATTTGTTTTGACAAAGGTTAACCAATCCCAACTAGGATGGCTGCTCTTTTGAGTTATAATATCAACAATATCTCCATTTTGCAGTGGTGTTGATAAAGGTACAATTTTCCCATTTACTAACGCTCCTGCACAGTGGTCTCCTATCTTGGTATGAATACGATAAGCAAAATCTATAGGTGTAGAGTCTTTTTTTAACGGAATAATTTTTTTCTCAGGGGTAAATACATAGATTTTGGAACTCAGCTCAATTTGCTTACTATGAATACAATTAACTAGACTTGTTAACCAATAGAACAAGTATTTAATTCCTTTGTCATTATCATTATCATTTTCGTTTTGGGGATATTCTTCTTTATTTCCTTGAACCCAGTTAGATAAAGAATCTAAATACTTTTTATCAACTAAGTCTTTGATCTGGTATTTATACCAATTCCACACAAAAATAAGAAACATAGTATCATTATAAACACCTTTTTTATGTATATATCTTTTCAGGATATTAAATACATATTGATCCGTAGTATTTAAATTGCTTTTTTCTTTATATTTCCAATGAGCAGCAACACCATCTTCAGCTTCTTTGTGCATATCTTTAGTTCTGATTTGCACTTCTAATTTTCTGTCATCTTCTGCAGGATTTCTCTTGGGAGCATGAATTACTAAATGAATTGACTGATAACCATTAGATTTAGGCCTTTCTATATAATCGGCTAATTCGCCATATTTTCGTAATAAAGTAGATTTTTTTTTAAAATTACCTCGTATTATACCAAGAATTTGATAACATGTTTCTTTCGAGTCACAAATTACCCTAACACCAAATAAATCATAAACTCCTTCAAATATTTTTTGAAAACTATTACTGTCTTGTTTTAATATGCTTTTCAATTTATTAAAGCTTGTTCTACTATTTGATACATTATTTTCATAACTATAAAGCTGCTTCATTTTTGCATAAGTACTATATATATTTTTAGGTCTTCCACTTACTAAAAATTGATCGTCTTTTATATTGCGATCTTCTATAATTACTGCCTTTAACTTATTAAGATAATATTCCAGATAATCTTCTCTTTCCTGACGCTTTTGATTCAATAAGGTTGCAATCTTAGAATATATATCAGGCTGTAATTCTCTAAATGAAAAATCTTCTAATTCCCATTTAATACTCCAAATTCCCAACCGATTTGCAATTGGAACAAATATTGAGAAAGTTTCAAGTGCAACATAAATTTTTAATGTTGATTTTTTAGAGATAGTTTTATCATGTAAAATTTTTAAATCATTTTCAATATGTTGATTCTGCCAATATTTGCACAGCTTAATATACTTTAAAAATGATAATCTACAAACTAATTCAATAATTAGAACGAGGATATCTTGTTCCTCACTCATAGTTACAAAAATCATCATAATTATATTTTCGACATCAGTGAGTTCATCCCAATTTATGACTTGATCTAAATCATCATCATTGAGAAAGTCTTGATTACTTTGAATCAGGATTTCATCTATTTTTTTTATAAGTTTATTTTTCAAGGAAAAAAGAGATAATATATTGGAAATTTTTTTTAAAAGTCTGAGTCTTTTTTTTGTTTCATAATCAAGACTCATAATTCCCAAATCAAGACTGTAGTACTCTTGTTTTTTACTGTCTTTGTTCTCAATCTCATAATTAGATAATAAAAGGCATAGTAAGCCAGTAAAAGATAAGTTGGTATCGTTAGTTAAAGTATGGATTTTCTTGACAACGTATCTTTTTTGTATTTCAGGAGTTTTCTCCAAAAAAGTACACTCTCCAAAGACAGAATTTAATCGCTCAAGCACTTTTGTGTAAACTTCTACATCTTCTAATTCTCCTTCGTAGTCATTTTTCATATATCTATATCCCCTAAAAGTATTTACACATAGAGTTAGAGTAAAAACTCACAATATAATTTCTTAAGAAAAGCCTCAGATTCTCAAGCTGAATCCCCTATACCGTATATCTTAAATAAAATTAGGCTAGGTAAACAATTTTGTTTAAGTAGGTACGCACAAAAAAACTGAACTATATTAAGTTTTATAAACCAACTCCAAGCTAGAACCTAAAGTTGGATTTGAGGTAAATTTACATTTTGTTACAATGTGACAAATTTTAACGTCTATCTACATTAAATAGTTATTTTTATTGCTAAATATTAAAGATTAGGATTAGGTTACTTTTAGATAAGTATACTACAAGATTATAGCAATGAGGATTATAGCAATGAGGCCCAGTCCAGACTTGACAGAGATAGTTACAGTAAAACTCCCTAATGGCAAAAAAGTTAAAGTTGAGGCCACTTTACTGCGCGGTGAAGAAGAAGTAGCGAGCAAGATTTTATCATTTAAAGATGTCAGTGACGTGATTGAAGGAGTAGCAGAAGCCCTTACCACCTCATTACAGCGTATTCAACCAAATAAAGCAACCATTAAGTTGGCATTAGAACTTGCAGTAGAATCAGGCGAACTGACAACTCTTATAGTTAAAGGGTCGAGTAAAGCTAACTTAGAAATCGTCTTAGAGTGGGAGAAATAAGATATTACAGGCCATTAAGTTGAATAAAATCAAGAACACTTTTGAAATTAAGATCAACTAAGATGAATAAGCCGTTGTTTGAACTTTTATCACAATCTACCTTACGGTTGAATATCCTTGGAGAAGAAAGGCATCATGGGACAGGGTTTTTTGTTGCACCAAGATTGATTGTTACTTGTGCCCATTTGATTAGAGATGCAAATGAAAGAAAAATCAATTTATCAGGACTTACGCAGGACCGCTATATATGGTGCGAAAATTTATCATTTTCAATATATTGCCACTACAATTAGTGCCGTTGCGTAAGTCCTGTTTATACTGGCGCGAACAGAACTACAGGGCTTCAGTAAAAAAAGTATCCTGTGATACTAATTTTGATATAGCACTACTGGAGTTATGCGATCCTGTTCCCAATCATCCATGTGTTGATCTTGGTGAATCAGTAGAACCAGGTGATAGACTATATAGTTATGGTTATACTGATAATTATTTTAACGGAGAACCTGCAACTTTTGAATGTGAAGGTTCCAGTATAGATCCTCCTTTAATTAAATTCAAATCAGGTCAGGTTCGTCCTGGTATGAGCGGTGCACCTTTAATGAATTTACGGACTGGCAAAATTTGCGGACTTATTAGATTGAGTCGAGATCGTAGTCTAGATATGGGTGGAAGGGCTATACCGACTGCAGTTATTTTTTATCAGTTCAGGGAACTCATAGAACTACAGGAAAATTTTCATCAGCAAAATAATAGCTGGCTCAAGTTATTGTCAAAATCTACCAGAGAATCTTTGCGTTCGCTTCCCTATTGTAACCTACCTTTTCTAACCTACCAAAATTTTGTTGGCAGAAAGAAAGAACTTAGCCAGCTACTAAAATATATTTCCTTAGATTACCGCCCGCCTTGTATTACTGTTGATGGTTTCGGCGGAGTCGGCAAAACAGCACTAGTATTGGAGGCAGCTTATCAGTGTTGGGAAGCCAGACACGATGAACTTAGTGCCAAAGTACAAATATTTGATGCGATTATCTTTACCTCAGCCAAGAAAAGTTGGTTATTCCCAAGAGGTATTGTGTCAAGACTTAGGATACAGGGAACTTTGAGGGATATTTATAGGGAAATAGCCCTCACCCTAGACAATCCATCTATTACTCAATCATCTCCAGAAGAGCAATTGAACCAGGTATATAAAAGTCTTAGCAAACAGCGCACTCTATTGATTGTAGACAATTTAGAGACTATTGAAGACAAAAATGAGGTTATCGCTTTTTTAAATGAATTACCAAAGGAAGCTAAAGCTGTAATCACAACCCGTGAGCAGGTACCTATATATGCTGAGATACATCTAGATTCTTTACCAGAAGAAGATAGTCTTGAGCTAATTCAGCAACAAGCTCAAGAAAAAGAAATAACACTTAGTCAAGAAGATTCATTAAAGGTTTACAAACACTTTGGGGGAGTTCCAATAGCTTTAATTTATGTGATTGGCTAATTGGCTAGTGGCTATTCTTTAAAAACAATATTAAATTCACCAGAGCGAGTACCCGATGATATAGCCCGTTTTTGCTTTGATGATTCTGTGAAGCCATTACGAGGACAAGCAGCACATAAGCTGTTAATGTCCTTGGCCATGTTCAATAATCCCTCAGTTTCTAAAGCTGTAGCAGAAGTTGCTGGCCTAAAATCAGACCCCTGTAGTGATATCAACAAAGGTTTTGCTCAACTTATACAGCTTTCCCTAGTCACTCAGGAGCAAGAACAATATAGAATGCTTTCTCTTACCCGTGAATATGCTCTAACAGAACTTACCATTCACACAGAGTTTGAGCAAGAAGCACGAGAACGTTGGGTTAAGTGGTATCTAGATTTTGTCCATAGGTATGGAGGAGAGGATTCAGGCGATTGGCAGATAAAATACGACTATTTAGAAAGAGAATGGGGAAACCTCCTGGCAGTATTGGACTGGTGCGCTGCTCAAGATCGGTATGAGGATGTTAAAACATTATGGAAACCTGTAAATCGGTACACAAACATCTATGGATTTTGGTCAGAACGAGTATATTGGCTGGACTGGTTAATTCAGTTAGCAGATCGACAGAGTGATTTCCCAACTTGGTTCTATGCAGCATCAAGAAAAGGTTGGACACTTACTCTGATGGGGCAACAGCAAAACTTGGAAGCAGCTGAACAACTTTTTAACGAAACCTGGAGTAGGCGTGAATATACCAATATTCATGTTCAAGATTACTTAGCTAAAAGTATTGCTGCCCTCCGCATTCGCCAAGGACAGTATGAAGATGCTCATAAATGGTTAAACATTAAGGAAGACCTTTTAAGAAACGCTCATTTAAATGAGAAGGATCGGATCCGTTATTCAAGCACTATTGTTTACTACAGAGCAGATATAAACTATTTAGAAGGTAATTATGACCAAGCCAAAACCCTTTATCAACAAGTAAAAGAACAGGCAGAACAAGTTGGTTGGCAGCGAAGAGCAAACTATGTTCAAAACAAGCTAGCTGATATTGCAATAAGGCAAGGTGAACTAGACAAAGGTGAAAAATTATTAAATATGGGTTTAGTCGTAGCGGAACGGAATAAAGACAAACGTCTCTCTTCTGATTATCAACGCTGTTTTGCTTACTTAGAAAGAGCTAGAGGTAATGTAGAAAAAAGCCAGGAACACGCGAAAAAGGCAATCGATGGCTTCAACCGATTAGGGATGCTGCAAGAAGCAGAAGATATGAGGACTTTCTTATTGTAGTGGCTAGCAACAATAAAGCTCTAGACCAGTAATAATTCTAAATCTGGTTTAGAAAATATAATAATGGGACTTACACATTCTAATCCCTCCGTGGAGATTATATAGATAAGGACATTACATGCAACATCGCTACAGATGAACAGGGAGTATTATAGAAGAGGTAGTCAAATATAAATGTTAAATTAACTTGCTAAAAATATTTAATCATTAGATGATCATGACATGAGTATATTAATTCAAAAACATGGATTTTATTTACTTAAATCTCACATAAGTTTTACAATAACAAACCTAGCAAATCATCTGGGAAATATTAGCCATGATACAATAAATCGCTATTCTAAGATATTAGTCTTTAAATTCAGAAGATTTATGGCGAAATGTTTGCGACCCACATGAAAAAGAAGAATTGGTTTCAGATACAGAAGCTTATTTGATTTTTGATGACACAGTAATCAATAAAAAGTATGGATCTAATATTGAGCTTACACGACAACAATATAGTGGTAATAAACATCAAGTTGTTTGCGTTCCGCACAGCTGCGCTAATATGGCAGAGGAATAGTTAATTGTATATATTTTAATCCTCAAAATGAACAATTATGGATTATAGATTATAGGATTTATGACCCAGATACTGATAAGAAAACAAAAATAGATCATGTTGAAGAAATGATACTTAATGGCATAAAAAACAAGAAAATACCATTTAAAACAGTATTAATGGATAGTTGGTATGCAACACAAAGATTAATGGCATCAATAGAAGATGTAGGAAAAATTTATTATTGTCCTTTAAAAAGCAATCGCTTAGTTGATGATACAGGTCGCGATCGAAAAATACAAAAAAGTTCAAGACTTAAATTAGAATGAGGCTGAAAAATTATCGGGAAAAAGAATCAAAATTAAAGGCTTTCCACGAGACAAAAAAGTAAAAATATTTTGGGTTACTGTGTCTGCCAACAGAACAGAATATATTGTTACTAATGACTTAAATCAATCATCATATAGATGACGTAGAGTTTGAGATTCAAACTCGATGGAAAATTGAAGAATTTCACGCCCGAATAAAGCAATTAACAGGCTTAGGATTTTGTCAGTGTCGTCTGCGAACAATGCAAAAGAATCATATTGCTTGTGCAATGTTAGTGTGGAACTTCTTAAAAAGATTTGCTTCTAGAATAGGCAAGAGTATCTATCAAGTTAAGCACGGATTATTATCAAAATATCTAACCGACCAATTGAAACATCCTGCAATTAAAATGAAGGTTATTTGACTTGAAAAACTCAAGGTTTTTGAATAGAAAGAGTTAGGCGATTGCTAACGCAAAGCTCCGCTAACGCACGTGACTATAGTGAAGTTCGTCGAAATTGTCATGCGCTATATATAGTGTCTTTGCGTAAGTCCTGATGTTAATACTTTTATGCTACATTTAGGACTTTAAATTGTAGCATAAAAGTATGATCAAAGTTCGTAGCTGGCCACTGAATTGTTGACTCTTAATTAACCACTATAATTTTCTTCTTAACTTTTGACTTTAAATGACGTAGTATTTTATACTACATTTTATGTGGAAATGTAACATTTAAAAATTTATATCCATAAAGTTTAAATAAAAAATGGACATTTTAATTGGATGATTTTGGTTGCTGCAAAATTTTTTTTGATAAATTTTCAACTGATCAAAAGCTTTCCATATATAGTTTTCATCCTTTATCTGAGAAACTCAAAAACCTGTTTTTGTAAAAAAATTGAGAAAAGGGGTTGACACATCAAGATAGAGTTGCTAATTTAGTAAATGCGCAGGTGAGAGATACAAAAAGCTCAAGCCAACGCCCGAACCTAGAAAAATCAATAGTTTGAAAGTTGAAGGACACTACTTACTATATTTCTTGTTATAAAAACAATTAACTAATTGATTTAGGGTTTAGGGTTTAAGAAATATATTTTTTTCTTAATCCTAAGCATACAAGAAAAAAATCTCCAAGTCAATAGACTGAAGAGAAAAAACAGAGAATCAAACCAAACATCATGGAGAGTTTGATCCTGGCTCAGGATGAACGCTGGCGGTCTGCTTAACACATGCAAGTCGAACGGACTCTTTTGAGTTAGTGGCGGAC
>JAKQYF010000339.1 GCA_023356535.1 Trichodesmium sp. MAG_R03 | reverse complement strand
ATACGTTTAAGTCCTCTACGAGAATATGTTGATAAGTTTTAGCTAATAATGTAGTGGTTTTTTGCAGAAAATCCTCTCGAACATTTGCTATATAGAGATGCTTTTTTCTTAGTTTCTGGTAGTATTTAACCGCATTTTTTGATGCTTCTATTCCAGCACGACGGTTGCCTAGCACCTTCAGGACTTACGCAACGGCACTAATTGTAGTGGCAATATATTGAAAATGATAAATTTTCGCACCATATATAGCGGTCCTGCGTAAGTCCTGACCTTATTCGAGTTTCTCCACTGTATCAATCCCAGCTTGATTTTCGCTCCTACTTTTATAACCATCTAACTCTTGCCTCTGCCCCCATTTTGGGTCCTAAGGAAAATTTAATCAACATGCAATTATCAAAACGTTTAGAACCCTTAAGCTTTAATGTCTTTGCTGATATGGATTTGGCTAAGGCTAGGGCCAAGGCAACAGGAAAAAATTTAATAGATTTGTCTCTTGGCTCTTCTGATTTACCTGCGCCTCCTCACGCTTTAGAAGCGATCGCTCAATCTTTACAAGATTCTACTACTCATGGTTATTCATTATTTTCTAATACTCAAGCTTTTAGGGAGGCAGCAGCTCAGTGGTATAGTAAAAAGTTTGACATTTCAGTAGATCCCGAAACTGAAGTTTTAGCTTTAATTGGTTCCCAGGAGGGTACGGCTCATTTACCTTTAGCTATACTGAATCCTGGGGATTTTGCTTTGTTGCAAGACCCTGGTTATCCTTCTCATAGTGGTGGGGTGTATTTGGCGGGAGGTCAGGTCTACCCCATGCCTTTATTGGCAGAAAATAACTTTTTGCCTGTTTTTGCAGATATTCCTCAATCTGTCTTAGCTCAGGCAAAAATAATGGTTTTGAGTTATCCTCATAATCCGACAACGGCGATCGCTCCTTTATCTTTTTTCCATGAAGCTGTGGCTTTTTGCCAAAAACATAATTTGGTCTTGGTTCATGATGCTCCTTATGTGGATTTCGTTTTCGATACATTTTCTGAAGCTTCTAAGAAACAGTCTCTTGCTCCTTCCATTTTTCAAGCTGACCTAGATAAAAGTGTATCTATAGAATTTTTTACTATGTCTAAGTCTTATAGTATGGGGGGTTTTCGTGTGGGTTATGCTATCGGTAATCCTCAGTTGATTCAAGCTTTGCGACAGGTTAAAGCTTGTATTGACTTTAATCAGTATCGGGGCATTTTTAATGGAGCGATCGCTGCTTTAACTGGTCCGCAAGAGGTGGTCAGAAAAACTGTGGACCTTTTTCGCCAACGGCGGGACATTTTTGTTGGGGCATTGGATAATATTGGTTGGCCTGTGCCCATGCCATCGGCCACTATGTATATTTGGGCAAAGTTGCCGGAATCATGGGCTAATAATTCTGTGGACTTCTGTGTGGGTTTAGTGAAAAGTACGGGAGTGGCAGTTGCCCCTGGGGCTGGTTTTGGTAAGGCGGGAGAGGGGTATGTGAGGTTTGCTTTAGTTCATAGACCAGAGGTTTTGTCAAAAGCTGTGGAAAAAATTTCTGTATTTTTACACAGAGAGATAGTTTCGGGGTGAGTCCCCTACCCCTTAAAAAGAAAAATAAGAGCAAACCCTAATTAGAAAGTATTAAATGACTGCGGAGAGGATAATTTCATTGATTAATAATTACAACCACAGAATTACATAAGAAATTGCAACTATTTTAACTATTTTTTATAGAGGGTAAAACTTCATATGAAATTATAGACATTTGATGGCAAACCTAGTTATAATGAAAAATAACTAAGACAAAAAAATATTAAATTTACTGGGTAAAAAGTATTAATCCTCGTTCCGGTTTATCGTTATAAAAAAGCAAATAATATCTACTTTGTAAACTGAGCTGAAAGTCTTATATCACCTATCTTTTAAGAATTATGGGCTTACTAGACTTAAACTTTGGAAAGTTTAAGTGCAATATAGAATTCAACCTCTTAGGATTGACTATATAAATTAGTTATCATACTAAACCCAGTTTTTGTAAACCTGTTATTTTTATAGCCTAGACTTTTAATAGAAAACAATTAAGCTAATTTTTATAAAGGGGTTTAAATAACCGGACTTGGTATAAGAATTATTAGGCATTAGGTGAGTATCAATAAATATGATATTTTGCAATCCAAGTACTTGAGAATTATCTATAAAAGGTTGACGAACGGTTCTAATATCCTTATGCTTCTACTCCTAAGTTCGGTATTTTTGGAGAGGTAAATTGAATAATTCAATGGATAAATTTCTATTTCACCAGTTATTTACTAAGTTTCTGGGCCTAGTTAACTGTTAAATTTTGAGGATAAACAATTATGGCAAGATTACTAAATAAATTCTTAGCAAGTGCTTCTGTTGTCGCTGGTCTGAGTGGGGTCTTCGGTGCTCCAGCAATGGCAGCAACTATGACAAAAGCCACTGTGAATGGAGCGCATCTAATTTATGGAATTAATGAAGATGGTAACACAGACCACGAAACAGGTATAAGTGCATTTGATGCTTTGAATACTCACGGTGCTAATGTAGAATTATCTGGTACTCGCGATCATAACAAAGCGGTAGACATGAGCAATGCCACAACTCTGACAACAGAATTCGATGATGACTCAACATTAGTGTTCAGCAGTTTAACAAAGGATATATGGTTGGGAACAGCAACCAAAAAAGGGTATGATAACTTTGCACAGCAATGGTTTGACGAAGCTTGGAATAGTGAGGAGAGTGGGTTTCAAAATTATATAAAGCAAATAAGTGGTGGATTTAATATTGGCCAAGAAATGGCTTTTGAGGCGTTTATGGAACAAGAGTGGTTTGCTCGCTTTAGCGATCCTAACGTTGAATCTGTTACAAAAAATGACCCTTATGTATCCTTCGATCTATCTGGTCATTTAAATTATGCAGATGAGTATGGATCGTTAAAAATGAGTGAGGTGGTAATGGTAAACGATCAAATCTTTTATGCTTTTGGTGATGCTATAGATTCTGGAGTAAATAATGGAGATCAACAGAGTTCTCACAGTGGTATCTACACATTTACATATAAAATACCAGAGCCTTCTGCGGTATTAGGTCTAATGGCTATTGGTGGTATGATTGCTGCTACTAAGCGTAGGGCTAAAAAGTAAGATGTTAGCTAAATTGTCGAGAAGCCTCACGCCATAATCTTTGATTTAGCGTGAGATGAATCGATGGTCAATCAATGGGACTCAGTGGGACATTGATTGACCATATTATTCTGGTTTCCTGTACTTGGTTGTTAATATTACATGGGCCTTCAAATCTGACACGACCATTTGATACAAAATCCGATTGTATAATAGTTGTTATTTTTCAAAATTAGTGTTGCAATAACAGCATACAACAAATCAAAACAGATATGCGAACCACTTACCAGTATAAGCTTCGGCTCAATAAAAACCAAATAGCTTTTTAAGAAATTGTGCTTAGATTTGTTGCGTCGGCAGTACAAGTGCGACTCGTTCCTACTAGAAGCCTCTAGAAAATAAAGGGGTATAAGTAGGGTCTAGCGAGGCCACAGAGGAAGAGCCTGTATCAAAGGGCCCACAAGGGATGATACAAAGCAACCAAAGAAGAGCCTGTTAGATAACTGAGTTACGGATGTGGGTGAAAGTCCCACCCCCTAAGGGACAGCGAACTCCCGACCTGGCCACGCCGAGTCAGACCTTTCCATTGATAGAGCGAAGCTGGCAACAGGCCCCAACCAGAGCCGATGTGATTAGGCACACTGGGAGTAATGGGGAGACGGCATGGGTATTTGCTAATCATTCCCCTGGACATTAGTAATGCTGTAGCAGTAAGTAATGAAGCAGTGGAAACAGCAAATCAAACTGCAAAAGAGGAACTTTTTCTAGAAGACAAAAACCTTTACAATACTTAACATACCTGTACATAATGTCTAGGATTCACTATAGACCGAATGAATTTGCTAATAAAGCCTGAGTCAGTGTCAAAACATTACATCGATGGGACTCTTCTGGAAAACTGAAGCCATTAAGAACGATAGGGGGTCATCGGTACTATACAGATGAACACATTAATCAAATTAAAGGAATAGTAAAAAACCCCCGTATTAATGTAATTTATTGTCGGGTTTCCGGTTTATGCTCAAAAACCCGAATTATCGCTCCCAAGCCGAAGCAATGAAAAAATTCTGTACGGCTAATGGGATAACCATAGATAAAGTAATAAAAGAAATAGGTGGGGGATTAAATTTTCAACGGAAAAAATTTATAACACTGTGATCACAAGTTATGACAGGACTTGTTGAATCTATTTACGTGGCACATAAAGATAGATTGTGTCGATTCGCCTTTGATTTAGTAGAACAAATAGCAACCATAAATGGTACAAAGATAATTAGACCTCTCCAAAATAAAAATTAAGGTAAAATTGTAGTGCCCAATTATATATATGCTGTCCCCAAATGAATAATGTATTAGAATATATTTATAATCATCCAAAAGAAACAAAAAGGATTATTGGTATTACAGATAAAC
>JAKQYF010000338.1 GCA_023356535.1 Trichodesmium sp. MAG_R03 | reverse complement strand
GTTTGAAATCCTAAATCAAAAATTTCATTTCCAGCTTGAATTAATTTTCTGCGGATATATTTTTCAACAACTAAAGCTGCATATTGATCGATGTTAACTGCAGAAACAGTTCGTTCTAATAGTTGAACTATTTTAACTTGCCCACCAATTTTTTCTAATTGATTATGATCAGAAAGCCAACTGGCAACAGTCATTAAATCTGTAGGTTTGCCCTGACTATAAAGTTGCCACATTGCCTTATAAATAATTCGATGAGCTTGAATAGCAAAAAAATCTGGGCGTAACAATTCTGTGACTCGATTAATAGCTTCTGGATCAAGAAGAATACCACCTAAAATAGCTTCTTCTGCTTCAATATTTTGGGGAGGTAGGCGATCGATCTGCATTTATCTAAGATTTACTAAAAATTATTTTGTAAGCATTTAGTCATCAGCTTCATTGCCTTTAAAGAAGGAAAAAGCAATTGAGAGATTACCAATAATTATACTATTTATCAAAAAAATTTCTACATTTTCTTGACCAGGGGAGTAGGAGAGCAGGAGAGAGATAGAAAAAATATCATGTCTGTCTGAATATTTATAGGTTTAGTCTTCAAACCAAAGAGAAAATAGGGTTTGGAGACTAAACCTCTAGAGTACACAAAAAACTGAAGAAATAATTAAAATCAACCTGACAAAAATATAATCATGATATTATTAATTGAATAATAAACTATCTGGTATTTGAGATATTACTCAAAAAGATGAGCTAGTATGTAAGATATAAAAATGGTGAAAAAAAGGAGGAGCCACTTGGTGGCCCTAGTGTAGATAATAGGGTTATTTACGGTAAAATAGTTGATGATGGCAAAGAGCAGACGAGGTGAAAAAGTCTTTTAAGAAACAGAGGAGTAGGTAGGGACGTTGCATGCAACGTCCCTACAAAGGAACAAGGAAAGTATAGATGAAGTGGTCGGATATACGTGTCCCTTGATTTTTCTGCCATGGGAGTGCCCGAAACCCTAACTTTTTCAGCTTATACCACCGAACTTCTGGTACTTTTTGCTGATCAAATAAGACTAAAGCCTTTATATGTCAATGCTTTTATAATTAATCAGCCAGCCCTATTTAGACAGAACTTTCGCATTTTTTAGTTCTAAACATCTAGATATCTATTAAGAGGTTGTTTGAAAAGTATGAGTTGGAGCAAAAAAGCTCACAGGGGGTAAAGTATAATTAAAGATATCATTCTCCTCAAAAAGCGTTAGATAGTTGAGCCCACCTAGGAAAGGTGGAATTGCTATAGATGCTTATGTCTTAATGGCTGAGTATTGACCTCAAAACTCCGAGACCATGATTTACATCGCGATGATTCGTCTCATAGTTGGGGGCTTAGTATAATTAGCTACACCCCTACCCCTTTTCAAACAGCCCCTAAGATGCAACAGGAAGTATATGTTATTATAAATAAGTCATATAAGAAAAGTTAAAGTTGTTAGTCAACGGTTAATCTTTTTAATATCTAGTCAATCAGATATCAGTTATTCGTATTTACAGTTAAACTAATAACTAATATCTAATAACTAATAACTAATAACTTCCCACCACTTGAATTTCAACTTCAGCAGTTACCTCGGAATGAAGTTTAATTTCTGCTTTGTAGAAACCAATTTTGCTAATCTCTGGCAAAGTCACACCACGTCTATCAATTTCTTGACCTGTACTTTCCTTAATTACTTCTACTAATTCTCTATCAGTAACCGTACCAAAAATTGCATCATTTTCACCCACTTGTTTAGCAATTTTAAAGCGACCAACTATTTCCAAAGCAGTCTTTTGAGCTACTGCTTCCTGCTTCAATTCTATTTGTCTTTGTCGCTCTTGCTCTTTACGACGTTCTACTTGTTTAAGTATACCTGGAGTAGTATGAAAAGCAATTTTATTAGGAATCAAATAGTTACGGGCATAACCAGGAGCTACTTCTACAACATCCCCTGATTTTCCTAATTTGTTAACATTTTTATTCAAGACTAACTGTAATTTTTTGGCCATGACTGTAATTTTAAAAATTTTACTGCAAACTTTTATTGTATTCTAATTTCAAGAAAAAAATAAGTTATACTGCTTATCTTGATAAGATTATATAATTTTATTCTTGAAGATGGTATATAGTCAGACTTAAGGAAATTGCACTTTCCATAACTTTTTCAGTATAGAATTTTGTTGCCACAACCAATATAGGACTAATGTTTTGCCAAAGTAGCAATATTTAACCTGATACTATTGAGAGAACTTCTCATATTATTAAGATAGAATTTTTTTGTGACCAAAAAAGAAGGTCTCAAGACTGACTGTTAAGGGGAAGGTAAATATTGATTATGTATTTCAAACCTATGGCTTCAGGGGTAAATACTAATAACTGAAATGACTTTTTTTCTGATAACCAGGAACAAAGTTTCTCATTCTTGAATAGAATTATGATCTTACAGCGCTTTTCAATATTGATGAACTACATTGCCATAACCAAAACCTTGTAGGAAGGTTGCATGCAACCTTCCTACCGTGGTCGACCGACATGAAACCTGCTGTAAACTTTATTGAATCGGAGCGAAATGAAAAATAGATCCCTCAAAATAATTCTAGGAACAATCCTAACCAGCATATTAATAATTTTCACATCTTGTCAACAAGTTCCTAATTCTAAAACTGTAACTATTCGGACTGGCCATAGTACTTGGATAGAAGAGTCATTTCAAACTAATATTGTTAATATTGGCCTAGAAAAACTCGGCTATAAGGTCGAAGAACCAAAACAAATTGAATACACAGCTCTTTATATTTCCATTGCTAATGGAGACTTAGAATATAGTACTGTTTACTACCAACCAGCTCATAAAAAATTCTTTGAAAAAGCTGGTGGGGAAGAAAAATTAAAGAAAATTGGAATTTTGACACCTGATGGGATAGCTGGATATCAAATAGACAAAAAAACAGCGGATAAATATAAAATTACTAACGTTGAACAATTAAAAAATCCAGAAATAGCTGAGCTTTTTGACTGGGATAAAGACGGTAAGGCAAATTTAGTTGGTTGTAATCCTGGTTGGGCTTGTGAGTTAACAATAGATCATCAAATCAAAGCTTATGGACTAGAAAATACAGTGGAACATAATCGAGGCCAATATAACATCCTACTAGTAGATGCTATAACTCGCTACAAACAAGGGCAACCAATTCTTTATTTTGCTTATAATCCTCATTGGATATCTGCTATTTTAAAACCAGGTAAAGATGTAGTGTGGTTAGAAGTGCCTTTTATCTCCTTACTAGATATGACAAATATAACAGAAAAAGATACATTATTAGATGGAAAAAATATTGGTTTTTCTAAAACCCAACAGAGCATTGTAGCGAATAAAAAATTTCTAGAATCTAACCCAGTGGCTAAAAGGTGGTTTGAATTAGTAGAAATTCCAGTTGCAGATATGAATGCTGAAAGTTTACGAATTAAAGAAGGTGAAAACAAACCAGAAGATATTTTACGTCATGCTCAAGAATGGGTAAAAAATAATCAGAAAAAATATGATAATTGGTTAGAAATAGCAAGACAAGCAGCTAATTAAAGTTTGCTCAAAAAGTCTTGTTGCTCTTTGTAGTAGTCAGTAGTCAGGAGAAATGGGCATTGAGAGGAGATAGTTAAGATATATTTCTCCCTTATGAGAGAAAGCTTCTCATGTTGTTAAGATAGAATTTTTTTGTAACCAAAAAATACGGTTTCAATACTAGTTTTTAAGGGGATAAAAAATATTCGATTCAGTATTTCAAACCTCTGGCTTCAGGGGGTCAATACTAATAACTGAAATGACTTTCTTTTCTGATAACCAGGAACAAAATTTCTCACTCCTAAATAAAATTGTTATCTTGAACTTTATTTAATCTAAGCAAAATGAAAAAAAAATCGCTAAAAATCATCTTAGGCACAATTCTAACTAGCTTATTAATAATTTTTACCTCCTGTCAACAAGCACCTAATTCCTCAAGCGTTATTATTAGTAGTGCTTATAATAGTGGTTGGATAGAAGAATTATTTCAAACTGAAATTGTTAATATTGGTCTAAAAAAATTAGGCTACAAAGTTAATCAACCAAAACAAAGTGATTATCCAGTAATTTATGTTTCTATTGCCAATGGAGACTTAGAATACAGCACAGTTTACTATCAACCAGGCCATGAAAAATTCTTCCAAAATGCTGGTGGAGAAGAAAAATTAGAGGGAGTTGGATTTTTAACACCCCCAGGAAAGCAAGGATATCAAATTGACAAAAGAACGGCAGATAAATATAATATTACTAATCTTAAACAATTAAAAGATCCAGAAATAGCCAAACTTTTTGATTCAGATAAAGATGGCAAAGCAAATTTAGTTGGCTGTAATCCAGGTTGGGCTTGTGAGCTAAATATAAACCATCAACTTAAAAAGTATGAACTAGAAGATACAGTAGAACATAATAGTGGACAATATACAGTGCTTCTGGCAGATGCTATTACTCGTTATAAGAAAGGCGAATCTATTCTCTATTATGCCTATAATCCCCACTGGATATCTGCA
>JAKQYF010000337.1 GCA_023356535.1 Trichodesmium sp. MAG_R03 | reverse complement strand
CAACATCGACAAAAGTTGTTATTGGGGCATTTTCATTCTGTTGATTATATTAGGATGGCAACGGTGGAACAGTTGGCAGAAGTGTCGGGAGTCGGACCTAAGTTGGCACAACAGATTTATGATTATTTTCATTAAAACAGGGAGTAGGAAACTCAAATGTTCAGGACTTACGGAAAGGTACCAAATGTAGTTCAAAAGTCTCAAATAATTACCTGAAGACACTACATATAGCAGCACTGCGTAAGTTCTGCTGCTTGACCTTGACGGCGACTGGTTATTTCTCCTCTGCTGTTAACTGTGGCGGTAGTAATCAATTGTCAGTTATCAATTATAAAGGTTTTGATGATCAGCCAAAAATAGATAATATTTTCAGGACTTACGCAAATTCACCTTGAAAGCGCCATATATAGAGGCGAATGGCATTCGCCCTCACCCTCGTGTAGTACCCGTGGGTAAGTCCTGATTTTAATGGATTACTTTTACAAGTATTATTTAAGTTGATGAAATTATTATAAGATGGGGTTGATGGATGGAGCATAAATTCCTGAGTCAATCATTTTCAGACTTCACTCTCTACTCTCTGACTGGGTTTGAGATATCTAAATCCTGACTATGAAATACGTTAATGTTTCCTACAAAAGATTGATAGAGAGATAGGAAGATTCAGATATTAGCACAATTTTTTGTATTTTATATAAGTATTCAGAGAAACATGATATAATTCACTAATCAAATCAAAAATTAAACATGTCTAAAAATACCAATGTTGGAAAAGTTTAACAAGTTTACTAAGGGTCTTAAGTATGTTCACAGAATTATTGATATTATAGAAATCCTATAACAGAATAATTTTACAATTTTTTTGGCAAATGATGTAGAGGGTAAATGGCAAAAATTATGTAGTACAGGCATATTGCCCCCATGGTTGTAGCTTATAACAACGGAAAGCGCTGTAATAGGTTGAATAGAAAATTAATTTTGTGTACCTGCTATTCGACCTTTTATAAATAAGACTTATCCATGAACCCTATTGGTAAGGTGTGTTTTGCTGACGCAAAGCGGAGCGAACGCTTCGCGACTTGAATTGCGCACTTCCTAAGGGACCAAGGCTCTATATATAGTACCTTGGCGTAAGTTCTGAATATATTAAAGTCTATGGTATAGGTGGAATTCTCATCTAGGAAGTATAATAAACTTTTTAATGTACAATAATGGGGAATTATGAAAATAGGACATTACATAATAATTGCAGTTAGTTTTATTTTTGTCGTTGTTTTTTCTCTTTCTCAAACTTTAGTTCACTTATTAACTGAAGTATGGTGGTTTAATGCTGTTGATTTTGCTGATATTTTTTGGACTAAATTAAGTTGGCAAATTTTTCTGTGGGTAGGTGTATTTATTATTTACTTTTTGTTTCTGTGGGGTAACTATTGGATAGCTGAAAAATATACAAGCGATCGCTCGTTTAATTTTTTATTAGGAACTGAATTAGCTCCCTATAGAACTATTTTTATTAAAGTAATTGTAATTATCAATATTATTTTGATTTCTTTAAGCGCAGCAACAGCTATATCTTCAGATTGGGAAAATTTTTTGAAATTCTTAAATGCTGTAGATTTTCCAACTCAAGACCCAATTTATCAACAAAATATAGGCTTTTATATATTTAAATTACCTTTATATGAAGGCATAAAAGATTGGTTATTGACTCTCCTCGTTGCTGGTTTAATTCTTAGTATTATAGTGTATGCTTTGAAGGGTAAATTTGCCCCTCGGCAACAATGGCAAAATTTTTTAACAGGTTCAATTAAAACTCATATTAGTCTGCTACTAGCGGGATCTATGATTTTAATTGCAGTGGGATTTTGGTTACAGCGTTATGAATTACTTTTTGGCTCTAATGGAGTAGTTTTTGGAGCTGGATATACAGACGCTCATGCTAAACTTCTTGGCTATTGGGTTATGGCAATAGTGGCATTATTATTAGCAGTAGTTTGCGTACTTTCTGTTTGGAAAAATAACATTCTCTGGCCGACTTATGGTGTGGTTATTTATATAGTTTTCTTTGGATTATTTAATGTTTTATATCCGGAGTTTCAACAGAAATTCATAGTCAATCCTAACGAACTACAAAAGGAAAAGCCATACATAGAAAATAATATTAAATTGACTCGTGAAGCTTATGGTTTGGATGATGTAGAAACTAAAAATTTCCCAGCTAAATCAGAGTTAGATAGTCAAGCATTAGAAAATAATCAAGGCACAGTTCGTAATATTACCCTTTGGGATTATAGACCGCTTCTTAGTACCTATCGTCAACTCCAAGAAATTCGACTTTATTATCGATTTAATGATGTAGATGTTGACCGTTACACTATTGATGGTAACTATAGACAAGTAATGCTTTCTCCAAGGGAAATGGTTTATTCTCAAGTCCCTAAAAAAGCACAAACTTGGGTAAATAAACATTTGAAATACACTCATGGTTATGGGTTAGTAATGAATCCGGTAAATGAAGTCAAACCAGATGGTTTACCAGTGTTATTTATCAAGGATATTCCCCCAGTTTCTCAGGTAAGTCTTCAGGTAGAAGAACCTGCTATTTACTATGGAGAAAAAACCGATACTCATATTTTTACGGGTATGAATACCCAAGAATTTGATTATCCTCGGAGTGGTGAAAATGCTTTTACTTTTTATAGCGGTACAGGAGGAGTTCCGATAAATTCTGTATGGCGAAAACTTGCCTATGCCTATGACTTAAGCAGTATTAATATCTTAATTTCTGGCTACTTTACTGACAATTCAAAAATTCATTACTATCGAAATATAAAAGAAAGGGTAAATCGAGTTGCGCCTTTTTTAAGATTTGATAATGACCCTTATATTTCTCTGATTGATGGAAAAATGCAATGGATATTAGATGCTTATACAGTGAGCGATCGCTATCCCTATTCAGAACCACTTTATCTGAGTAATAATGCTGGGGCAATATTAAATAGAGGTAACATTGAGCGAATAGCTAGGGGAAATGTTAATTATATTCGGAATTCTGTGAAAGTTATGGTTGATGCCTACAACGGCACAATGAAATTTTTTGTAGTAGATGAAAATGACCCAATACTGAATACTTACCGCAAAATTTTCCCCCAATTATTTACAGAAAAATCGGCAATTCCAGCTGATGTTAAAGCTCATTTTCGCTACCCTTTAGACTTATTTAAAATTCAAGCTCAAATGTATTTGTCATATCACATGAGCAACCCACAATTATTTTACAATCAAGAGGATTTATGGAGGTTTCCTACAGAAGTTTATGAAGATAATCAACAATTAATGGAACCCTACTATTTAATTATGCGGTTACCAGAACAAAAGAAGGAAGAATTTGTTTTAATTTTGCCATTTACTCCAGTTAATAAAGATAATATGATTGCCTGGATGGCAGCAGAATCAGATGGAGATAATTATGGTAAATTATTGTTATATGAATTTCCTAAGCAAAAATTAATTTACGGTCCTAGTCAAATCGAAGCTCGTATCGACCAAAACCCAAAAATATCCCAACAATTAACCTTATGGAGCCAAAAAGGTTCCAAAGTAATTCGTGGAGATTTATTAGTAATTCCTATCGAGGAATCATTAATGTATATAGAACCAATTTACCTGAGAGCTGAACAGGGAGAATTACCGGAATTAAAAAGGGTAATAGTTGCTTATGATAAAGAGGTTGTAATGACAGAAACTCTCAATCAATCTTTAGCGGAAATTTTTGGTGTTGAAGTCAAAAAACCAGAAATTCAAGTTACAGAAAAAACGCCGAAAACAAAAAACATTTCTGAGTTGATTAATTCAATAGTAAAAGCTTATAATCAAGCTGAAGCAGCAAGGCGAAAAGATAATTGGGTAGAATATGGTCAATCTAAACAAGAATTTGAACAACTGCTTCAACAGTTAAAAAAGCAAACAGAAAATAATTAGGGTTTGCTGAAAAAGTCTTTTTCAGGAGTAGGAGACCCACTCCTAATATCTTCCAGAAGGAGATGTAGGGACGCTGCATGCAACGTCCCTACAGAGGAACGGGGAATTGATAGAGGAGGTAGTCGGATATCTTTGTACCTTGATTTTTATGCCTAGGGAGCGCCGAAAATGCTAACTTTTTGAGCTCTCAGGACCGAAAACTAGACACTTTTTTCGCTCCTAAAAATGCTGAAATTTTTATGTATCAATGCTTTTAGAATTAATCAACAAGTCCTAATTAGGGTTTGCTCTCTAAGTGTTGTTAAGGAGTAGGGGAGCAGGCTTACCTATGAACGCTCTCAGTGAGGGCAAATGCCATTCGCCCCTACATATGGCGTGTTCAAAGTGAATTTGCGTAAGTCCTGATCTATACTTCGTATACTTGTAATTTGCTGTATGTCCGGATAATTAGTGCTCAAAAAAACCTTTTCCCTTTAAACCTTTCTTTCCCTCCTGCCTCCTACCTCATACCTCCTGCCTCTTGCCTTCTTAAAACACCATCGGCATTGAATTCATCTCCTCTTCTTGCAACGCTGCAGACAACAAACCCATTTTCACCGGAACATCATATAACCTCCCCTTGCCAAAGCGCGACCAAAAATGACGCAA
>JAKQYF010000336.1 GCA_023356535.1 Trichodesmium sp. MAG_R03 | reverse complement strand
TCCAAACTATCCACAAAAAATAACTGTGCCGAGCCTGCCAGTGCCACCTCAAAAGTACGCGGTCCTGGAGTTGAAGCCATCAGTGCATAGCGCTGATTAGCTATGTTAAAGTAACGACCTATATTAAAAGTAATCAATGAATCCGCAGCATAATCAGCAAATAATGATGGATCAATTCGCGTATTCTGAGCAAATAACAAATCTGATGGCCAGTTATCCCCCAATACTACAGTATTAAATCGGTTTAAAATAGTTGCTGCCTGCCTAAAAATAGTCACTCTGTTCGGATAACCCACACCACAGAAGAAACCAGTGATTGGACGCTCTTTATCTTCAATGGGGCGGAAGTGTGTTTTTTCACATCCAGCCATAGGTAAATGGTAAACATTTGGATGTTGATAATGTTCTAGCGCCCAGGCATCATTAGTAAATACCACATCTGGTATTCCTTCAACTTTAAAAGAATAGTCAAACTCATAAGGATCATCATGTAGCCAGAAGGCTAAAACTGCGCCTACCTTATCGCAAGCTCGACGTAAACTCCAGAAGTCTATACTATCTATTGCGAGGGAACCAATTGCTAGGACTAATTCGGGTTTATTAGCTTGTATCATTCCTGGTGCTGCATCTATAGAAGTCTTCTCTAGACGTACTTGGGGAAAAGCTATCTCAAACCCATTAATCACATAATCGCGGATGCTAACATTATTGTTAAGTCGATCTAGCATTGTACTTGTCACCAATACCGAAGAAAAGTTTTGATTTTTCAATTTCATAGCTTGACCTCTATTCATTTAGATATGCATCAATTGTTCCTACTACCACTTGAATTTGACTATCAGTGACAATAATTTCTCTATCAGAGACCTGAGCAATTAAAAATTTGTATTGGCCAGGTGGTATATTATCCAAAGAAGATTTGGCAGATATGCCAGCATAAATAAAAGTCTGCTCAGAGAAAAAATCTACCACATCTGGACGAATATAACGTGTCGTATCTAAAAACCATTTTTGCTCTGAATTAATGCTTTGGAAACAGATTAGCGCCTTTGGTGGTATCTCGAAATTCTTAAAATCTATTGCCCAACCAGACATCTCAAAACTCAATCCTTTGGGAATATGTATTACGTTTTTTAGATTTGGAAAGTCTGATGTGTATTTATCACATATCCTATCGAGATGAATTCCATCACTGACATATCTCCATGGCAAATCTTTCAAATCTTCACTCAGTTCTTGATATATCTTTTGATTAAACTGGGCTTTAATTTTAGTCACTTCATCATTGTCTTCAACTCCTACTAACAATTTCCAGGGTAATTCAAAATATACTGCGTTAGATGGGTAAATTTGAATTAAGGTAACTGAATACAAGCCTTTGATCAGCTTAGTTAAATCTAGGGTTCCACTAAAACCACAAAAAGTTGCATTTTTATAATTCTTGAGCTGTTGATTTTTATTTCCTATTTTTTCCCTTTCAAGAGAAGCTACTTGACAAATCTCTCCACGCTGAATCTTGAAATATACTTCTGTAGGTGAATCATTCTGTTGAGGATCGAAAGCCCATCCAGAAAGTTCTAAATGAGATTCAGCAGAAATTATTTCCTCCTTGTTCTTGGCCTGAATTACCCAATCTGAAACCAATTCTAACATACCAAAAATAAAACCTTCTTCTGACTTGGCCACCTTCACAGGAAGTTGAGCTAAATCACCTGGTAAATCATCTTTAAATTCATCTTTTGAATTTTCTAAAGACGAATTTGAAAGCTGTTCATCCTGTAGATTATCTTCAACATCCCAGCGTGGATGGTTTGTCCTAATCCCAAGATCCTGCAAACGCAAATTAAAGTCCTGAGCTTCACATACCCAGTTAACCCTATGTGGAACAGGGTACTTATCTACTAACTTGTCATATATAGGCTTTAGCATTTCTAGATGATCTGTAGTTTTGACAATTTTTATCTGCTTGATATTTTCTTTTAATCTTTCTAAATAAGGGCGATCTACATTTAATCGTCGCAGATGTTCTATTACCATACCTACATCATCCACAGAAACTTTTAACCCAGTTTCTCCATGCCTTACCCTCTCCCCTTGAGCGCCAATATCTGTTACTATGGGAACAATTCCTGCATACCACACTTCACTTAAGGATATCATGTATGTTTCTGGCCAAATTGGAATCTGGATAGCAACATCAAACCCCTGAAGAATTTTGAAAATTTGATTCTGTTTGTAGTTACCATGAACAGTAACATTTGGTATATTTAATACATTTAAAATCTCACTCAAATCACTTTGTACCCTACCAAAAATATGGAATTCTATCTGATCATTTCTCATGCTGTTAAAGATTCGTACCATGCTATGGCCACCTTTCACATCTGTAAAATTTCCAGGTATAACTACCTTTAGTAGTTTATAACTATTGTCTTTATCAACTTGCTTCTCATTAATGTTTATTCGTTTTTGGTTGCCGATAATTTGTATATTAGAAAATGGCATCATCATCTCTACTATCTCAACTTTTTCTGGCTCAATCCCATAAAACAACTTTAAAAAGTAATTTCTAGAATAAGAAGTATTTGTGATAATTTTGTCTAAACTTCCAATAACTTTATAAATAAACTGTCTACGACGATTTTGTGAGCCCCAAGGTAAACCATCAGCAGATAAACAAACTTCACAATTTTCAGGTGATTTTCTGGCAATATCACAAAATTTTCCTTCATAATTAATCAGATTAAACTTCTTACATAATAAATAGTAATCATGAAATGTGTATATAGTTGGTACTCCCATTGCTTTTGCAATTAGTGGTAAGGATAAGGGATGACCGATCAGATGTTGAAAATGTACTAGATCTATTTTATGCTCTACTAAAATTCTCTGAAAATTAATTTCTCGATGATTTTCATAAAGAAAATTAGGAGAAGATAGCTCTATAACTGGATACTTCACCTCTTGTCCATCTGGTCTTTTGACTACATAATTTGAAGAATCATCTGGGTAAAGATAAGAAAACAAATAGCCATCCATTCGTTTCAGCTCTTCCTGATACACCTCTACTCCTCCTCCTGGACGATTTGTCTGAACATTATGAGTTACTAACAGAATATGTTTTGGTTGAGAAGCTTGCAAACTAATGTGGCGATTCTTTAGTCGTTTTTTCTGTTTCAAAGATTCTACTTCGGCCAGTATAGTCTCTATTCTATGGGTATAAAGATGACTTAATAACGCTTTTTCACGAGCAGAAGCAGCTATTTGAATACGCTCTTCCGGATGATCCAGATAGTATTCTACTTTGGCTACTAAATCTTCTTTGTTATCATACATTACTATCTCTTTTCCAGGCTCAAAATAACGAGAAATTTCCTTGCCGCTGGAATGAGCTAGCTGAAAACCTCCTGCTAGAGCAACCTCAAACAAACGGGGAGGGGGAGTCGAGCCTGCAGACAAATTTGTCGATGATGCTGCAAACTCTCGAAAAAGGCAAAGAACTATGCGACTGGTGTTGACGAATCTAGTAAAATTTGGGTTAGAAGTACGCCAGTCATAGTAAATACTTTTGTCAACTAATTGTGGAGTTTTAAGAAATTGATTATAGGGTAAACCTATCTTTGGACGTAGTGGGCGTTTGAGGGAGCAAAGAAGCTGATTAATTACCTTGACACGATTTGGCCATGCTGTCCCCAAAAATAGTAAGTCGTATCTGTATAGATCATCTGCTTCTCTCAATGGTAAATTGTGGTACTTCTTGCTTGCTGCTAGAGGTAGATGTTTAGCTTTACCCATATAAGCTGGTACACAAGCAAGGTCATTACTGAATACTAGATCGAACATAGCCGATAATCTTATATTTTCGCTAATTTCGTAGGGGTCTTCTGTTGTCCACAACACACTATATTCAGCTAAAGCTGCAAGCCGAGATAGAATACTTGGTTCCCCTCCATTTCCACCAACAGCGATCAAAATATCACACTTTTGATCTACAAAGGTTGCTAAAGCCTTTTTGTTATTACCCACAACTAGAAAATCGACATTCTCACTTTGCCGTAAAGCTTGGGTTAAAGCTAATATTATGTATGAATTACGAGTTTCCTTGTTCGTATCCAATAAAAGAATTCGATGTTTACTTAATAAGTGGTTATTATTTTCATTACCCTTTGGTAAATCCTCCTGTAATTCCAATGTCCGAGGAAAAGAGGTAATTGTTTCTTTCTGATCTTCTTTTGTCCTTGCCTCGGGCCATAAATTCTGAATTTGACCGTTAATTACTTTTGATTCAATTATTGGATGATGGCTATCTTCAAAGAACTGCAAATGTTCATTAGCTTTACTTTTATTATTTAACACTGAATTTAAGATATTTTTAGCTTCAATTAACTCTGGTGAAATCTCTAATGCACGTTCTAAGAAAAACACGGCATCCTCAAATTTTTCCTGCTTATATAGCTCTTTTCCCAAGTTAAACAGAGATAAAACAGCTTGAGAATTCAGCTGTATTGCTCTCCGAAAAGCAGCGATCGCCTCATTCACTCGGTTCACTTTAACCAAAGCTTCCCCTAATTTTTGATGATACTGAAATAACTGAGGATTTTGTTCGATGGCTTTTTGGTAAGCTGTGACCCCCTTTTCTACTTCACCTTTAGCAACAAAAGCATTTCCTAACCCTAGATATAATTCTGCATCATCAGGCTTAATCTCCAAAGCTTTTTCATAGCTCTCCACATTTGTCGGATCATTTTCAATTGCTTGCCGATAATAACTCAATGCTTGCTCCAATTTACCTTTAACTTGCTGATGTAATGCCTCATTTAATTTGTCCTCTACTTGGGCAGAAAAATCAGGCTGA
>JAKQYF010000335.1 GCA_023356535.1 Trichodesmium sp. MAG_R03 | reverse complement strand
GGTAAATGGGAATTTATCAAGAGTGTGGAAGAGTCCAGTCAGTTCCTGAGAAGTTAATCAAGCTTCCGAAAATCAACCAGAGTTAGACAGCTTAGTAGGTTTGCCGAAAGGTTGTCTGATTCTTTTCAATTCCTGAAAGAATGAAAAAAGCAGTAGTTGCTTCTGCTCCTATCAAAACTCCCTGAACTAGGGCATATTCTCATTTTTATTTTCATTCTCTGAAGCTCCCCAAAAAAAATCCCGGGGCCGACCAGAAAACCAAGGTTGCACCCAGAAAAAATTGGTGTTATAATAATAGTAGGGGTAGCTCGCCCATACACTAGATTTTTTATTCAACACAAGGCCATTCCTGAAGAAACGAAAAAATTGCGTTTTGGTATCACAAAAACAATAATTTGTCAAACCCGCAAAAACGAGCAGAGAAAAATTAGTCATTTTGAGGAAAGAAGAATCCGAGAAAAAGGAAGCAAGACAACGGCAGAACAAGAATTAACAGCCCTAAAAATCAATTAAGACATAAAGCGGCCGATTTTATCATAAGTATAGGATATCACAAAATCGCAAAAAAGCGCCAAAAACATTGAAACCTCATTAGGCAACTCAGAAAAATTTGCCAATTTAACAATGGCAGAAAAATCGTAAACTTTAAAATATTAAAACCAAAAGCCAAAAACTATAAAATTATCTAATCTTAATCACCAAAGCAAAAATGAAAACAACAAACATTGAATATATAAGTCGTAGCGAAACCAACAAACGACCGCAAAACGAAGACAGCTTCATCATCTGCCAACTCACCCCAAACCCAAACCAAAACCCATTAACATTATTAGCAATATCAGATGGAATAGGAGGGTACGAACATGGAGAAGACATCAGTCGAGAAGCCTTAAAAAAGATTAGCCTCAGCTTATTTGAAACCTTAGTATTTGAACCCAGTATTAACAACCAAGAAAAAAGCACAAAACCCCCAACTAAAGAAACATTAACCACAGCCATAAAAGAAGCGATCGCCCAAACAAACGCTCATATAAAAAGAATAATAAAAAACAATAGTTGGCATAAATCAGGAGCCACATTAGCAGTTGCCCCAATCTCCGGACCAAGAGCAATTATTTCCAAACAAGGCCATTACTGAAAAAAACGAAAAAGTCGCGTTTTGCTAGCAGACAAACAATAATTTGTCAAAACCGCAAAAAACGAGCAGAGAAAAATTAGTCATTTTGAGCAAAAAAAAATCTGATAAAAACGAAGCAAGACAACGGCAGAATAAGAATTAACAGCCCTAAAAATCAATTAAGACATAAAGGCAACAATCATATCATAAGTATAGGATATCACAAAATCGCAAAAAAGCGCCAAAAACATTGAAACCTCATTAGGCAACTCAGAAAAATTTGCCAATTTAACAATGGCAGAAAAATCCTAAACTTTAAAATATTAAAACCAAAAGCCAAAAACTATAAAATTATCTAATCTTAATCACCAAAGCAAAAATGAAAACAACAAACATTGAATATATAAGTCGTAGCGAAACCAACAAACGACCGCAAAACGAAGACAGCTTCATCATCTGCCAACTCACCCCAAACCCAAACCAAAACCCATTAACATTATTAGCAATATCAGATGGAATAGGAGGGTACGAACATGGAGAAGACATCAGTCGAGAAGCCTTAAAAAAGATTAGCCTCAGCTTATTTGAAACCTTAGTATTTGAACCCAGTATTAACAACCAAGAAAAAAGCACAAAACCCCCAACTAAAGAAACATTAACCACAGCCATAAAAGAAGCGATCGCCCAAACAAACGCTCATATAAAAAGAATAATAAAAAACAATAGTTGGTATAAATCAGGAGCCACATTAGCAGTTGCCCTAATTTCCGGACCAAGAGCAATTATTTCCAACTTAGGAGACAGCCCAATATATCATTATTCTCGTCAAAAAATCAGACAAATTACCGACAACCACACATTAGCAAGTGCCCTAAGACGAGGAGGGATAATCACCTCAGAAATGGCCGCTCACCACGAAGGAAAGAATATGTTAGAATTGTATTTAGGGTGCGATAATTTACCACCAGATTTACCCATACATTATGTTTCGCTTTATGCAGAAGATTTACTATTATTATGTAGTGATGGAGTGAGTAATAATCTAAAGGAAAAAGAATTAAAAGATATCCTAGCAGAAGCAGATTTAAACACAATATCTGAGAAATTAATTAGTCAATCTCGCCAAGCAGGAGAAACCGATAATCAGACTTTAATTGTATGGCGTTATCTTGGAGAAAGTGCAGATACTGAAACAGTAATTCAATCAATAAAAAGATAGTCAAAAGACTTGTTTTTTGAGAGAATAACTGAGTTATTAAGAATTAGTAGGAAATAATTATTCCTCAAATTAAAGCAGTGTAGTTTGACAGTAAATTTTAATTACCTCTCAATTTATTATTTGACTAATCAATAATTTTTCAATATCTCAGCTGCTGACAAAAAAGCTAATCACTAATAACTAATAACTGAAAAACCTAAAATGTCAAAAACTTTAGAATTAATGGTAGGAGGAAATATTCCTATCAATATTAATAAAATAGGCGAAATTGAATTATTAGAACTTCTGGGAACAGGTACTTTTGGTTCCGCTTGGAAAGTAATAGACCATAGCCACAAAAAGAACTATGTATTAAAAGTAATTCAAGGAATAAAACCAGAAGAAACCTTAATAGAAAGAATTCGTTTAGAAGCAGCAGTTAACATCCCCTCAGAAAACATTATCCCCGTATTAGGTCTAAAAGAATGGGATGCCAATACCTATCTAATATTATTTGAATACTTTCCCGGCAAACCCCTAGACGAACTATTAGAAAAAAAATCCCTCAATAATCGACAAAAACAAAAAATATTCAAACAAATATTATTAGGTACATCCGCAGCTCATCAATGCAACATTATTCACAGAGACTTAAAACCAGCAAATATTATTATCGGCGATGATGAGCAAGCAAAAATTATCGACTTTGGAGTTGCCAAATTTAAAGATAAAAATATTACCTTAAGCAAAGAAATAATAGGTACCCCTCCCTGCATGGCACCAGAATTTTTGATAGAAGGAGCCCAAGTTGCCGACGCTAAAAGTGATATTTATTCTCTCGGTCATATTCTTTATGAATTAGCAATGGGAGAAAATTTTTGGCATCATTCCGGCTGGTATAAATTGGAAGATTTTATCAAGTATTTAACTCAAACCCCTACCCCAACAATAGGGATAAATTTAAGTGATTTTTACTGTGATTTTTTCCCAGAAGTAGAAGGGATATTATCCCAGATGATGAAGATTAATCCAGAAGAACGTTATCAGTCAGTAGAAGACGTGATTTTTGATTTAGAAATTCCTCTTGAATTTCCCAAGTTACCCACAGGTTTAAATGTTGAATACCCCTTATTAATAGTAGAATCTGGAAATAACAAAGGAGCCCGTACTTTTGTAAATATTAATGATAGTGGTAGTCTGATTTTAGGTCGTGTAGATATTGCCGGAGCTGATACAACTATTAGTAGACAACATTTGGAATTTAGAAGAAAGGGAAATAATTATTTTGTCCGAGATTTAGGCAGTAAAAATGGTACTATGTTGAAAGGTAAAATTATTGATAATTATCCTGTGGAAATTAAACATGGGAATATGATTAAAGTGGGAGATGTATTTTTAAGGTTTGTGTTTTTAGATAGGAGTTAATAAAACAATGAAAGCTTGCCCTAAATGTGGAGCCTCAAACTTAGATACTGCTAAATTCTGTAATGAATGCGGTCTAAAATTAGAGACAAGAGCACTAATAAAAACTGTTAAAAGTTATCCCCCAGAAAAATTTGCTGAAACCCTAAGACAAAGAGCAAAAACTTTAGACAGAAAACGCAGAGCAGATATTATGTTTGTGTTGGACTGTACTGGCAGTATGCAAGGTGAAATTGATGGGATAAAAGAAACAATAATGGAATTTGCGGATACTATCGAAAAAGACGGAGTTCGAGTTAGAGTAGGTTTAATAGAATTTCGAGATCGCCTCATTAACGAAGAACATCAAGTCTTAAAATTTAATGGCGAAGTATTTACAAATAATCCCATTCTTTTCCGCCAAAAAGTTGCTAAAATTAAAGCTTATGGAGGGGGAGATGCGCCAGAAAGTAGTTTAGATGCAGTCATGTTGGCATTGGCTCAACCCTTTGATTTAGAAAGTAATAAAGCTATTGTTTTGGTGACAGATGCTCCTCCCCATATTCCAGATAAAGAAACTCAAAATATTGAGGAAGTAGTAAGAGCCATTCAAACTATAGGAATAGAACAATTTTATTTAGTTATTGCTACTCAAAATTCCGAAAGTCAAGTTTATTTAAAGTTATTATCGGGAGTCAAAGGAATGGCATTTGATTTAGGAAAAGGTGATAATTTTCGCAGTCGTGCTGAAAACTTTAAGCGAACTTTAATGTCACTAGGAAAAACTATTTCTACTGCTACAAGCTGAAAGTCATATTTTTCCCTAACTCCTGACAAAGAGAGGGAGGTGAAGGAAGGTTGCTTACTTCCATTTATTGCTTGCTCACTGATGACACCCAGTTAACTACTTCCATAAGAATAAATCGGATATTTTTCATTAAAAAATCATTTTCTGAAGCTCTGAAAAAAATGCCAAGTTAAGAAGAAAGAACTTGCTACTTTCACCAAACTCTGATACTATTATGTTAATGGGGGGAATTCGCCCCTAAAGTAGATTTTTTACTCAACGCCAAAATCAAATTAAGCGATCGCCAGCAGAAAACAAAAGGAAATATTCACAGATAAATCTTGTAGTGAATCCATAAAAATGTGGTCGCCCCAAATCTATATAATGACTAGAACCAGAG
>JAKQYF010000334.1 GCA_023356535.1 Trichodesmium sp. MAG_R03 | reverse complement strand
CTTTTAGCGTGTACTTCTGATTTCATATTAAAAATGGTTAAGGAGGAAACTTTGCCTAAAGGCTTTGTTAGTGAATATATTTCTTTGGACAGAAAATCTTATAATGCTATTAAACAAAGAGCTTACAGAAGATTATCTAAATGTAGCGATCGCTCCATTGGAGTAGTATGCTCTGGTGGAGGGGGAGTTGAAGCTGGAGCAATTATGGCTGGTATTCGCCCTTCTTGGGGTATTGATGTTAATCCCACAAATAGAACTAAATTTAATCTTTCCCAAATGTGTTCCGATTATAATGAAATTAATCATGGGAGTCATGTTATTAGGCGATCGCTTTTGGATGTAGAAATTAGCGACTTAAAAGAGACTGATATTATCTGGGCTTCTTTGCCCTGTGATAGATTTACTAACATGAATAGAGTTCACGGCAAAACTGAATCTGCCACCGATACCTCATTATCTAATAAATTAATCTTAATAATTTCTAGATTAAATCCTCAGATTGTTTGTTTAGAAAATGTTCCTAGGTGGGCTAATTCTGAAGGTTTTCAAAGAATAGTAAATTATCTTAATTATAAAGATTATAAGGTTGATTATCGAAATTATACTTTTTCTCATTATGGAGTTCCTCAGAGGAGAGTTAGATTAATAGTTAGAGCTTGTAGAGAAAATATTCAAATGTCAAGGATACCAAGGCTTGTATCTACTGGTTGGTATGATTCAATAAGGGAATTAATTCCTCAATTTGAGGTGGGAGAAGTTAATCCTAAAGTGTCTAATTATTTAGATATTCAAATGGTAGATAAAGCTCGATTTCTTCTTGTCGAGAATGTATTTAATTTAAATCGCTGTTTGTATTCTGATGAAGATAGTATTTGTTGGACTATAAGGGCTACTAGTGGAGTTTACCAGAGGGGCTCTAGTAGAAATAGAATTATTGCTGTTTGGAATCCTGATATTTCTCAGTATCAGTTTCTTAATTCTAGAGCGATCGCTAGGTTATCTGGTTTTCCTGATTGGTATTATATGCCGGAAAAAAGTGGATTCGCCACCTATATTGCCGGCCTTAGTGCCCCTCCTCTTTTTGTTTCTAAAGTCCTTTCTAGTTTTACAGGCCAGGGCCTACGTGAAGATGCTATTGTAGTGTAAATGTCGGAAATAATTATCAAAATATACCACATATATAAGCAATACGTAAGTCCTGATAGCAATCCTAAATATGTTATAACAATTCAAATACTATAAATAAACTCTGAAAGTTTTAACCATTAAGAATTATGCCCAAACCTATTCTCAAAAATTGGCAAGATTTTTGACATATAGCAAAGTGTGCTGGTATGTTTGTATATTACAGATTACTACCAATGTAATATACATGAAAATATTGGTAATAGCAGCATAAATTTGTACTGCGTTTAAAGGCGATAGTAATATGTAAATATGTAAGTGCTCATTGCTATAAATAAAATAGGATTACTATACCCTTGCGTAAGTCCTATTATATGCTAAACTATAAATTGTTGAGCTTACTTAGTATAGTTACAAATATGATTGAATTAGAATCAAAACTAAACAAAAAAAACCACAAAAGTTACCCCCTTCGCAGCAATTAATGAGTGCCAGCTCACTAAATACAAATCTCTACACTCCTTGATAGAAATTAATCCTGGAGACATCATCAGTGAATTTGGCTCGAAAGAAGTTCTTGATACTCCCAATTACTTAACTGTCCAAATTAGCGATCGCGAACATATTATGCTCACTCCAGAGTTTTTGCAATACATCAATCATAGTTGCAGTCCCAACGTTTTTTTCGACACTAAAAATATGGTAGTTATAGCACTACGAAAAATAGAAATAGGAGAAGAATTTTCATTCTTTTATCCATCAACAGAATGGTCTATGGATCGAGGATTTGATTGTCTTTGTAAAAGTGAAAATTGCCTGAAATATATTCAAGGTGCTGCCCATTTACCGCCAGAAATTTTGGCAGAATACCAACTTTCCGAGTACATAGAAGAAAAACTAAAAAATCAGTATATAACTAAATAAATCCTGGCGTTAAGGGTGATGCAGATTTAGAAAAAAATCCTATTGCCCTAGATAGCATCTCTACCTAGGGTAATAGTCAGTAAATTATTATCTATTCCAATTCAATGGCTACTAAAAATTTAGCTCTTAGTGAGTTGAGAGGGAAAACTTATACCGAAATTGTTTTTGACCAAGTTTGGGGTCAAGTAGAATCTTATCAAGCAACTCATCCAGAACAAGAAATATTTATGATGGCTCTTGGTGACACCACTAAACCTTTGCCATCTACAGTAGTGAAGGCTATAGTAGAAGCTGCAAATCGCTTAGGTAATAGTCAAACTTATACTGGTTATGAGGATATTACCGGAAATCCAGCCCTCAGATCGGCAATTTGTACTGACTATTATCAGAAAAAAATCGGCATCGAAATAGACTCATCCGAAGTTTTTATCAGCGATGGCGCTCAATCAGTTTCGGTCAACATTCAAGAACTATTTGCTCCCGATAATATAGTAGCAGTACAAAATCCGACTTACCCCTCTTTTGTCGAAGGAGCTTTACTCGCAAGTCGTTCATTAGTAAATTTGCCTTGTCTTGAGGAAAATAATTTTGTACCTAGGCCACCAGACAAAAAAGTAGACTTGATTTATCTTTGCTTTCCGAATAACCCGACAGGAGCAGTTGCTACTCGCGAACAACTAAAATCTTTTATTAACTATGCCAAAAGTAACCAAGCTATAATTATTTTCGATGCGGTGTATAGCCCTTTTGTGACAACTCCAAATATACCAAAGAGTATCTATGAAATTGAAGGCGCTCAAGAATGCGCCATTGAAATTGGCAGTTTTTCCAAATGGGCTAATTTTACAGGTTTAAGAGTGGGATGGTGTGTTATTCCTCAAGCGCTAAAGATTAAAAATACAGTACCAGGAGAATTAAATAATTTGTGGCAGACTCGTCATGCTGTAAAATTTTGGGGTACGGCTAATGTTGCTCAACATGGAGCGATCGCTGCTTTATCTCCAGCAGGACAAAAAGAATGTCAAGAGGTGGTAAACTATTACTTGCAAAATGCTCGTTTGCTGCGAGATGGTTTAGCAACAATGGGATTAGAGTGTTTTGGTGGGATTGATAGTCCTTTTGTTTGGGTGAAAGCTCCTCAATATTTGTCATCCTGGCAATTTTTTGAAAAAATGTTGGAGGCAAAGGGAATAGTTGGAGTTCCTGGTTGTGTGTTTGGTGATAATGGAGAAGGATACTTACGTTTAGCGGCATTAGGACAGAGAGAGAACATTGAAGCAACTGTAAAAAATTTGTGATGAATCAGTAGAAAATTATTACCGATCTATCTAGATAACCTTTAACTATGGCAGTATTAATACTTGCAGAAATTGACCCGACAGATTTATGGCTTGCCGAATTAATTGTCCAATTGCAGAACAGCAAGCGCGATTTAGATTTGCGAGTCTGGCCAAAATATGGGAAACCCGAAGATATTGAAATTGTCCTGACCTGGAGACCACCACTAGGGGTGATGCAAAGATATCCTAATCTGAAGTTAATTATGTCTCTAGGAGCAAGCGTAGAAACAATTGTAGAAGACACCGATTTACCCAAACATATTCCGATCACTCGTCTCATCTCCGAAAGTAAAACATTGCAAATGGTCGAATATGTTACTCTAGCTGTTTTGCTTTATCAACGACGCTTTATAGAATATCAACGATTGCAGGAATTGGGAAGGTGGGAATATCTATCTGTAAGAGATGCTAGCTTGTTTACAGTTGGAGTTTTGGGGTTGGGAGTTTTAGGTTTAGCAGTGGCAAAAAAGCTTGCAGATATGAACTTTGCTGTGCGCGGATGGAGTCGAAACCCTAAAAAAGTTGCTGGAATAGAATGCTTTCACGGGCGAGAAAAATTAGAGCTTTTCCTAAGTAAATGCCAAGCGATTATCTGTCTCCTACCATTAACGCCAGAAACCAAGAGTATTCTCTGCTATGAAACTTTTTCCGCTTTACCTTCAGGAGCTTTTATAATTAACGTTGGCCGAGGCCAACACTTGGTAGAAGCAGATTTATTGAGTGCCTTAGATTCGGGCAAAATTGCTGGTGCGTGTTTGGATGTATTTGATACTGAACCTTTGCCTATAGACCATCCTTTTTGGTCCAATCCGCGTATTATTGTAACTCCCCATATCGCTGCTCCTGGTGTCCCCAAGGAAGTAGCCGATCGCGTTCTAGAGACAATAGATTGCAGTTTAGAAGGAAGACCTTTGGAGTATATAGTTGACCGTGACAGAGGCTATTAAATAAGAAAATACCATTTAAAACAGTATTAATGGATAGCTGGTATGCAACACAAAGATTAATGGCATTAATGGATGATTTAGGGAAGGAGCCATTTTCGGCGTGAAAAATCTCAAAGTCCAGATAATGAAGTGCGGAATGTGGGCTAGATAATAATAACAGAGACTTTAATCTACCCTCTTCGTTAGAAATGCCTTTATGGTATAGCAGAATACTCTTACTTCCTTCCCCAAGAAGAGCAGCTATAATATAATAAATTAAGCGATCGCTAACTAGATTTAGATTTATGGCAAGAACTATACTACAAAGTCGACCACAGTAGAGACGTTGCATGCAACGTCCCTACAAAGATACTAATTGTAGTCTAAATATCGGTAAATATGGGAAATGATTATCAAAAATACACCGCATATAGAAGCAAGGTGTAAGTCCTGGTGAAGTTAGTCCTCAAACCTAAAATCTAAAACCTAAAATCTAAAACCTAAAACCTAAAACCTAAAACCTAAAACCTAAAACCTAAAACCTAAAACCTAAAACCTAAAACCTAAAACCTAAAACCTAAAACCTAAAACC
>JAKQYF010000333.1 GCA_023356535.1 Trichodesmium sp. MAG_R03 | reverse complement strand
TTGACTACTTTCCCCTTTTATTTCTACTGGGCTTGGTTGATGACCATTCTGTTGTTGAGCTGAGATATGAGAATTTGTATCAACCTTTAAATTGTTCTGATTTTGATTTTTCTGTACCCAGATTTCCCGTTTTATTTCTCCTGCAGTTGGTTGATGACCATTCTGTTGTTGAGGTGAGATATAAGAATTTGTATCAACCTTTAAATTGTTCTGATTTTGATTTTTCTGTACCCAGATTTCCCGTTTAATTTCTGCTGCATTTAGTTGATGACCATTCTGGTATTTAACTTCTAAGTTAGCTGAGATAGAAGAATTTATATCAACCTTTAGATTGTCCTGATTTTGATTCTTATATGCCCATATTTCCCTGGCCTTATGGTAATAAGTAACTGCTTCATCTAATCTGCCGAGACACCTTAAGGCTACACTAAGATTATAGTAAACACAACCCAAATTCGGATTTAATTCTATAGAGTTCTGATAACAAAATACTGCCTGAGTAATTCTCCCTTTCTCATACAATTTATTTCCTAAATTAAAATGGTCATTAGCTGTGACTTCTTTGGATTCTAGAGAGTCAGCTTGGGACCAACAATCTATAGCTGCCTTAGCTTCACCTAACTCCGCCCAAACTAGAGCTAATTGACGATAATTATCAGCCACCTTTGGTTCAATTTCTACCGCTTTTTGATAACAATAAATTGCTAAGCTCCCAGATTGATATTCAACATATAAATTGCCTAATAATCTATAAATTGAGGCATTATTTGGCTGGATTTTAAGAGCTGTTTGGTAATTGCTCTCTGCCTGTTTTATCTGCCCTACTTTTTCCATAGATTTTCCGAGAATTATGTAAGCTGCTACTGCATCTATTTCAAGAGAAATAGCTTGCTGACATTGAGAAATTGCTTTTTCATACAATCCCTGGTCATAATATTTTTGAGCTTCCTGAATATAAATGTTAGGAATATTTCCTTGACCATTAGTAGATGTCATAGATTTCAAAACGGATTTTAAATTTATTGGTGTTCTATGATTGATTTGAGGAATAGAGTGAATAATCTGATTATTGTTAGTTTTTGCTGGAGTATTTATCAGGGTTGTTTCTCCCTCTAAATTTCCATAAATATTAGTAACATTTGGTTCGATGATTAGAGGTTTATTTAGAGTTACAGTTGGGGTAATTTCTTTCGAGTTGACCACCCCTTTAGCCTGATTATTTTCTAATATAGATAAAGATGATTCTAGATAATCGTCCGAGTCCGATAAGTCATTTTTCAAATTAAATGTTGACGTCACCCTATTAACTTGCCTACTAACAACTCTTTCACAATCTTTCGGTTTCTGAATAATATCAATTGTATTTTCACCCCGAAACTGTTGATTTTTTTCCTGACTATTTTGAGGATTTTCTGCTGTTAGTAAATTCCGAGAATTTCCAGCATTTTGCCAATGATTAGGAAATACTTGTGTGGTAGTTTTATTTATTCCTTGCAGTTTTAATGCTTCCCCTAGACTTTCATAAGCTCCTAATAAATTAGGATTTAATTCCATGGCCCGACAATAGCAGGATATTGCTTGAGCAATTACCTTTTCTTGCAGCAGACTATTTCCTAACATTAAATGTTCTTCTGCTGTAGCTTTTTCTGGTTCTAAACTGTAGGCTCGATACCAACATTTATCAGCTTTTGTTGTCTGACCAATTTCTGTCCAAGCTCTAGCTAGTTTACGGTAAGCATCAGTATAATTTGGGTTGAGAGCCAGGGATTTTTGATAGCATTTAATTGCTTCTTTCCATTGTTGCTGTTGAGCATATAAACCACCGATATTCAGATATATTTCTGGGTCATTTGGTTGTAGCTCAATACCTTTTTTATAAGACTGCCAAGCTGCTTCTACTTCCCCTCGAGATTGCAATATTTTACCTAAATTTTTGTAGTATAAAGTTGATTTTATAACTTGATTTTTTTGATTTCTTTTTTGATTAACAGGTTCTAAATAGTCAGCTTTCCTAGAAAATTTTACTGCTTGAGCGTAGTTACCGATTTTTTTATAAAGTCTGGCTAAGTTTCGATAAACTCCGGGAAATTCCGGTTGAATTTTTATGGCTTTTTGATAATAGCTTATTGCTTCTTGCCACTGTTCTTTTCTCACAGATAATGTGCCTAAATTAGCATAAGCTTCTGCCAAATTTGGCTGATATTCTATGGCTTTTGTATACCAATAACAAGCGGTTTCTAGTTGCTCTTGAGCATAAAAAACATTCCCTAAAGTTTTGCAGGCTACCCCATAGTCTGGTTTATGTTTTAAGGCTTCCTCACAGGTGGTTTTGGCTAATTCTAATTCTTTTTCCTTTAAGTATAATTCTGCTCGCTCATTTAACTTAGCAGCTATTTCTTGGGAGTTCACTTTTAATGATGTTTTTTTACCTACCTGTTCCATAGGTAGGTTTTTCTGTTCCTGAGATAAATTTTTTATGCCTAGTTGTTGGTCTTTCTGAATAGATACTTTGTCTTTCTGAATAGATACTTTATTCTCACTACTGACAACTGTTTCTCGGATTTTTTTATTCTCGCTAATGCCAATAACTTTCAGCAATTTTTTTAAAGAATTAAGATTCACAATAATATCTTCCGTCACAGGATTTTGATACATTAATTGACGGATGGGAGCACAACCAAAATCTTCTCCTTTTAAATAGTAATGCTCAAGTCCTACTTGTTGGCTAATTACCGAATAATAATTTCTAATATACTTAGGTGATACTAATTCTATCACTTGAGTTCCTGGAGCAGAAAATATAATATTTGTCAGTATACTACCATGAGCTGCAATAATCACTTTGGCATGAGCAAATATGGCTATTTTTTCTGTCAAAGTCATTGATTCTGGCTGCAGACAAACAAACCCCAGTTGATTTAACTTTAAGAGCACTTCCTCTTCATTGAAAACTCGTCTATATCGTGAATTATTTCTACTTATATATATCCTTTCTGGATAGAATGACCTTGATTGATTTTCTGTTAATCTTTCCTGTTTTATTCTTGGGAAAAATACCCGACGGTGAAATTCTAAACCCCAGGATGTTACCATACCTACATCTGCCCGACATGAGGGTACAATTAATTGTTGGGCTTGAATATAAGGATGGCGATCGCTTAAAATTATTTTCTTTTGGGGAATACCTAAGATTTTCCAACTTTCCCTTTGAAATTCCAAGTGAAAACTGTTAACTAAAAAACCATCTATTTCTTCTAAGTTCATGCCATGATTTTTCAGAATTTCTAACTTTGGCAATATATCTACCATCCAATTAAAATATACATGGTCATATAATCCTGATAACACTGCTACTTTACCATCTATTTTTTCTAATTTTGGTAGTTCTTCTAAGTCCCCAATTTCGTGTTTATTTCCATCACAATTTTGCCATCCTGATAACTGACCAGGCTCTGAGTGAGAAAGCTCTTTTACAAGTTGATTCTCTTGATTAATAATTGCTATAGCACTACTAATCATCCCAGATTTTTTCTGGGGTACAACCCATGCCCTACCACAAGGTAGTTGAGCTACAAATGTTTCGGTTTCTGATGAATATAATGAGTTCTTTTTACCAGAAATCTTTGCTGTTTTAAAATTTTCTGAGCAACTATAAATTCCATTTCCTAAGTGGAGCAGATTAAATTCTTCATTTTTTTGTGGCGACCATGGTTGACTATTTAATCCCTGATAGGATGATGATAAGAATTTCGGCTTTTTCTGAGATTTTTGGGATTTTGATAAACTCTGTAGTTTCTCTAATATTTGGGGATTATTAGGAGCAATAACCAATCCCAGATGGTAAATAATAATTGCTGAATTTATCAGATTTTTCTTAACTAAACTATTACCTAGCTTGAGATAATCTTCTGTTGCTAATGGTTGAATATCTAAAGCTTTTTTATAATAAAACTCTCCTTGGTCAGGAGCACCAGATTCCGCCGATACATTCCCCAGATGTAAGTAGGTTTCTACTAGGTATTGAGAAATTTCTCTCACAGATGATGAATTTAGGAAATTCGACTTTTTTAAGGCTGTTAAAAATTTGGCACAACTGACTTTGGATTTGTCTAATTCATCTGTACTTTCTGCTAATAAACTACCCCATTTACAGTAACCTTCAACAAAGGAATTGTTCTGAATTACTTTTTGCAAATTAGTCATGGCTTCTGAGAATTTTCCCTGTTCCATCAGGGAATAAAAACTCTCACTATAAGCTGTTAGATTTTCTGGTTCTAGTTTGATGATTTGTTGAAAATATTCAACGGCTTCTTGATGTAATCCTTGAGTTTGATATGCTTTACCTAGATGATGAATAGCTGTGGTAAATAATGGTTCTAATTTTAGGGATTTTTCTAAGTAACTTATTCCCTGGTATAGTTGACTTTTTTGTAATAGGGCTTGACCAATATTATTGTATATTGTAAAGTCGTCTGGTTTCAGCAACAAAGCTTTTTTAAACACAGAAAGTGCTGCATCAGTTTGGTTTTCCTGTAATAAAATACAACCCCAGTTATTGTAAGAATTCACTACAGAATCATGATGGTTACTATTCTCTATTTTTGATAAATTTATGACTTGTTGATAACTATCAATTGCTTCTGCAAATAAACCTTGATTTTGCAAGACAAGTCCCAGATTGTAATAACCATTAACATCATCTGGTTGGAGGGCAATTGCTTTTTTATAGCTCTGATATGCTTCTAATAAATCTCCCTGTTGATACAATACAATGCCTAAATTATAATGGACTTGTTGTAAATTTGGATTCTCATTCAGTGCCTGTTTATAATAAAAAACTGCCTCTTCTAATTGGCCTTCTTTCTGGCACAACGAACCTTTTATTGCTATATTTTCAGCTTCATCTATTA
>JAKQYF010000332.1 GCA_023356535.1 Trichodesmium sp. MAG_R03 | reverse complement strand
GCAAGGCTCGGAAGGTTGTGTCCGCGTTGTCTGGAATGATAGTCTAGCTTGCTGTCAGGAAAAGTACAAACCTTGAAAGAAAAAACCGACTAATTCTGAACTACAAAAACAGTTTATTACTCGGGCTTTAAAGACTCAGGATAGAGTTTGGCAATCAGGAAGTTTTCTGCACTTGCCACTAAAGCAATCTTTAAACGATGTTTTACCGAAAAATTGAGTTTAAAGCCTCGCCCATAAGCGGGCGACTTTTTAGTTGATTTTTTTTCACAGGTTATGTTATGATGCTTTTTAGTTCACAAGAAATATATTAGTCGCGGATAGGTTTTCACTTTCCATTCATTTTTAATAATCAGGACTTGCGCAGTATTGCTATATATGATGTATTCTTATGTATTCTTGATAATTATTTCAGATATTTATACTATAATTAGTGCTTTTGTGTAAGTCCTGATGACTTAGATAAAAAATTCCTCCCTTTCAGTTGATCGCAGCCATGCAATTTCCTAGAGGATGTGTAGGGAACACTCAAGTACTAGCATAAAATGATCGCTACTTTTTATTGATAAATTTCAGTCAATTATTGGATTGACTTTGCTTTTTGATAGTATTTATCTGCTTCAGAAGTACGACCTTGCTGCCTCAAAATATCACCCATAAGACGATATAAACCACCTGCTTTTGGATTAAGTTCGATGGCCTTTTGATAATGGGCCATAGCATTCTCTAATAAACCTTTTTTCTGGTAAGCATTTCCCAAGTTTCGGTAAGTATTTACTTCCTCTGGCTTCATCTGTACTGCTTTTTGCAAATTAGCGATCGCTTCATCTATTAAACCCTCTTTCATTTGAGCTTGACCTAGCTTGATATATCCCGATTCACCCAGATCGGGCTTAACTTGAAAAGCTTTTTTGTAAGACTCTATAGCTTCTCCAAACCTTTGTTCTTTTTGGAGAGCATCTCCTAGTTTAATGTAAACTCTAGCAGGAAGGTTAGACTTCAACTCCACTGCTTTTTGATAAGCAGCGATCGCTTCATCTGCTTGAGTTTTTTTACCTTTTCGAGAGCCCAGCTCAGTGAGAATATCTCCGTGTTGTTTATAGTCTGATGCTTTCACAGCATTTGCATCTAGCTCTATTGCCTTTTGGAAAGCAGCTACAGCTCCATACAAGTTATTTTGTTTAGCACAAGCCTTTGCTAATCGTAAGTATGCAGTAGCATTATTTGGGCGCAAACCAAGAATCCTATAGCAAGAGTTAATCACCTCTTGCCAATTTTCTTGCATAGCATAGAGTATGGCCAGCTGATTTAAAGCTACAAAACTTTTAGGAGCTTGCTTTAGTGCAGTATTAAACTCATCAATTGCTTGGTCTAGAGAACCTTGCTGTTTGAGTTCCTTACCACGCTCAATATTTTTTGCTATTTTTTTAGTTTCTTTAGCAGGTGAAGGCATAATTAAACTTCCTAGGATATTGATATATTATAGTATAGCATAGGCAATATCTAAATTAAAACTGTTAACTCCTAAAATGGTATATAATTATTTACAGAAAAATTGGGTTTAAAGCCTTGCCCATAAGCGGGGGACTTTTTAATTGATTTTTTTTCTACAGGCTATATTATAGTACTTTTTAGTTCACAAGAAGAAATATATTAGTCGCGGGTGGGCATACCGAGACTTTAAACGGACAGGTAAACCAGTACAAAACTACTGCCAAAGTAGCAGCAGCCTGTGAGATGTCAACCCGCCGAGGGGCTACGGCTCGGTTGTTACCCAGTGCCTTTAGGCCGGGGAGGGTGTCAAACTTTTGTCAGTCCTGATGCTAACAGAAAGACTCCAGTAAAGGTCAGAAATTTACAAACTTAGTTCAGTCTCATACTTTGGCCTTTATATTTAGAAGATTGTTTTGGGACTTGAAAAGAAATGTAAGGATTCAGGAGAGAGCCATCGCTTTGGAGATCATAAGTTCCTAACTTCTGAAAATATTCACTCACTTGATAAAAAATCAAACTATAGTAAATTTTGGACATGAATCAGCCACAGTCCCTCCTAACGGCAGAAGACCTCAACCAGTTGTCAAAAAAAAGAACTGGTGAATATGAATTGTCTCTATTGTCAAGGCCATAAAGTAGTCAAAATGGCCATCCTCAGGGAAAGCAGAGTTACAGCGCTTTTCAAATTGATAAACTACATCGCCATAATCAAAACCCTGTAGGGACGTTCGCATTTTTGTTATGCAACGTCCCTACTGTGGTCTACCGACATGAAAACTGCTATATTTGTGCCGTGAGTGTGGCCGTTAATTCGGAGAAAACTCCTGCCCTATGGGCTATAGTTCTGATATTAAAGAGCTGTGTGTCAAAATGTCCTTTAACGGCATGGGATTCCGAGCTATTGAGAGAGTGAGTGGTATTTCTCATAATACAGTGCTTAACTGGATACGACTTGCTGCAGCACAAACTTCCTGAAGAGAACTTTGATATCCTGAAGCTGCTAAAATTGATGAACTACAGACTTTCATCGGCTCAAAAAAAAACAAAATTTGGGTCTGGATAATCCTTAAAATGAATTTTCCATTTTTCTTAAACAGGGTTGTAAAAAAATGTTAGAAGTGAACTTTGAAAAGATAGCTGCTCAGTTAAATCAACAAGCAGAATTATACTTAAAGGAAAAAAAATTAGAATTAGCAAAAACTACCTGTGAGCAAGCTTTAAAACATAAACCAGACTATAGCCTGGCTTGTAAAACTTTAGGGAATATTGTCTATACTCAAGGTCAACTAGAAACCGCCTGGTATTGGTATACAAAAGCAATAGAGTATCAGCCGAATTTTGCCGAGGCTTATGCTAATTTGGGCACATTATCTGTTAAAAAAGAACATTGGCAAGAAGCAATAAGCTATTATCAAAAAGCCATAGAAATCGAACCTGAATTGGCAGGTATTCATCAAAAGTTAGAGAGAGTTTATCAAAAAATAGGCAACTACATTGAAGCTGCAAAATGTTGTAGACAAGCTTACTATTTAGAACCTGCTAATCAAAAAATAAATCAACCAAATCAAGCCATAAAAGCAACTTCAGAAAGTTCAAATAATGCCTCTATTTATGCACTATTAGGCAATTTATATTCAGCATATAAATCTTGGCAATTAGCACTTTCTTGTTATCAAAAAATGGTAGCAATTGAACCCAAGAGAGCTGATCATTATCGCAAATTGGCCCAAATCTGGACGGAATTAGGTAAAGCTCAAGAAGCTATAGATTGTTGGTACCAAGCTTACTCTCTAGAACCAAAAAAAGTAACAGAATACGACCATTTTAATTTAGGAAATAAATTGTATAGGGAAGGGCAAATTACTCAGGCAGTATCTTGTTATCAAAACTCCATAGAATTAAATCCTAACTTAGGTACAGTTTACTATAATCTTAGTGTGGCTTTAAAATGCCTCGGAAGGCTAGATGAAGCAGTTATTTATCACCATAAAGCCGAGAAAATTTGGGCAGAGAAAAATCAAACTCAAAACAATAACAATTTCAAGGTTAGTATGAATTCTCGTATCTCAGCCAAATTAGAAATTAAAAACCAGAATGGTCATCAACCAAGTGTAGCAGAAATCAAACAGGAAATTTGGTCAAAGAAAAATCAAAATTGGAATAATTTCAAGGTTGATATGAATTCTTATATGGAAGTTAAACACAAAAATGGTCATCAACCAAATACAACAAAAATCCAACAGGAAAGTAGTCAAACACTGCAGTTAAATCAGATAGCTCAAAATCAGAGAAAGTATTCTCAAAAAGCACAAATTCAAGAAGTTTTAAAAAAAGCTGAAAGTTATTATTTAGAAGAATTTTTTTCCGAAGCGATCGCTACTTGTGAAGCAGCAATTAAAGTTCAAGAAAACCCAGAAGCTTATCAGATAATGGGAAAAGCTTTTCATAAGAAAAATCAAGTAGATAATGCTATTAATTGTTATCATCAAGCACTGAAACTAAATCCTAAGGATTCAGGTGTTAATTATGAGATGGGAAATATATTAGCTCTTTTACCAGGAAAATTAGAGGAGGCTATTTCTTATTACCGTAAAGCTCTTGAAAATGAGCCATACTTGACAGAGGCTTACTACTCTTTAGCTAATATTTTAGTCAACCAAAACCAGCTAGAAAAAGCAGTAACTCTCTATGAACAATTGATTGAAATTCAACCAAATCTCTGGGAACCTCATCATAACTTAGGGAATATTTTCATTAAACAAGAAAAATTTTCAGAGGCCATTTCGGCTTTAGGTCATGCTATAGAATTAAATCCCAACTCTTCTATTTCTTATTTTAAATTGGCTGAAATATTAGCCAAGGTAGGGAAGCTTTCCCAAGCAATAAATGCTTGCCACAAAGTAATTGCAATAGATCCAGATTTTGTTGATGCTTATCACTATTTGGGTGATGCTTTAAGAAACAAGGGGGAGAAAGAAGAGGCTATAAAGGTTTATAGAAAAGCCGTTGAAATTCAGCCTCAATTATGGGAAGTACATCATAAATTAGGTAGTTTATTCCAGGAAACAGAGAAGTTAGAAGCAGCTGCTAATGCCTATAGGAAATCTATAGAATTAAATTCAGATTTTTGTTGGTCTTATAATAATTTAGGAGATGTTTTAGTTAAGTTAGAAAAGTGGTCAGAGGCGGCTAGTGTTTATCATCAGGCTATTGAGTTGAATCCTGATTTTCCTTGGTCTTATAATAATTTAGGGGATGTTTTAGTTAAGCTAGAGAAGTGGTCAGAGGCGGCTAGTGCTTATGGTCGGGCTATTGAGTTAAATCCTGATTTTCCTTGGAATCATGATAAGTTGGCAGATGTGTTGGTGAAGTTGGAAGATTGGGAAGGGGCTATTATTGCTTATAGTCAGGCAAAAGAACTAAACTTAGAACTGCCGAAAGTTCAACAAAAGTTAGATAATGCTC
>JAKQYF010000331.1 GCA_023356535.1 Trichodesmium sp. MAG_R03 | reverse complement strand
AAAAGTTTCCCGCAAGGTTTCTGGTAAATTAGCGATCGCCTGTCGTATCTCAGTGGACTTTTCCTCTCTCTCCAGACTACTCTCTGGCGAGGCAACTGTTGAGGTGATATCTATCTCCTCAGTCTCCCCCAGGCATTCAATACTTTCAATAGTCACAGCCCCTTGAGAACGTTTTCTCATGATATCAATACAGAGGTTTTTAGTTAGCTTGAATAGCCAAGCCTTCAAGTTCTCGATTTTCCCAGCACATTTCTGTACTTTTTCCCAAGCCTTGAGCATGGCCTGAGACAAAGCATCTTCGGCATCTGTTGGGTTAGAGTTCATCAACTTGAGACAGCAATGATAAAGCTGGTCGTGATATTGAGTCCATTGTTGCCAAAACGTAGATGTGAGTTCGGGGTTGCCTTGCTTTGTGAATGTTAAAGCACAGTCCATTATTTGTTTCCTAAATATTGCTTACTATTAAGATGACGTAAGGAGAGCTACTTTTTTGACCTATAAAACCCTATACAATTTGACTTGTTTTCATATGAGGTTCCACTAGTTATTACCGATGAGTTATTGCACTAGAAGTTCGGAAGAAACTTAGTCGGCCCAATTATTGCTGTAACTAAATTTGAGGGAAGTAAGAATGCCTTAACTGAACAGGGCAACTGCCATGCCTGCATAAGTATAATTATTTGTCAATCCTATAACCCTCATATAAATAATACTCAGTTTTCTACTATTCGAGGTGTTCCCTCTCAGTCAATCCGTGAATACCTCTGATCTGTCTTTGCCTATAATCACCAATTTGAGATGAGTAAAAGCCGAATTCTCTCATTACCCTCTAACTCTAAACAGTTACCTTTTTTTTTGTCCAAAATTGCCCTGTGAAATCGTCTTATAAGTCTTATAAGTAGAAGGATTGAAAACAGAAGTCAAATTTTGTGCAAAGTTCTTCGTGTTAATCTATATAAAGGATAAAAAATGGTTCACAAGCACCAAGGTATTTTTCTACGTGACAGATTTAATGACAATGGAATAGTCCCATATGAGGGGGGGAGCATTTGGTCTTCTCCAGATATCATGCCGAATTCTCTCATTACCCTCTAACTCTAAACAGTTACCTTTTTTTTTGTCCAAAATTGCCCTGTGAAATCGTCTTATAAGTCTTATAAGTAGAAGGATTGAAAACAGAAGTCAAATTTTGTGCAAAGTTCTTCGTGTTAATCTATATAAAGGATAAAAAATGGTTCACAAGCACCAAGGTATTTTTCTACGTGACAGATTTAATGACAATGGAATAGTCCCATATGAGGGGGGGAGCATTTGGTCTTCTCCAGATATCATGCCGAATTCTCTCATTACCCTCTAACTCTAAACAGTTACCTTTTTTTTGTCCAAAATTGCCCTGTGAAATCGTCTTATAAGTAGAAGGATTGAAAACAGAAGTCAAGTTTTGTGCAAAGTTCTTCGTGTTAATCTATATAAAGGATAAAAAATGGCTACACGCAGGCACGATGGTATTTTTCTACGTGACACTTTTAATGACAATGGAATAGTCCCATCTGAGGGGAACATTGTCTATAGGTCTCCAGATATCATGCCCAGAAAAACGCAATCTGCTGACCCCAAAAGTGAATTTAGTAATTGGAATAAGCGATACCAAACATCTCTTGAATTTGGACAGGAAAACTACATCTATATCCGCTGTCAAAATTTGGCTAGGGAAGAACGGACGGGTATTGTAAATCTCTACTGGGCACCTAGCAACCTTTTTCTGCATCCTAGCATTTGGACAAAGAATGTGCTCCACACTCTTGAAGGGCACGATACTCTCTTGTTCCCGCACATGGCCCCTGGGGCGAAGGAAGTTGGAGAAGTTCCATTCATCATTACTCCCCAAAGAGGACGGCATATTTGTCTTATTGCGGTAGTAGGTGATGAGGAGAACCCCAGGGGTATTCCCTTAAACCAGAATATCGATGAATTCTCAGACTGGGTTCGAGACCATGCAAACGTTGGTTGGCATAACTTCAATATAGAAGATAAACAACCGGATAAGTCCTATTCCTATGTCGTTTTCATTACTAATCCAGAGGACCATGTTGTTAGGTTCCAAATTAGTACCCACTTGCAAAATTGCGATGTGGGAACGGTGATCGAACACGTGATTACGGGTTCGGGTGATAATCTGGTGCAGCCAACATTTCGACAAACGACTCAACGTAACGATCGTAGCCTTGACTACTATATTCCCCTTTCTAAGGGCACACATCAACTCGAGGTCAAGATCATCGCGCCAGATGGTGCAACGCTTCCCTCTAACCTGGATATTCTTATTACTGCATCGGCACCCAGGCAACCCTCTATCGGTGAAGTTTATGTAACATTACAGCCAGAGAACTAACAGGACTTACGCAGTACCGCTATATATGGTGCAAAAAATGGTCATTTTTCAGATAATGCCACTATAATTAGTGTCGTTGCGTAAGTCATGAATAATTAAGACCCTGTAAGTGCTCACCGCAATAGAGAAGTCTTTCCTGAGCCGAATAGCACTTAGTTAAGACTGAAATCTTTACCCAGTAAAGGGTTCAGTCTTAAGCCTGGGTTAAACCCAAACAAGATCAAATATCGACTCATGAATCCGATTATAAACCTTGATATACCTCCCTTCCTTCACCGCCAAACCCGACAATAACAACTCCTTTTCCTCTTCCTCTAAAGTACCACCTGCCCTAACCTGACCTTGAGTTAAAATTTGTCTGTATAAATCCAGTAACTTATCAGTAGGCTGGGTACTATCAAGAATCTGATCACGTATAGTTCTTAAATGTTCGGGTTCATCTTGTACTTCCCAACTATCTATTACCTGAGCTTGGACTAAATCCTCCACCCATTGGGCTTCCTCGTCAGTGGGGATAGGAGATGAGCAGTCCCGGATCATTCTACAAATCTTTTGAGGTTGAGAAATTGCTCATTTCCTTTAACGCTTGCTGGAAATAATCTCGATATAACTGACAACTAATAACCGCCTTATTATTAGATAATTTAATTAACCCCATACTATTTAACTTGTAAGCCTGGAGCGGTTCTAGTAATATAGGCTCAGTAGCAACTATCACTTTATTCAAGGCGCTTGCTAATTCTGAGTCTTCGTACAACTTCTCTTGATGACGATTCAAGTGATTGGCATAAATTCCTGTAGATGTAGGAGCCGTTTTTAATAGTTCTTCGAATGTGATTTGCTCCTGGCTAAGATAATAAATAGCAAGATGTGCTAGAGCAGGATGCCCTCCTACCATCGTCATCAAAAGATTTACTTTTTCCCCATCTATCCAGCTTAATTCGTAACATTTAGCTAATTCTACCATTTCTTCCAAACTCAAACTACCTAGCTGTATCGGCAATCCTACATTGAAAGGCGACTGTTTAAGCTGCAGAGGTACATAAATTTCAGTTGAGTGAGTCACCACTAAGCGCAACTTCTGCCACACCAAAGTTGTTTTAGCTTTCTCATACCAAAAACGTAACAAAGAGAAAAACTCTTTTGCTATTTTCAGATTCTCAAAAACCTGATTTACTTCATCCAGAGCTAGAATTAAGAGCGACTTGATTGATTTTAGTAAATAGTTTTGGAAATATAAGTTGCAGCTAGCTTTACATCCCAAATCCTCATCCCAATAGTCATCTAACTTGAGATCTAAACCTAACTCATGGGTAATATTAAGACAAAAACAGCGCAAGAAGGTGCTAACATCACTAAATACTTCTTCGTCCAACTGTTGCAGATTGAAATAAATGGTGTGATAGCCAGACTTATTTGCACTGTCAAGAAGACGGAGTAACACAGAAGTTTTGCCCATTTCTTGAGGTGATGTTATTCTTACCAAGGCTCCAGGTTTCTGAATCTCTGCATATATTTTATTTTCAATATCAGACCGTCTTATATAATATCGAGAATTTAAAGATATAACTCCCGAAGGAAACAGAGGCTTCTCTTTCCAGACCATTAAAAATTTTTGAACTAGTGTCTTGCAGTTTCTTTTGCTCACCTTTTGATCAATAAGACAAGAAAGCTTTTTCAACAAACTAGGAGCGACAATATTGGTAATATAACTGCAGCTATAGTTTTTCTCTAGGGCTATTTGGTTATAGGTATAATCCCGCCAGATACCCTTGAGAATTTGTATTTCTATGATACTTAGAGGGGAATAGGAAATTTGAGGCAGTCTGAGATTGATGGTCTCTAGGACAACATTTATGTCTAAATCTATGTCTAAATCTTTAGTTCTTTCTTTACACATACAATGATCTATCGTAAGTTTTACACTATTTCAAACATAATACTTTGATTGTTGGTAGTTATAAATTATACTGGACTTTGGACAAATCAATTTAATGTTAAGAAGTGCGGAATGTGGGATATACAATTTGAATCATCATGTTCCTGATGTTTATGTTTATAAAATTCAGAATTGTGCAAGAGAAGACTGAAAGGATTAATGTTATTGACATTGAATCGTGTAAAATTACTATCTAAATCAAATAATGTTAATTGTTGTGGTTTTGATAACTCTTCCATAATTACTTGTTGCTGATGTTAAAAAATCTTATTTTTCCACTTTTCTAAAACTTTCTCACTCATCTTTAGAATATAGCAATCCTAAATAGGTCGCAACAGATATAATAATAATAACATATCCACTCAAAAGAAAAAAAATGAATATTTTAGATGAACTAGACGATGTTATAAATCAAACAAGAAAAACCTATGCTTTATCTATGAATTCTGAATCAAAAATGGCAGATTGGGTAGCTTATTGTGCTGATACAAATAATCTGATAAATGATAATGTTGAACAAAATAGAGATTGGGAAAGAGACCCAGATTTACCAGAAACAGTTCAATTAGAACCAAGTGATTATCGACAAGTTAGTAAAGCAGGATATGATAGAGGTCATCAGGCCCCTTTAGCTACTTTTAAAGGTAAAAATTGGCAG
>JAKQYF010000330.1 GCA_023356535.1 Trichodesmium sp. MAG_R03 | reverse complement strand
AAGCCAAAACATTCTTGTTTATAACTTAACAATTCTCGAAAACGATATAATCCTAAATTAGATAAGGCATCGGATAATTTATGGTTAGCCATCATGCCTTTAACGTTTAAGTCCTCTTTTTGGTTTGCCCATGTCTAAGATGCTTCTGACTTCTGAGAGGAATATGCTTTGTCTTTCTGCCCTCGCGCAGCGCACTAAGTACCACGAGAAAAAATCCTTAACTGAACTGTATTGGGCTATAAAAGATGACTCCTAACTCCTTCTTTCTCCCTTCATTCCAATTCCTAACTCCTGTCTCCTGACTCCTTCATAAATAAACTTTTCGGAACTTTACCTAATTTATAAGCACCACGACTGTTTAAATGTTGATATTGGTTTGCTTGTAATCCTAGATGAATAAACTTTTTTGGGTAGCCAATAATCAAAACATTGCCAGACGGATCTTTTGGCGCAATTTCCTGTAGATATTCTCTGGCATTTGTAGCACGTTGAAAAAATTCAACTCGTTGCCTAGTATAAAAAACTAAGCTAGCTTTTTCAAAGCTAATCATAATTATTTTTTCTCCTGGTTGTCTGACTTGAACAATATTTTGAGCTAGTTGGCGTAAAGGTAATTGACGTTCTTGATCTACTAAAAATATTATGGGATGAATAGTAAAAATCAAACAAGCTACTAATCCTATAAAATTAGCACTCCAAACCCAAGACTTTTGTTTTTTTGTCAAAAGAAATCCAATAACTATTGCTGTGGTTATCAAGATTAATCCGCCACGAATTAATAAACCAGATTTTTTAATTATCTCTGAAAAATATGGCATAGCTGGGTCTCTATCTAACCAGTTAAAACTATAGATAATTGCTATGGCTAAAATCAACAAAAAAATGATGTTGACGACAACTGAGAAAGATAAAAATCGACCTTTTGATTGAGGAGTATTTCTGATTAATTTGGGAACAGACTTAACAGAATTATTTTCAGATTTATGACTCTGGCTAGAGATAGAATCTCCATGAATAATAATATCACTCCAAAATAATCCTATTAATATTGCTGCTGCGGGCATTAATGGTAAGACATAGCTAGGTAATTTAGTAACGGAGATGGAGAAGAAAGCAAAGATACAAATAAACCAGAAAAAAGCAAATAAACCTAACTGTTGAGTTCTAGGCTTACTCCGCCAATAATGGGGTTGCCAAAACTTAGTTTTAGCGATCGCTACTGGTAGATAAATAGACCAAGGAGCAAAACCAATTAGTACGACTAAAAAGTAAAAATACCAGGGCCCTTGATGATGATTTACAACTCTGGTAAAACGTTCAAAATTGTGATAACCAAAAAAACTATCAATATATTCTTTCCCATTCACCATAGTAACTAGATAATACCAAGGGAATGTAATAGTTGAAAAAATTAAAATGCCACACCAAATATTTATTTCTTGCCAGATTTGAGAAAAATTACCTACATATAATGCAAAGGAACCAATAATTATTGCGGGTAAAACAATTCCAATGGGACCTTTGGTAAGAACTGCGAAAGATATTAGTATATAAAAAGCTAGATACCACTTGTTAAATAAGGGAGATTTTTTGGTTGTTGATGATTGATTTTTATTGGGTGAAGATGAAACCTTTTGTTTCAGTATTGTGCTATTTTTGGGCTGAGGAATATTGGTATTTTGGGTTTCTCCAGCATATCCCATAAAAAATGCTAATAGTGCTGAACACATACAGCTTGTTAATAACATATCAGAAACTCCTATACGCCCCCAAGCAATAGTTTCTGGATTTAATACTATCATCCCAGCGCTAATACATGGTATTAATAATTTCACCATTAAAGACTTATTTTTATGTGGATATATCTGAAGATTCAGGTGATAATAACCATATCTGTAGAGGGTATAAAACCCAAAGCACATTAAGGCAGTTCCAGATATTGCTGAAGGGAGGCGGACAGACCATTCATGAATACCAAAAATATGATAAGCGATCGCCATTAACCAATAAATTAAAGGTGGCTTATCAAACCGAGTTTCTCCATTATAATAAGGTGTTATCCAATCTCCAGTTTCTATCATTTGACGAGCAGTTTCGGCAAAAATTGGCTCTGTTTCATCAATTAAACCAATATTACCAAGGTTATAAAAGAAAGCTAACCAAGCAAGTAAGGAGAGCCATACAATAGAAAGTCCTAATATCAAAAGGCGGTTTTTTGATTTAGTTTTAAACCAATTGACAATTTCTAACTGTTGTATTAGTTTCATTTAGATGATTTATCCTTATAAGTTTTAACATTTCAACCCTAATTTACCTCGCAATTAGCAAAGGGGCCATAATTTTTTAATTGCCTTAAAATTAACTACATAACAATAATATTAAAGTAATAATATATTCTTAGGGAATAGGTAGGAAAGTTGCATGATAGCCTGCTATTGTGTTATATTAATCTGCAATTAATATTTTTAACTGGAAACTCCTGGAAATTAAAAGTATATTTAATATCATTTATGCAAAGTACTCGTCTGAATAGATTGCTGAGTGTTATTTTTCAAAGGTTTAAACTATGGTTACTTAATCCTTGGCGTCGAATGTCTCTATTAATTATTGCTTTGTTGTTTGGTAATTTTATAGCAAATGCTATTTCTAGCATTACTGGGCAAGAAGGTTACTTAGATATTTTGTCTGCTTTAGCCTGTTTGTTGATCGTTGAAATCTTAAACTGGTTTGCTTATGGGAGAAGGGGGAAAATCACACGTTCCTTGGGAATAGATATTTTAAACTTGTTTAAAATAGGTTTTACTTATGGTCTATTTTTAGAAGCTTTTAAAGTAGGCTCTTAACAATTATTAGTTATCAGTTAGCCTACTTTTGTTTTGCATGATGTTATATTTACAGCAAATTCCAAGTATAGGAAGTACAGATATTAAAATTTAAATGTTTCTAGTGGGGGCGTCTTGCCCGGGATAGGTGTACCTCTTTAAGGTGGAATCCTATGTATCATTGTTTTTAACCATCCTAGCAGACTTGCTTCTTTATTTCTTGTTGCCTAAAAAAATTAGGAAATAATGTTAGTCAAAAGTCTTATTAGCCTATAGAATTTTATGCAATTTTCTAACTCATCTCTAGGGCAAATTTTACACATTTTACAAATTTTACAGCAGGGTAAGTCTCTGGGAAAAAAAGAATTAGAAATTTTAGTAAATCAGGAATTAATAGATCAAAAACGTGCTGATGTTTTTAACATTACTTTGGCTGATGTGAGAGAAGTAATTATGGAGCGATCGCTTCTATTTCAGTCTGTAATTACTGACTATGATAAATTTCCTCTCAGAGACAATTATAGTTTAGCAACTTTATGGAAATTATGGCTACCTTTAGGAATAAAGTTAGCTAATAAATGTCAAAATTTAAGTTGCCCATTCATTCAAGGAATGTTAGGGGGACAAGGAACTGGTAAAACTACCCTAGCAAAAATTTTAGTCTTAATTTTAGATAAACTTGGCTACAAAACTATTAGCATTTCTATTGATGATATTTATAAAACTTACGCTGAACGTCAACTTTTAGAAAAGCAAGATTCTCGATTGATTTGGCGGGGCCCTCCAGGTACCCATGATGTTAGTTTAGGAATAGAAATTTTAGATAAGTTACGTCAATCTAAAAGTCAAAATTCTGATAGTTTAATTGCTATTCCTCGATTTAATAAGTCTCTTTTTAATGGTGCTGGAGATAGAATTGAACCAGAAATAGTAACTAAGGTTGATATTGTTTTATTTGAGGGTTGGTTTGTGGGAGTTCGACCGGTTGAAGATAAAGTTTTTGATTTTGCAAAACTACCACCAATTATTACAGAGGCAGACAAAAAATTTGCCCGTGATATGAATAAAAATTTAATTGAATATTTACCTCTTTGGGAAAAGTTAGATAGTTTAATTGTTTTATACCCTACTGATTATCGTTTTTCTAAACAGTGGCGAAAACAAGCAGAACAACAAATGATTGCTTCAGGAAAATCTGGAATGAGCGATGATGAAATTGAAAAGTTTGTGGATTATTTTTGGCAAGCATTACATCCAGAATTGTTTATTAAGCCACTTATACAAAATCAAGAGTTGGTAGATTTAGTGATAGAAATTAATTCTGATCATTCTCTGGGAAATATTTATCAACCAAAGTCTTAAATGGGATTTTAATGTTAGTCTCAGACAATTTTATAGGGAACTTTCAGAAAAATAAAATATACTGGTTCAAGGTTTGTCTGATTTTTGCCAAAGCTCAATTTTTGACATCCCAATTAGTTTTCAAAGTTTGTCAAATTAGTTGGTAAGAAATGGGGTTTAATCACCTAGATATTATTGATTTTGATCAGATTCTATTTCTACTTGCGAAGCTGGAAATATCTCTTGAATTTTCTCTATTAATTTAGGGAAACCAGATGGAAATAATTTCGGATAAATAATTAGTAAACAAATGCCGATGGCGGCAGAGATTAAATAGTAAATAATTTGCCCATTCTGCACCCAAGTCAAAAAATCTAGCCATCCAAATTTATGAGATGTTTCGGTTTTTGGCGGTGGAGAATGTGTGGTTACTTCTCCTTCGATATTACTTTTGTCACCGAGTACATTACCTGTAATATTTCCGTCTTTATTTTGGATTTTTCGGCTTTTGTCAATTTTTTTATTCATGGTTTTATTTCCGATAAATTGATTCTTGGTTTCTTTGGCCCCTATTTTCCAATCTCCACCATAATTGATATAATACTCACTATTATATACATTATTTGGATAAGAGTTAGACTGTGAGAGTTTATTATACTCACTTATATTTATTACATCATCAATTAAACTTCTTATATTAACTTCATTGAAGGGAGGATAATCACATTCAATTGTTTCCTTACCATTATTTATTCGGTTCTTTAAAATTTCAAATTTGTATGATGTTGGGTTCTGATTATTTTGACAAATATTACAATTACAAGGAATTAAC
>JAKQYF010000033.1 GCA_023356535.1 Trichodesmium sp. MAG_R03 | reverse complement strand
CTAAAATCAGATAAAAGTTGGGGTTCCTCGAAGCGCCTGAAAAAAGAAAATTGGGGGGATAAACTAATAGCAGATGCAGCCAAATTATTAGAAAATCCTCAGATAAAAGCCTTACTATCTGATACCAATTCTAGTAATTAATCAAAAAATAGACAGAGAAAAACCACTAACAAATCTCTAAAACCCTTGCCATCAATTTCAACCATTACCCCCAATATATCCTCTTGATATAGACCGTCAAAAAATACAGACACAAGAAAATATTTGAGTAGACTTATGCCGAAAAATTAGAGTAAAAAAAAGATAACTTATCAACTTTCTCCCAGTCATTATAGAGACAACAAAATCAACAGAATTACTCAGACAAAAACAACATCTAAAATCACAGAAAATATTAGTAGTTTATGTAGCAGCAGATGAACAACATATAGACCCAGAAGATTCCCAATATATAGATATTTTACTTGCTTTTACCCCTCATTTATTAAAAGATTGATTAGAAAGATATGAACAAGCGATCGCTACCTATAAAAAGCTCTAGAAATTCAATCAGGCCATAACCAACATTAGTATGAGAAAGACATAGAACAGAAAAATTTATAAAAATATGAACAGGCTATTTTTGCTTATAAAAAAGCCATAGAAATTAATCTAGATTATAATAGTACTTGTAAAAGCAAAAACATCTTGTCAATAAACTTTTTGTGCATTTAAACAACTTATTGTTGTATGCCTAGTTTAGTAGAAAAAGCCTTCTAAATTCTAAAATTCTAAAATTCTAAATTCTAAATTCTAAATTCTAAATTCTAAATTACCTAAATGAGTTAGTTGTTGTATGCCTCGTTCAGAGAAAAACCCTTCTAAATTCTCAATTCTAAATTCTACAGGACTTACGCAGGACCGCTATATATGGTGCGAAAATTTATCATTTTCAATATATTGCCACTACAATTAGTGCCGTTGCGTAAGTCCTGTTCTAAATTCTAAATTACCTAAATAACTTATTGTTGTATGCCTCGTTCAGAGAAAAACCCTTCTAAAATTCTAAATTCTCAATTCTAAATTCTAACTCCCCTCGATTTTTCATATAGATCCAAAATGTATTCTATAGAGCCAAAAGTGTAAACTGGCCTATACTGAATTAGAACTAGCAGAATACTCTCTACGGTTAACTTAGTATAGCAAGGTATTTAGGACCCGGAGATTGTTAAATCCTATTTGCGGAGTATTTCCGTAGAAAAAACTCCCTCAGAAATTACTTTTAACTTTTAACTTTTAACTTGCGCGTAGCGCGAATATCTCTAACTCCTCTAACTCCACCTAATAATCAAAAATTCAATAAAATCTAGCTACATACAATTCTTGAATCATTATGTCAAACATCAGTCTTTTTCAAGCAAAATACCAAGAACTCAAAAGCCGTCTTATCCAAATACAAGACTTAGAAGCTGCCTCCTCCCTCCTAAATTGGGACCAAACTACCTATATGCCGACTGGAGGAACTTATGCAAGAGGCCGACAAATAGCCACCATCAAAGAATTGGCCCATGAAAAACGTACCAGCCCCATAATAGGTCAGCTACTCGAGGACCTCCGTCCTTACGAACAAAGTCTTCCCTACGACTCTAACGAAGCTAGCCTGATCCGCATTACTCGCCGAGACTATCAGCGTGCTACCCGAATTCCATCAGAATTTATGGCAAAATTATGCCAACATCAAACTGTCTCCTACGAAACATGGGTAAAAGCAAAATCATTCAAAGACTTCTCTTTAGTACAACCCTGCTTAGAAAAAACATTAGAGCTAAGTCAAGAACTAGCCAGCTTTTTCCCCTACAAACATATTGCCGATCCCCTCATCGACTTTGTAGACGAAGACATGACAGTTGCCATTCTTCGGCCTTTATTTAGCCAACTACGCCAAAAATTACGACCCATTGTTGAAGCTATTACCTCTGCCCCACCTATGGAAGACTCCTGTCTCTACCAATATTATCCAAAAGAACAACAACTAAAGTTTGGGCATACTGTCATCGAGCGTATTGGCTTTGACTTTCAACGAGGACGACAAGATGAAACCCCTCATCCTTTTACCTCCAGCTTTTCTATTGGGGATGTTCGTATTACCACCCGTGTTTATGAAGATAACTTTAGCGAAGCCCTATTTAGTACTATTCATGAAGTAGGGCACGCTCTCTATGAACAAGGTATTGATATAGAGTTAGAAGGTACACCCCTTGCCAGAGGAAGCTCTAGTGGTATCCATGAAAGCCAATCTAGATTGTGGGAAAATATGGTAGGCCGTAGTCGTGGATTTTGGGAATGTTTTTATCCCCAATTACAAGGGATTTTCCTCAAACAACTTAGCTCTATTTCTATTTCTAAATTTTATCAGGCTATTAATAAGGTAGTAAAGTCACCTATCCGTACTGATGCTGATGAAGTAACATACAATCTCCATGTGATGATTAGATTTGATTTAGAGTTAGCTATGCTAGAGGGGAAGTTAGCTGTTCAAGACCTTCCCGAAGCTTGGAATGAACGTTATAAAACAGATTTAGGTATTCTTCCTGCCAACAACAGTGAAGGAGTAATGCAAGATGTACATTGGTATGGTGAAATGATTGGCGGAATGTTTCAAGGCTATACCCTCGGCAATTTAATGGCTGCTCAAATTTATCAGGCAGCGATTAAATATAATCCAGAAGTTACTGTTGCTATTGAACAAGGTGATTTTACTCTTTTGCATGAATGGTTGCAACAAAATATTTATCAACATGGTCGCAAATACACTGCTCATGAATTAATTAATCGGTTGACAGGTAAGTCTTTAAGTATTGATCCATTTATTAATTACATTCAAGATAAATATAGTAATATGTATCATCTAAAGGCTCCAATCTCTGCTTGAATAAAAATTTTTTCTCAAAACAGGTAATTAATGCTTCAATGAATATTTTTGTTGCTTTAAGTACCTGTACTAAATTAATTCAACACTAGCAGCAACCCTTCACAATTATCACTTAAGGATGAAATCTACTGTTTAGTAAGCAAATAAAGTTACCTAACATATCAAATTTTTCTAAAAATTATTCGGATAATTAAGATTAAATCAAGTAATTAAAAATAGTTCAGACAGCGCTACGCGCAAGACAACAATTATACTAAATTCTGCTTCTGAAAGCAGGCTTGTCCCATCGTCAAATCCCTTATTTAGCAACGGCTGTAACTTTCAAAATACTTTCCCACAATTAGCAGATTTGGTATTTACTCATACAAAAGTCACAAATAATCCATAACTAAGTTTGATCGTTAGGGCTTGCTGATTAATTATCAAAGAATTGACACATAAAGGCTTTAGCCTGATTTGGATAGCAAAAAATACCAGCTTTTCGGTGTCTCAAGCTCATGCATGTTAGGATTTTGGGTGCTCCCACAGAAAAATCAATGATACAAAAAAGTGCATCTCTAACCAGATGAATCACAAGAGTCGCTCCAATTCATTTTAGACAGCTATCTCTATCACTTTTCCCTTTTTTTTCAATATTTACTTCAACTTTACTTTTCCTTCTTCTTTCTGTTCCTTTCCTGATTTCTAAAGAGCTGAATATTTACATAAATAGTTTTATTTATTTACGGAATATGATAATATTAACTACATAGATATACTTGATTTTTAGCCTTCACCAATTGAATCTAAAGTCTTAATTGCAAATATCAGGAAAGTTATTTAAAGGCAATAGATAATAGGTAGAACATAATGATTGGTTAAGCCATTAATACCCAAGACCAATAGGTGGCTATATCTAATACTCCAAGATTTGTCAAGATAATCAAAGAGTAAATAAACTAAATCAATTTTTATCATCAAAAATCTACTTTTATAGCACTACGCAAATAGGTTCGGACATTCAGAAATACTTAAACTAAGTCAGAGATTACTTTTAACTTTTGACTTACGCGTAGCCCTATACCTGTTCCATCTTCCGAAAAAAGTTAATGAAAAGTCATGGCTATTTCCCTAAAAAAAGAAATAATCATTGCCAGGAAATTATTATGATGCGTATACCTACTATTACTACTCTATTAAGTTTAGCTGCCCTATTTAATTTTACCTCTAACAGAGCAATTGCTTCTGAATCTTTGACAAGAGAAACAGAAGAAAGTTTAATTGAACAATTAAACTCCAATAATTCTATCTTTAGTCAACCAGAGAAAATCGAAAGTAAGTGGCAACAAAAACAGAAAAATCAAAATTTTCTGATACCTTTTGCTCCAGAAAATTCAAAGTTTTCCAGTAAACTTATTCAACCTGAACTATTTTCTAAACCTTTTTATTCGGGCGTTCTCCAAACACCAAAAAATCAAAAGAATATATCACAGGGTTCGCGAGGCGCAGAAGTCTGGGCAGTACAAAGACGTTTGCAAGCTAGAGGTTTTGACCCTGGTGCCGTAGATAGTATATTTGGTGCCCGTACCACAAAAGCAGTAAGAGATTTTCAAAAGTTTGCGGGTTTAACTGTCACAGGTATAGTTGACGAAGCTACTTGGACATCTCTGGCTCAACCCTCATTTTCCTCTCGTCCACCTATTCCAAGACCAAAATCACCAACCCCAAAGCAAAACCAACTATTCGAGGTAGAAAAAACATTAACTAAAGGGGACAGGGGATCTAAAGTCAAAACCTTACAAATTAGTCTAAGAAAAATGGGCTTTAATCCAGGCCCAATTGATGGAATATTTGGAATGAAAACTACAAGAGCATTGAAGGAATTTCAAAAATCTAAAGGAATTAAAGCTAATGGGATATTTAATCAAAAAACCTGGGAAGTTTTCAGTCAGAAGTAAGAACAAAGTGATCTAAGTTAAGCCTTTATTCTCTGATAATTTATTGCATATCATACTATAATACCAATTTAGTTAATATTTTTCCTACTTTCTTGAATAGGGGAGTAGGAGAGAGAGGTAAACATAAGAGTAATCAACACTAATTGGCTAATAATTATTAAAAAAGCTATTTCGCCAGTGTTAATTACTTAATAATTTAAGTTTCACCCAACTTCAGCATTCTTTTTTGAAATTGGTATAGTTTTATCAAAAATATGTCAACTTTATCAAGAGCAATCAGTGATTTTTAGATTCGCTGATTGCTTTGTTGTATCTATAGAATGTTGAGTATATTAATCTAAAAACCTGATGCCTACTGTAGTAAACTTTTAACAAAAAATATCATTAGGGCTTGCTCGATTATATACAGGAGATTTCGGGCAAATGATGTATAGGGTAAATGGTAAAAATCATGTATTGTAGGCATCAAGCCCCGTGTAAATGTATCTCATAACAAAGGAAAGCTCTCTCTTAAAAGTGTTGACACATCAAAGCTTTAGCCTTTTTTTGCTGAAAAAAGTGCATGGTTTTATGTCCATCAGGCTCAAAAAGTTAGGATTTTGGGTGCTGTTATTGGAGGTAAAAAATTTATATATGATCTATGGGGTGATACTGTAAATCTTGCTAGTCGTATGGAGTCTCAAGGTATACCAGGAGTTACCCAAGTGACATAAGTAACCTATCAAATATTGCAGCACAAATTTTTGTTCAGAGAACGGGGAATTATTGATATTAAGGGTAAGGGCCATATGAACACTTATTTTTTACAGGGAAAAAGCAGTTATAGCTAAATTCAGAAGTCAAACTCCCCCCATGGATTACATTTGAGAGAATCGAGAATGTCCTAACTTCCTGGAGACTGCTATATAATAAAAAATTAGGAGTAAATGCCAAAAATTTTGATTTGTGTGTTATTCTATAATTATGCGGATGTGGCGGAATTGGTAGACGCGCTAGATTTAGGTTCTAGTTTCGCAAGAAGTGGGGGTTCAAGTCCCTTCATCCGCATTTTAAGGAGTATTGTAGCCATCGGGTTTTAAGATATAGTTAATGGTATTCCGTTATCCTTTAGTTTTAAATTTAATAAAAAAGGAACAGCTTTTTTCGTCCAAGACTCAACAGGGGTAAAAGACCTTGCATCTTCTCCAAAACAAATATCTAACATATCAGTATGAATAATTCCTGGGTTAAGAGGAATAGCAGCTATTCGAGAAGGTAACTCCTGAGATAATGCACGAGTCAAACCTTCAATTGCCCACTTAGAAGCACAATAAGGCCCTACTTGTGGAGAAGTGGAGAAGTAGAACGTCCCCACCCAGAACTAATATTGACAATAATACCACTTCCCCTAGAAATCATAGCTGGCACAAAATGACGTATCACATTTGCTACACCTTTAATATTAATATCAATTAATTGAGAAAATTCTTCACTATCAACTTTCCAAAGAGGTGCAGGTTGATTAATTATGGCTGCATTATTTATTAATAAATCTGGCGGTGGATAATTAGTTAGTGTATACCGTGCCCACTATTGCACAGAATTTTCATCTGCTACATTCACACAACTACACTGATGTGAGGTACGCATATTTATTGTTAAACTAAGCCAGTTTGTTACCAAACCGACTCGTCTTCAGAACCGTGCGTGAGACTTTCACCTCACACGGCTCCTCTGTGAGCCGTCCCTTGTCATGGGTACATCCTGCTTCAAGATTTAACATATCATCAATCCATATATAATTTTCAGGTAAGTCCTGTAGCTTAAATTTTGGATATGTCTTTTTGTCCAAAGCAGTTTTACTGTCGTGGCAATGTCGGTGTAACAATTGTTTATTTTTTATTGTGTTGTCACCACCTTTAGACCTTGGTTTTATATGGTCTACTTCCATAAGGTCAGTCGGACTAAAGGTTAATCCACAAAATGCGCATTTATTCTTTTGCCGTTTTAACAGCGTTGTAACTTCTTTTCTTACGCCTGGATGTTTACCGATTCTGCTGCTCCAATAAGTCCAGTTACCATCATAAGGAGATTTATTACCTTTTACTTTGATGTGCCTTACCATAGGTACATCTGAGTGTCGGTTTTGTATATATTCACCATCGTTAAGTACCCAATTTCGGGTTCCGTTGACGTTGGAAAAATACTTTTTCTTTATCCATTTGGCCGACTTATTTGGGTGCCTCCTACTTGCCCATCGACCTAGTCTTTTCCATAGGCGTTCGTCCATTTTACTGAATACCTTTTTGCTGACTACGGTTGAGAAGTAGTTAGCCCATCCCGTTATTACCGGATTTAACTTAGCTATTAAAGCTTTTGTGGGGGCGCTTTTGTGGGAATCGTAAATATCTGCCAATTTCCGGTAATGAGTTTTGATACTCTTGGAAGATGGTTTAATCAGCGTTTTAAATCCTTGCTTGGTTGACTTTACCTGACCTTGCCTGACTGTGAATCCTAAGAAGTCAAATCCGGGTCTGTTCCCTTTATATTCTTCTAGAGTGTGGGCAATTTTGTTTTTTTCTGGTTTTAGTTCTAATCCTACCTGGTTCAACCATTCCTGTATTACGGTTTTTGCTTGTAACACTACTTTGATGTCTTCGTGTAGGATAACAAAATCATCAGCATAGCGTATTAGGGAGAGACTTTGGCACTTTGCTTACCAATTTATCTGATGACCTTTATGATTTCTCATATCTAAAGTCTTGCCAAACTTCATTAGTCTTTCTTCCATACCGTGTAAGGCGATGTTTGCTAGTAAGGGACTAATTACCCCTCCCTGTGGTGTACCTTCCACAGTGTTTGAGAATTGTTTATTGTCAAATACCCCACACTTTAACCATTGTTTGATTAATCGTCTGTAAGCTGTTCGACCAACTTTTCCCAACAGTGCATCATGGTTAATTCGGTCAAAACATTTGGATATATCGGCATCCAATACATATTTGGGTTTCTGATTGATGCTGGTATAAATTGCCTCAATGGCATCGTGTGTTGACCGTCCTGGTCTGAAACTATAGCTATTTGGTTCAAATCGTGCCTCCCATTCTGGTTCCATACCTAACTTAACCAGAGCTTGTAATGCACGGTCGTACATTGTGGGGATTCCAAGAGGTCTCTTTTCATCCTTCCCTGGTTTTGGTATCCAGACTCTACGGGTCGGACTTGCTTTGAGGTATCGCGTGTTTAATAAATCAACCAGGTTAAATCTCTGCATAGGAGGTAGATTCTTGATACCATCTACACCCGCAGTTTTCTTACCCTGATTGTCTTGGGTCACGCGCCTAACAGCTAGCAACCTTGCGTAATAACTTTTGGTCAGAAGTCTCTGGTATTTACGCATCTTGCTCCTTTCGCCACGGCTGGATACTCTGTAAATTAACTTTTGCAACTTAAATACATTCTTCTCAACCCGTTTCCAATCTATGTCTTTCCATCGAGTCCCACGGTGAAATTTTCCACAGCAGATTTAGAACGAGCGCAACCAATAACAGTATGACCTAAATTAATAAATTCTTCAGTCATTGCTCTACCTAAACCCCGACTTATCCCTGTAATTACAATTAGCCTTTTCATATGAAATAATATGTTTAAAAGTTTATCAAACATTAATCAACAACAACTAAATATTTGGGTAAAACAAGCATTAACTAAAGCTAAATCTGGCAATTTGCCTAACTATATTCCCTTACTTGCAGAGGCTAGCCCTAACAGTTTTGCCATGGTTTTACAAAGTCTTGATAATCAGATAATTTCATTAGGAAATGTGAAAACTCGGATTCCTTTTATGAGTGTCATTAAACCATTTTTGTTGTTTTATTTGTTATCTAAATTTGGGGATGAATTTGTATTTACAAAAGTTGGTAGAAAACCTTCAAAAAATTCCTTCAATTCTTTAGAACAACTAGAATTTGATGAGGGATGGCCGAGAAATCCTATGATTAATAGTGGAGCAATAACTTTATCATCATTACTACCAGGAAATACCGCTATAGAAAGGTGTAATAATTTTTGTTATTGGCTCAATAATTACGGAAATTGTCAATTATTTTTAGATAAAAATGTCTTGGCTTCGGTTCGTTCCTTGCCTAACCAGAATAATCAAGCTATAGCTCAAAAATTAGTAGAATATGGTTATATAAAAGATGCAGAAATTACTTTAGACACTTATAATCAAATCTGTTGTTTATCTGGTAATATTTCTGATGTAGCTACTCTAGGAATATTATTGGTAAAGTCACCTAATACTGAATGGCAAAAACACTGTTATATAGTTCAAGAACTTATAACTACTTGTGGCTTATATGAAACATCAGATCATTATGCAATAGATATAGGAATTCCACTTAAATCTAGTGTTAGTGGTATTGTTTTAGGATTAGTTCCTACTACAGGAGTAATTGTTTGTTATAGTCCCCCTCTCGATCAACAAGGAAATTCTGTAGCAGGTTTGTTTATGTTAGAAGTAATTGTTAAAAATTTAGAGTTGAGTGTCTTTTGCTAGAAAAACAATGTAATTAGTTTTAATTAAGTATTTATAGCAATTCCCAAAAATAAAGCAAGACTTGGCTCAATACCTTTACTAAAATTATATTTATATTATGTAGGCAAAATCCTGACCACTCCCTGCTTATAAAGACACTGATAACTATGTTCTTGACTCTCATTTTTAATCATATTAAATCTTACCATTAATGTCATTAGTTCAGACTTTTCTACAGGCTTACTAATATAGCCATCCGCACCTTGCTGCAGAGCCCAATATACATCAACTTCTGAACTTTTATTAGAACAAAAAACTACAGGTATCTTCATAGTTTGAGACTGAGATTTAATTTGACGACAAACTTGATATCCATTCATTTCTGGCATAATAATGTCTAAAATTACCAAGTCAGGGTGGTATTGCTTGATTTTTTCTATTGCCTCTAAGCCATTACTTGCTAATGTAATATCTAATCCTATATTGGCCAGGATACGGGAATATAATGTTCTGACAATTGAGTCATCATCTGCGATTAAGACTTTATTATTAAGCATAACTATAGAATAAGACTATGGATTTAAATTAACCAACATTTGCGCCTCTAACCAACATTTGCACCTCTAAGTTATTTTCAAAATAGCAGTATTAATTAACTGAATAAGTTAAAAATTTTATTTAAAAGCAATACTTTATTAAAAGTACTGACTTAAGTTTTAACATATTGTTGCAACTATCTAATATGATAGCATATTACCCCCTTAAAATTCAAAATTTTCTCACTTTGGTAAATCAAACTTTTCATCTAGAGAAAGATACAAAAAAATTAAATTGAAGTACAAATTACATCCTTTCCAAAACAGAAATTCCCAACAAAGACAACCCCAACTTTAAAGTTCTTGCCGTAACATCACACAACAATAACCGAGAAGTATACAAAGGTTCCTCCGACTTTAAAACTGGACAATTTTCAAAGAACTTATTAAACTTTTCACTCAACTGGTATAAATATTCACAAAGACGATTAGGTAATAATTCAACAGCCACTATATTCAATACTTCATTCAACTGTAATAAATGTTTTCCTAAGACCAACTCTGGCTCATCCTGCAAAATAATTTTGGCGTCCTTCCTCAACTTTTCAAAATTAATTTTTCCCTTACGAGCAATTCCTTGAACTCGCACATAAGCGTACAACAAATAAGGAGCAGTATTACCTTGCAAAGCTAACATTTTATCAAAACTAAATACATAATTACTATTCCGATTTTGACTCAAATCTGCATATTTAACTGCACTTAAACCAACAACCTGAGCAACATTTTCAATAAACTCTTCACTCTCTAAACGCTTTTCCTCCTTGAGTCTTTTTTTTAAATCATTCCGTGATTTATTTATAGCCTCATCTAACAACTCTCTCAATCTCACAGTTTCTCCAGAACGAGTCTTTAATTTTTTCCCATCTTCTCCCAAAACCAAACCAAAAAAAACATTCACAATTTCTACATTTTCTGGTATCCAACCAGCCTTTTTTGCTACCTGCCAAACTTGAGAAAAATGATTGGCTTGTCCAGCATCCGTAACATAAATTAATCGCGTTGCTTCCTCTTTTTCAATCCGATGAACTAAAGCAGCTAAATCAGTTGTCGCATAATTATAGCCACCATCAGACTTCTGTACAATTAAAGGTAAACTCTCACCTTCCTTATTAGTAAATCCTGGCAAAAATACACATTGAGCTCCATCATTTTCTTCTAATAAACCTAACTTCTTTAATTCTTCCACAATGCCAGGCAACATAGAGTTATAAAAAGACTCTCCCCGCTCATTTAACTTAATATCAAGTAAGTCATAAATAACTTGAAATTCTCGCCGAGATTGATTACATAAAAGTTGCCAAGCATAACGACTATCCTCAACACCAGTTTGTAAATTTACTACTTCTTGTCTGGATTTTTTCTGAAAATCTTTATCTTCATCAAAGCGCTTTTTTGACTGCTTATAAAAAGCAACTAAATCTCCTATCTCTAAAACATTAGCAGTCTTTAAAGCTTCCGGAAAAGCTTCCCGTAAATAACTAATCAATATTCCAAACTGAGTACCCCAGTCCCCTACATGATTTAGCCTTAATACATGATGCCCCTGAAATTCTAGCACCCTTGCTAAAGAATCTCCGATAATTGTCGACCTTAAATGTCCAACATGCATTTCTTTAGCAATATTAGGGCTAGAAAAATCTATTACAACTCGCTGGGGATTTTTAGTCAGAGAAATATTCAGTTGTTCATCTTTAATTATTGTTTGTAGACAACTTTCGATATATTCTGGCCTAAGGCTAAGATTGATAAAGCCAGGTCCGGCAATTTTCGGCGGATAAAAATAGTCGGTAATATTGAGATTGTCAATAATTTGAGTAGCAATTACCCTTGGTTGATCGTTTAATTTTTTAGCTAAAGACATTGCTAAATTACATTGATAATCTCCAAATTTAGGATTAGTAGTAGGAACAATCATTGGATCTATGCCTACTAAATCTTGGCCAAAGGCAGCAACTAAAGCGCTATCAAATTTACTTTTGAGGTATTCAATAGTAGGTTCCATTTTTATGTTTAATATTTTCAACTTTTACGGATAATAGCCTTTTGCCGTGATCAAAAACATTAATATCTGATAGGCTAATTCTGAGCCTTAAGATATGAAATAAAAGTTGTGTTTGTAAATTGCTGATATTTTTTCCTGTTTATTCCATATTAATTTTGTAGAAACTAAAACTAGATTATAATAATCTTTGTTTCTATCTATAATATTTCTCACGATCGTAAAGTTAACTTGGCTTTATTATATCTTGTTCCTAGTGATTGCTGTTTCCTACAATCTAGAAATTTTCACCTGACTAACGTCCCTGAGAATTACTATAGTCATTTTCAAGCTATCTAAATTACAAAAAGTTGAAAAGAGAAAATTTCAAAATAGTCTTATGTGTAATCTAGGACACTTAGATTAGTAATAATTATCTTAATAATTTTGTGATTTAGATAACACGACTTACCCAAACTAACCAATAAACTGAGTTTATGGTTCAGATTATTATTGTTCAAAGCACAACCATTTTTTATTATACCCTGGTTTCTGCATCAGTCCTGTTAGATAATTAAACTCGAACAATCTATTAAGATTTATTACTATAAGAAATGTTAAGATATCAGTCAATATACAGAAAAAGATATTGTATCAAAATGTAGTGTATCAAAAGACTGTGTAAAAAATAGGCAAGTCATTCCAAATCTACTGGTAATAACAATTATCAAATATCCTGCTATACTTAAAAGTTGGCAAAACTAACTTTCCTTTATAACCGAAGTTACCATTCTAAATATTATTTGCTCCAACAAATAATATTTAGAAATAGAAAATCCAAGTATAGCAAAGTTTATGGTAGTTGTTATAATTACTCAACTCTGCCTTCTGGCCTGCTGTAGTTCCCAGTCAACTATGAACCCAAATTCAGTTGAAATAACTGACCATTGACCGTACCCTAACTTTTGTCTGTTACCAAACTTTGGCAAATTTGTTCTGTGTAAAATCTATTTACTCTGATTTTTGTGTTGACCCACTCGAACTGGGATAATTAAGCCACTTTCGTGAGCTAAACTTCATCCAATTAAATAATCTTTCACTACTAACTCCCTTAGTCGTCAATAACTTCTTCTATTTCTATCCATGATTTGTGCTTTTTGACTAGCATTTCTCACGAGTATAGATAACTATCCTATAAATTAAACCACTGATACAGCTAATTCCCCATAGGCTAATTCTTTTTGCATGAGTTAGGGAGGGGAGTGTGAGCTTCATCTTGGTCTTGGTGACGACCAGAAGTAGAAACAGGCGAAATTGTCGGAGCAAGTTTGGCCATTGTCCCAGAAGACTTGCATTTTTGCTTTCCTGTTTCAGTTTTATTATGTTTGTGGACTTTGGGTTTTAAAGAATAATGATTGTCTCCTATGGATTTATCTCACTGAACTGGAAGTATTCCACAGCTTTTTGCTGCCCTACCTAGAAAAAATGCGACTTGAGGAAATTTATTATGTTATCTAGACGGACTTTCGACGATCACTCCCTAAGTGAATCTTTCTATCAAGCACTAATTAATTGTTTCTATGAAACTTTGAGCTTTTCGACTCAGTCTCTGTTAGATGAATGTAGTTTTGGCTTGGCCCCAGATTCAGTTGGAATCAAAACTTTGTTTATTATTACTCCTTCTATATTAGATGCAGATACATTATGTCAGAATATTGGCAGTATCAAAGATAGAGTAATTTCACTAATGCCAGTAGTAGGAAAAATTGCCATCTGTGTAAATCCATTAAAAGAGCAAAAGGAATTAGAAACATCTAGAGATTGTGTTAATGAAGACCCAAAATTTCCGCCACGCTATATGATGTGTAAAATTTTTCCTATAGATTTATCAAATCAAAATCTCGACTAATTTTTCCGTTTAGAGCATATCTGCATACTATTATAATTAAGCAAAACCAAACTAATACATAAAGTAATTGTGGAACAAAAAATTGTCAATAGCAATACAAGCAAAAATTTTGACACAGGAATGGTTAAACCAGATAGAATGAGAACTAAAACCAGAAAAAAACTCACATTGTCCACTTTGTAGTTGATTTTTTTCAAGAAATATGTTACCATGTTGTTGGTTTGGTCGCCGGAAGGGCATTCACCAGACAAAAAACCGACGTGGAGGCAAGTGTAAGATTACTGTCAAAGTAGCGGCAGCCTATGAAACGTCAACCCACCGAAAAGCTACGACTCGGCAGTAGTTCCCGCGCCTTTAGGCCGGGGAGAATGTCAAATTAGGACTGAAAACCTAAAACAAACCTAACATGGTACAACTAACACCAAATCCCTCATTTAGTTTAACAATTCGCCTCGAAACTCCTAACCGTGCCGGAATGTTGGCCCAAGTGACCCAAGCTATCGCATCAGAAGGAGGTAATATAGGTAATATCGACCTACTCGAACAAAGTCGTCAAATCACACTCAGAGAAATTACAATTGACGCCTACAGTACAGAACATAGTGAAAAAATTGTCCAAGCTCTCAAAGCTTTACCAGAAATCAAAGTAGTTAACCTGTATGACCGAACTTTCAATTTACATCGTGGTGGTAAAATAAAAGTCCAAGGTAAAATACCCCTCAAATCCCAAGCCGATCTATCAATGGCTTATACTCCAGGAGTAGGCCGAATTTCTAAAGCAGTTGCCGAAGAACCCGAACAAATTTACAACCTTACCATTAAACAAAATACAGTTGCTATTGTGACAGATGGTAGTGCAGTTTTAGGGCTAGGAAATATTGGCCCCGGAGGAGCCTTACCAGTAATGGAAGGTAAAGCTATGTTATTTAAAGAATTTGCTGGAGTAGATGCTTTTCCTATCTGTCTTGCGACTCAAGATACTGATGCTATTATTGAGACAGTTAAAAATATTGCTCCTGTTTTTGGTGGAGTCAACTTAGAAGATATTGCTGCCCCTCGTTGCTTTGAAATAGAAGTTAAGCTAAGAGAAATATTAGATATTCCAGTATTTCACGATGATCAGCATGGTACAGCAATAGTTAGTTTAGCTGCGTTGATCAATGCTTTAAAACTGGTCAAAAAATCTCTAGAAGATATTCGGATCGTTATTAATGGTGCTGGTGCTGCTGGGATAGCGATCGCTCGTCTATTACAAAAAGCAGGAGCTAACAAAATTTGGTTATGTGACTCTAAAGGTATAGTCTCCAAAAATCGTACTGGTCTTAACTCAGAAAAACAAGCATTTGCCGTTGAGTCTTCAGGGAGCCTCCCAGATGCTTTAATGGGAGCTGATGTATTCTTAGGTGTTAGTGTGCCGGGGGTTGTTACTCCAGAAATGATCCGTTCTATGGCCAAAGAGCCCATAGTATTTGCAATGGCTAATCCTATTCCGGAAATACAGCCCGAATTAGTTACAGGAGATGTGGCAGTTATGGCCACAGGCCGGAGTGATTATCCAAATCAAATCAATAATGTTTTGGCATTTCCAGGTATATTTAGGGGTGCTCTAGATTGTCGGGCGACGACTCTCACCTCTACAATGTATTTAGAAGCTGCTAGAGCGATCGCTTCATTAGTCAAAGCTTCAGACCTTGACAAAGAAAATATTATTCCTTCAGTATTTGACACTAGGGTAGCTACTGCTGTTGCAGGTGCAGTAGCTCATGCAGCTCGCACTGAAGGTGTTACTGTTTAAGCAAGATTTCTTGCACCATGTCACTGAACTCAGAAGTCAGAAGGCAGGATTTGATAGACTCAAAACTTTGAAAAGGCAATGGTTTCAGGTAATTATTTGAATTTTAAAGTTTGAAACTATTTGTGACATCCTGAAAGTGAATTGGTATTACTTTAGAAGACTTACGCCAAAATTATAAAGTATAGTTAATTAAAACTATGCCGCTACTACTGTTAGAGATACAGCAGATTTCGGGCAAATGATGTACAGGGTAAATAGTGAAAATAATGTAGTGCGGGCATCTTCTCTGGGTGGCTGTACCTGATAAAAACCTCAAGCGCTGTAATTTCAATGACTTGAACAGGTTTGACATCCTCTCCGGCTTAAAGGCGCGAAGATTCCTATCCACCTAATAGTTATCTAAATCAAATAAGGATAGCTGTATAGGCTCAAGGTGGGCTAACGTCTCATCGGCGGCTGCTACTTTAGCAGTAGTCTTACCCCTGCCTCCGCGTCCGTTTAATGTCTCGGACTGCCCCCCGCGACTAATATGTTTATGGCTGCATTCCTATCACGGTCGTGTAAGGATTATCCATATAAATCAGCCCAAAGTAAGCAAGGGCTCCATCAGGTGCTGGGACTGTTGCAGCCATCGAAACGTATAGAGTTACACCTCCGACCAGAGCTAGTCTCAGGGTAAGGGGATTTGTCTTAATATCACTAAGGAAGAAGCCAAAAGCTACGATAGGCGCATCAAAATTGATTGAGAATTGACTGTTAGTCGCCCAAAACTAATTACCAGAGGTGGGAAAGACCCCATCAAAACTATTGTTGGCCACAGGGCCACTATCTGTAGAAGTCAAAGTACCTTCAATTTTACCAGCACTGCCTTTGACATCCTCCCCGGCCTAAAGGCACTGGGTAACAACCGAGCCGTAGCCCCTCGGCGGGTTGACATTTCACAGACTGCTGCTACTTTGGCAGTAGTATTATGATGGCCTCAATGCCCGTTTTTTGTCTCGGATTGCCCACCCGCGACTAATATATTTATTGTGAACTAAAAATAATCATAACATAACCTGTGAAAAAAAATCAACTAAAAAGTCCCCCGCTTATGGGCGAGGCTTTAAACCCAATTTTTCGGTAAAGGAGAAGTCAAGGGGACCGGTGTCTCCTCCTATGGAATTCTCAAAGTCTTCGATACTAGTACCAGACAGTTGACTCAGAAAACCATTCTTGGCCTGAACAGCACTGCCATTAGGCACAAAACTACCGCCAGCTCCCAAATCTTCGCCATAGAAAATGCTAATCGCTCTAGCTGGTTGGCCAATACCTACAATAAATAGTACAAATGATTAAACTATTCAGTAATTTATTCATAACTTTAAGTTTTCTATAAATTGCAATGTTCAGCTTAAACTCGATTTTAATCAAAATACAAAGAGATTGCTTTTTTTGAAAAAATTTTATAAGAATATAAAATCTTAAATATCGCAAACAAATATATAAATCAGGAAATCATCAATGGCAACTACAAAATATACTCGTCAAAACACTCGCAAAGTACTAATATTTGAAATAAGTATGGCACTTTTAGCCCTAGTCAATTTTACTCTAGTGCTATTTAATATGACATATATTACTTTTAGAGATTTCTATTTTGATTATATTCCTAGTCTCATAAAAATATACGACCCTATTAAAGGAATTAAACCTAATCGAGACACAGAAAAATACCTAGATATTTTTGAAGAATTAAAAACAAAAATTCCTAGAGGTGTTGATTCTTTGGTAGTACAGGAACAATTAGAAGAGCTACGAAAACTCTCTGTAGATATGATTAATCAAAATCCTTTTGCAGTTGCTAATAAAAGTGGCTCTTTAGAAAAAATCAAAAATCGCATAAGAGATAGAATTCCGAACCCAGAAGATTCTGCAAAAGAATCATTGATAACCTTTTGGAGTAAAGAATACTTAACAAAAAATCAATTGACTGATGAATTTAAATGGTTTGAAAAAGAAATCCAACCATTAATGACTAAAAATTATTATCGAGGTATTGGTGAAACTGGAGGATTAACTGATTATTTTGGCATAATTGAAATACCATTCATTATTATATTTGGTTTAGAATTTTTAGGCAGAACATTTTTAATTAGTAGCCGTTATCCTAGCGTTAATTGGCCAGAAGCAATGCTATGGCGTTGGTATGATATTTTTTTGCTATTACCATTTATACAAATATTGCGCATAATTCCTGTGACAATTCGCCTCAATGATGCTAAGATTATTAACCTTGAAACAATCAGGACACAAGCAAGCCGAGGTTTTCTTGCTTCCATTGCTCAAGAACTAACAGAAGTAGTAATAATGCAAGTAATTAATCAAGTACAAAAAGATGTAACAAATGGTGAATTAGCCAAGCGAATATTTTCCTTTCAAGAACGAACTTATATTGATCTAAATAACATAAATGAAATCGAAGCGATTACTGCTAAATTAGTACAAATAACTGTCTGTAAAGTAATACCTCAAGTTCAATCAGAGATAGAAGCTATAATCAGTTATAATGTAGAAAAAATAATTACCTCATCACCAGCACTTCAGAGACTTCAGGAAATACCAGGAGTAGAAAACTTAGGAAATCAATTATCGGAAAGATTAGTCAAAGAATTATCTAATATTGTCACTGAGGGACCACAAAATGCTTACGAAATAGTTAAAACTGCAATGGCAGATCCAGAGGGAACAAAATTATCCGAACAATTAGTTCAACATTTCAGCAAAGTACTAAACGCAGAATTACAAGAGGAAGATACTTTAAAAGAACTTCAATCCTTAGTATTAGCATTTCTTGAAGAAGTAAAGATTAACTATGTGATGGCAATAAGTGAGGAAGATGTGGAGAAACTTTTAGAAGAAACCAGACAATTACAGCTTAGAGCTAATAAATATTAATATCCTATAATGTTTTTAAATGAAATATAAATCTATATTCAGGTTTTTTCTCATAAAAAAAGCCCTAACTGAGGCAAAAAACGGACAGGTTGGCAAGCATAAGACTACTGCCAAAGTAGCAGCAGCCTGTGAGATGTCAACCCGCCGAGGGGCTAGGGCTCGGTACGAAACTCAGTGCTTTTAAGGGGAGGAAGATGTCAAAAAGTTAAAGATGTCAACATAAAACCAAAATAGAGATACAATACTAGAAGCTAATTAAAATGTTAACAATTGTCAATGGGGAGTGGGTAAAGCCCGCTTTTTTTTATTGCATTTGTCATGAGTCATCCATTAATACCACAAATCATCAAATTTGCTACTCCTATTGCTAAATCCCTAGGATTGGAATTAGTAGGAGCAGTATTTCATACAAACCAGTATCCACCAGTTTTGCGATTGGACATTCGACACCCTCATCAAGACACAGGTTTAGATGACTGTGAACGAATGAGTCATGCTATGGAAGAACAACTAGATGCAGCAAATATCATTCCTGAACCATATCTACTAGAAATATCCAGTCCTGGCATTTCTAAGTTTTTGGATAATGACCGAGACTTTATTGCCTTTAAAGGCTTTAGTGTAACTGTGAACACCTGGGAACCCTATAAAGGTAAAAATAACTGGACAGGACAACTGATTAGTCGTGATTCAACAGCTGTTTACATTAACCAAAAAGGGCGACAGGCAAGTATTCCACTTTATCTCATTAATACTGTTGAACTACAAGAAGGAATATAGAAATTCAAAAGTGATCATTTAGTTATTATGGACTTACACAAACCAGCCAAGAAACTGGGTTGATTGCCCTTTAGATTATGTTTGCCCTGAAAGGGGGAGACTATTGACATAGTTTTTTTGTCAATAGTTAGCACTTATGAGATTTTTTAGGGCTTCAAAGGGGATGTTTGACTTTGGACTAACCATCCAACTTGTGTAATCCCAATAATTTTACTCATTGAATAAGTAACAGGACTTACCCACCCAGATCAAATCATACGCTATCTGTAGGGTTGAACGGCCGTTCAACCCTACTGTATGTGGTGATTATCCGTAAATTCTGAAGTAATATCTTGCTATAGTAATCCTAAATAATTAGGTAATACTAAATCCGCCTAGTTTGAGAGGGTATTTTTTAAAGTTACAGCCATTGCTCAATAAGGGATTGGGCGATAGGACAAGCCTGCTTTTATACCTGAATTTGGTATAAAATTATATGCCTTGTTAAAAAATAACTCTAACTCCTGTTCCTTCTACCTTCTACCTTCTGCCTTCTGCCTTAAAACAGTTCATTTCTCTCACGAATCAGATAGGATTGCTATGTATTCTCTGTGCATAGCATAATTAAGAAAAATAGAAAATTTTATACCAATTCCCATGTATTAATGCTATATTTATATCACACTTCAGTTGTTAAGTAATGAAAACACAATCAATAACTTTTTTGCTAATTTAAGCCAAGTTAACCTTAATTATTATTGTGTTTACTACTATCATACTCCCCGACTACCATGTTTAATATACGAATTGAAAAGTTTTTTAGAAATGCTATTATAGGAGCAAAAAAAATATTGAGTAGCTATACTATTAAGACCCTAATCTCACGAAGATTTAAAGCAATGAGCCTCAATAACAATAATTCATAAAAATTTAGAGGATAAAAAATTATGTCAATGGTTAGTTTGCCTGGACTTAAAGAGTTGATCGGAAATATTAGTAAAAAGCGTAATTTACCAAAACAAGCAGTTCAGACTGCTTTACGCGAAGCTTTATTAAAAGGATATGAACGCTACAGACGGACTCAACGTCTAGATGGAGTCAATTTCACAGATGATTACTTTGACAATATTGAAATAGAGTTGGATATTGAAGAGGAAGGCTATCGGGTATTAGCGACAAAAACCATTGTTGAAAAAGTAACAAATCCAGATCACCATATAGCTCTCCAAGAAGTTTTAGAAGTTGCTTCAGAAGCTCAGTTGAATGACACAGTATTCTTGGATGTAACACCAGATAAAAATGAATTTGGTCGCATGGCTGCTATACAGACTAAACAAGTATTAGCTCAAAAGCTACGAGATCAGGAACGAAAAATGATTCAAGAAGAATTTCAAGATTTAGAAGGAGAAGTTCTTCAAGCCAGAGTTTTGAGATTTGAAAAACAGTCAATTATCTTAGCTGTAAGTAGTAGCTTTGGTAGACCAGAAGTGGAAGCTGAACTGCCTAAAAAAGAACAATTACCTAACGACAACTACCGTGCTAATGCAACTTTTAAAGTTTATCTGAAGCGGGTATGTGAAGGCTCAACTCGTGGGCCTCAATTACTTGCCTCTAGAGCTGATGCTGGCTTAGTGGTTTATTTATTTGAAAATGAAGTCCCAGAAATTGAAGATGAAATAGTGAGAATTGTGGCAGTTGCTAGAGAGGCCAATCCCCCATCCCGGTATGTTGGTCCCCGAACTAAAATAGCAGTTGATACTCTAGAAAGGGATGTAGATCCTGTGGGAGCTTGCATTGGTGCAAGGGGATCAAGAATTCAAGTAGTGGTGAATGAATTAAGGGGTGAAAAAATAGATGTAATTCGCTGGTCTCCAGACCCTTCTACATATATCTCGAATTCTCTTAGTCCAGCTAGAGTAGATGAAGTTCGTTTAATTGATCCAGAGGAAAGGAGGTCTCATATTTTGGTGTCTGAAGACCAACTTAGTTTGGCGATTGGCAAGGAAGGACAAAATGTGCGTCTAGCTGCTCGCCTGACAGGTTGGAAAATTGATATTAAGGACACTGATAGATATGACCATGCTGAAGAAGATAGGAAAGTTGCGGCTGAAGTCTATAATCGTCAGGCATTGACTGAACAAGAAGAAAATAGAACTGAGGAACCAGAAATAGAAGTAATAGAAAATACTTTTGACAAAAATTTTAATGAACTAGATGATTATTTAGAGATTGACGAAGATGAAACTGAATATCCTCTAGAATTAACTTAGCTAGATTGCACAAAATTCTAGGAATAACTACTACTAGTGTCTAGTTGCAAAAATTAGTAATATTATTTCTAGGTTGAATTTCCTTGGATTCAAGCTTTTTTATTGGCTTAGTAAGTATATTAATTTATACAATTAGACACTAGTTACAAAAATTAGTAATATGATTTTTAGGTTGAATTGTCTTGAATTTAAGCTTTTTTATTAGCTTAGTAAGTATATTAATTAATACAATTAGATACTAGCTAGAGCTTTCAGCAATCTCAAGGCTAGAAACTCACAATTTCAGAAGTTTAGATGCTGTAAGCCTTACTCCGGAGGAAAAGACGAATTTTGTGCCTTACGGATTATGGGAATTGATATACTGATTATTCTCAGAAAAAATCTGAATATATCGACTTAAAAAATGTAGTTACAAATAGAGTTAAAATGAAACCCAATTACCGCCGATGTGTGAGTTGTAAAAAACTGTCTCCTAAAGAAGAATTTTGGCGAGTTGTTCGGAGCAAAAAATCTGATACTATTAGATTAGATGAAGGAGAAGGTCGTTCAGCTTACATTTGTGGAAAAATCGAATGTTTGAAAGTTGCCCATAAAAAAAATAAGTTAGGCCGTGCCCTTAAAACTTATGTACCAATAGAAATATACCAATCACTATGGCAAAGATTGGAAAGTTTATGATCCAAAACCACCCAAAGTAACTAAAGCTAGATTTGAGTATCGTACATATCCAATACGAGGACAAAAATACTAAAGTGCCAAGTAAGCATTAAGATCAGGACTTACACATAGCCATTTAAGTTAAGTGCTTTGGTGACAAGCTATTTGGTTGCAAACCTGTTGTCTGGAATGAGAGTCTAGCTTTCTGTTAAGGGAAAAGTCATTTAGATTTTATATTTTCTTTTGTCTATTACTTTCTGCCTATTGCCTATTGCTTATTTAGGGTTTGCTGAAAAAGTCTTTTCAGGGAGGGAGTAGGAAGTAGTAAATAGGGAATAGGGAGTCAGGAGTCACGATAAATGGGAATTACAGAGGAGGTGGTAGTAAGAATTGTCCCTTGAGTTGTCTGTCATGGTCAGTCCGAAATCCTAACTTTTTCAGCATTTTACCACTGAAAAGCTGGTAATTTTTGTTTGCCACTCAAATCAGGACTTGCTTTTATATTTCAATGTTTTTATAATTAATTTAGCAACCCCTATTTAGATATCTCCAGAAAAGTTTCTCAAACCCTGACTCCGCCGTTTCAAAATCGGCACTTTTAGAGAAGTCTATTACCTATGGCCATGGCCTATTACTTTTGACAAAAATTTCGATATTATAGTTTAAATACGAAACAGTTTAATCAAAGTAGAGGGTAAAAACTAGATGAACAAGCAAGACTAAAGAGCTGCTAATATTTCATGGCAAATGTCAAGACACCCTAAACAAATTTTCTGCATAAATTATCTACTGAAATAATTCATGAAAAGCAAACAATTGTTTGAGAAGATTTTAATTATGGAATAATTAAGGGATGTGGCCTCGTGACAACAACAGTCCCAAGGGAAAGTGCACCAAGTCACCATAAATTATCTAGAAACTGTAAATTATCTAGAAGTAGTTGCTGTAGTACCCTGTGAAACATTAACTCACCTAAGAGCTTTGGCTTGTTGGTAACCTCTTTGATTATAGGCCGGGAAGGATGTCAGCTAGCAATAGTAATTGCTCCTAAGTTCCAAAAGGGCTAGAGTAAAAACTAAAAAAAACCTTTTGGGCAACAAAACTGAACATAAATTTAGTATGATTGTAGTGTACTCCTAAAATCAATAATTATGGCAATCTAAAAATAGATTTTTTAAAGAGAGGGTAGAGTGGATGAACAATGGAAAAGTAAGAATTTATGAACTATCAAAGGAATTGAATTTGGAAAACAAAGATATATTAGCAGTTTGTCAAAGGCTCAACATATCAGTGAAGAGTCATAGTAGCACTATTACAGAATCAGAAGCAGAACTAATTCGCACTACAGCAGAAAACTTACCCCACTCTCCTAGTGAGTCTGCTGCTCCAGAAAAAAGTAACTCTCAAAATCAAGATTCAGGTAGTAATTATAACGAACAGAAAAAACAGCAGATACTAGAAGTACGCAAACTCAAAACATTAGTAGAAAAATCTCAACAAAAAAATCATAGTAAAATACACAATAATTTAGTGGCAACTCCTCCAAAAACCTCAGTATTAGATAGTCAAGTTAAGCCAGTTGGTAGATTAAAGCCAAACTCATCTCTAAAATCAGAGACACTAAAAGATAAATCTGACTCAGAAGTCAGCAATAATTATCCAGTGCAACGTCCTAATAAAACCTTAAATAAGGGCAATACTGTTGATAAAAATCATGCTCCTGATAAAACAGATAGCAATGAAAAGCTAACAGTAGAAGTGCCAAAGTTAGTAGCTCCACCTGAAAGAACAGTAACTCCTAGCTTGAATCGAAATCTACGAAATACTAACGTTAACAAGCCGAATCAAAAAAATAAGAAACCAAAGCAAGAAGGCAAGAAAAGAAAAGATAAGGAAGAAAAATCTACTATTGTATCTAAAAAAGAAAATAAAGATACTCCTCATAATAGAGAAAGTGCAAAAATATCTCCTTCTACTCCTGATTCTTCTCCTCAATTCAAGCCCAAACATCGAGATAAGCCGACAGTTAAACTAAAGCAAGAACAAAAACCTCAACTTGCACCAAAGCCAAAACCAACAATACCTGTTAAAGAAGAATCAACAGATGTTGAGTTAGCTTCAAATGTGGAAGAAAAAAGGGAAGAAGATAATGTAATAGAAACTATAAATTATGATTTAGAAAAACCAAGGCGGAAAACTATAATTCAAAATAAGCCGACTTTAACGAAAGTAAAGAAAGGTTCAAAGTGGGAAGAAGAAGAAGAGGATACTAGCGAAGTTCTTCAGAAAAATGCTAAATCTATTGCCAAGGCTAAACGTCTTCGTGTAAAACCGTTGCTAGAAGATGAAGATGAAGAATTAGCCGAACTTTTGAATAAACCTGCACCAGTCACAATGAGTTTATCTTTAGCTCGTCCGACAAAACCAAAAAGTTTTGCCGAAAAAAATAAATCTCGGTCTAGTAGCAATACTTCTAGTATTAAAAAGAAATCTAGTCAATCCCTTGAATATGTTAAGTCTGACAGTAATGAACAAACTCAACCTTCTGAACTAAAACCTGTAGAAAAGTTAGTTATCAATGCTTCTATGACAGTTCAGGAACTAGCATTAGCTTTAGCAGTGCCAGAAACAGAAATTATCAGAAGACTGTTTATGAAAGGCATAGCAGTTAATATTACTGAAAGTTTAGATATTCCTACCATAGAAATGGTGGTACAAGAGGAAGGAATTTCAATAGAAATCTCAGAAGAGCAATCAGCAGCTAAGAAAACTACTGAAATGCTTGAAGATGCAGACCTGAAAAATCTTCAACGTCGTCCTCCAGTTGTAACAATTATGGGACACGTCGATCATGGGAAAACCAGTCTCTTAGACTCGATTCGTGCAACTCAAGTAGCGGCAGGGGAAGCAGGTGGTATTACTCAGCATATAGGAGCTTACCATGCTGATGTAGAACATGAAGGCCAGATGCAGCAAGTAGTATTCTTAGATACTCCTGGTCATGAAGCTTTTACTGCAATGCGAGCGAGGGGGGCCAGAGTTACTGATATTGCTATTTTGGTTGTAGCTGCAGATGATGGGGTACAACCGCAAACTATAGAAGCTATTAGCCATGCTAAAGCTGCAGAAGTACCACTGATAGTAGCAATTAACAAAATTGATAAGGAAGAAGCTAACCCAGACCGCGTTAAACAAGAATTGATGGAACATGGTCTAGTACCTGAAGAGTGGGGCGGAGATTCAATTATGATTCCAGTTAGTGCTATCCAGAAACAAAATTTGGATACTTTACTGGAAATGATTTTGCTGGTATCGGAGGTAGAAGTTTTACAAGCGAATCCAGAACGTTTGGCCAAAGGTACAGTTATTGAAGCCAATTTGGATAAAGCTAGAGGTCCAGTAGCTACTTTATTAGTACAAAATGGGACTTTAAAAGTAGGAGATATTGTAGTTGCAGGTTCAGTTTATGGAAAAGTGCGGGCAATGATTGATGATCTAGGCTATCGAGTAGATAAAGCTAGTCCATCCTTTGCGGTAGAAGTTCTTGGTCTTAGAGATGTGCCTCAAGCAGGTGATGAGTTTGAAGTGTTTGAGAATGAAAAAGAAGCTTCAGCTATTACCGCAGAAAGAGCAGATGCGAAAAGAGAATCCCGGATTATGCGTCGAACCAGTTTGGGTGCTGTTTCAGTTCGTGCCCAGGAAGGAGAACTCAAAGAACTGAACTTGATACTAAAAGCTGATGTTCAAGGTTCAATAGAGGCTATTGTTGCAGCTTTACGACAACTACCTCAAAAAGAAGTACAACTAAGGTTACTATTATCTGGAGCTGGAGAAGTTACAGAAACAGATATTGACTTAGCAGCAGCTAGTGAAGCTGTGATTATTGGCTTTAATACAACTATGGCATCAGGAGCGCGTCAGGCAGCAGATACTGCTGGAGTGGATGTGCGCGAATATAATATCATCTATAAACTCTTGGATGATATCCAAGGGGCAATGGAAGGTTTGTTAGATCCTGAACTTGTAGAAGAATCATTAGGTGAAGTAGAAGTCCGTGCTGTCTTTACGATTAACCGTGGTACTGTTGCTGGTTGCTATGTGCTATCTGGTAAGGTTGTCCGTAATTGCAAAGTACGAGTACGTCGCAATGGAGAAATTATACACGAAGGTATATTGGACTCCCTTAGACGCATGAAGGATGATATTAAAGAAGTAAATGCAGGTTATGAATGTGGTATTAGTTTCGACAGCTTTAATAATTGGAGTGAAGGTGATATAATTGAAGCCTATCAAATGGTAACCAAGCGTCGGAAACTGTCTACCTAAAGTAGTTAGGCTCGGACAAAATTAGAGAATGTTAAAGTAGTATTTATCATCTCTAAAAGTCAAGATGTTATGAAAATATAATCTGATAGTAATACTTGGTTTGTGGTTAGTAAGCTATCTTTAAATTAAAGAAGAAGCTAAAATATCAGCAAATTCAGTATTAAAAGTCTGTCCTTCATTAATCAGGTAAATGTTATGGCTAATATTAATGTGACTTCAATTTGGGATAGTTTGAAGCAGGTTATCCCTTCAACTTCAGGATTTCAGAAATGGCAATTAGAACGTCAAGTTGATAGTAATGATCAACAAAATATACCATTAGATCGACAAGTTAGTTTATATTTACAAGAAACTCTGGAAACACTAGCTTATTAAAAATTTTTTTTGGTTAATTTTTTAATTTTTCCAGAATAACTATTACAGAAGGTTATAGGTAAATAGGGTGTGCTGAAAAAGTATTTTTAAGGAGCAGGAAACCTACCACTAACCCTTCCCAGAAGCGGTAGTATGATATATTTGTCCCTATTTATTCTGTAGTTAGTGCCACAGTATCTAGAACATTTGTGGCTAATATAGATTTCACTGATCGCTTTTTTTTCCAGCTCAACTTTTTCGATAATAACGGTTACTTTGCCTTGCATTTGATCACAGAAATCTCCACTCTTATTATCTTCTAATTGTTAGACATTACTTCCTGTTAGTTGATTATACAAAAACTTTTGGAAAAGCGGCTTAGTTGCTTTCTTGGGCATCTGCTATACAAGCCAACTTTTCAGATGTTAATTGCCGGAGTTTTTCTGTGCTTCTACCTCCTCCTTTTTCATTTTTTTTCCAGATGTTTTAAATCTTAATTCTCGACGTTTTTGACTTTCTACTACTAACCATCTTTGAATAATTCCTGCATAAGTTTTTTCCACATTAAACGCAACTTGATAGAGTATTGGTATTAGCGATCGCTCTATAACTTTCTTCCACTATTATATATTGTTAATTTATATTAAGGACAATTTCATAGAGAATTAGTATTACTCTAAACGAAACAACCAAATCATCAAAACCATGATTCCTAATTGTAAAGCAAAGTTAGGAAAAGCAGAGCCGATATTTTGGCCGGCAATAATTTTTGTTAAAGAAATAAAAGCTCCAATAAAACCAGAAACTGCAAAAGCCACATAGATAAATTTTCGTAATCCTCGATAAGGAGCATCTAGTTCAGCTTTAAGGCGAGCATATTTTTCTGGATCTTTAGTTTTAAATTGAGTTTTGTTTGAGTTTGAAGTTGGCATAGTGTTAAGAAACAAAATTAATCAATATTGTTAATAGTTTGAATCATATAGTATAATCTTTTTCAGTATTTCAAGGCTTTGGTTTGAGTGGTCGGTACTACTAAAAATCTTTATAATATGAGGAATTATTTAATTAGACAAGAATTGATTAAAAATTCATATTGCTGGCATATTTCAGTATTCTCCTGATTTTCCTATTTCTATTATAGGCCATTTGAATGCTTAACAGCTTATTTAGCTTCATCCTTACTTTACCTTACCTTTGTAGCACTAACAAAATTGTTTGAAACGAACCAACAACAATGCCTAAAACTCCACCCAAATTAACAATAGCTTGTAACTCATTTTTAACAATTACATTAATAGCAACTTCCAATTCTTCAGGAGAAGTACTCTTAATACGGTCAATAATCACTTGATCTATATTTAAAATAGGAATTGCCAAAGCGACAATATTCTCTAAATCTCGCTCCAAATAACGCTCTAAAATCAAAGCTAATTCTCGACTCACTAACTCCAGAGAACTATTCATTATTGATGAAGCTTGTAAACGATTAATAATTAAATCTGCAATATGTTCCCAATCAACAGATAAACTTAAAGCTTGAATCAAATCAGCACCATGTTCTTGTAGATATAAACGTACACTATCCCCCATAGTATTTCTTAACTGGCGTACTGTAGAAACAGGTAAATTTTGCATTGAAAGGTTGTGTAACCATTCCTGAATTCTTTCTTTAATACCCAATGCAGTAATTAATTCCATTAAGCGTTGATTAGTTAAATCTCTCTCATCCAAGCAAAAAGTCCTCAACCTAGTTAGAGTATTACGTAGCCCAAACAAATTAGCTACTACCCAATAAGTGCCACTAGCTTTTTCTCGAAAACCTTCATCGATAATGGAAATATTTTGATCTGTGAGAAAATCAATTAAAGTCTGTCTCAATAAATCTGGTGGCACAACAACTTTAAGTAGCCAATCTGATAGTTGAGCTGCCTGGATTTCAGTTAGTTGAAACTCTAGTAAAATCTGGTCAAAAATTTGGTTTAGTTGAGCTTCTAAAAAACCTTCTCTCTTGGCCCAAACTTTAAGAAGTCGTGGCAAAGATTGACCCAATAAATCACGTAGAATATTAGCCAGAATTTTGGTACTTCTGGCATTTGTATCAAGTTTCAATTGGTCTAAAGACATTCGCAGGAGCCACAGAAGAGCTGCCTCCATCCGTTCAGTTTGTAATAAACGACGTGCTAAATTTTGCAACTCTGATGGAGTTAACAAAGAACCCATGATGGTATCAGCAACTCGTTTTGCTAAACGTTCTTGGTTAGTAGGAATTAATCCAGGAGTAAAGGGTAGCTTTCGCCTAAAAATATAATAAGGACGATAAGGGCGAAATAGCATTTTTATAGCTATATCATTAGTGAAATAGCCAATAAGTCCACCTGCAATTGGTGGTGCGAAATAAATCCAGAAATTATACAATTGTAATAACCTAAAAGCAAAGTTGAAAGCCCCGTCTATTCTTTGCTACAACTTAGGAACAATTATTTTGTAATTACTAATATTCCCATCATACCCCCAATAATAGGGTAATGTTTAGCATTGACAAATCCTGCTTGATATGCTATGTCTATTTGCTTTTTGCCTGTGGGAAATTTGGTTAAACTAGGACTAATATAAGCATATTGCTGAGTTAACCCAAAATTACTAGCTACAGGAACTACAACTGTATCTAGATACCACTGTTGAAACCATCGTAAAGCGGAACTACTAGGACAATGCATATCTAGAATCGCTGCCTTGGCATTAGGCTTCAAGACCCGATATAACTCTTGCAAGCAAAGGGGAATATCTGATATATTACGTAGGCCATACCCCATTGTAGCACAATCAAAATAATTATCAGCAAAAGGCAGGCTCAAAGCATTAGCCTCAACCCAGTGAATAGGGCTAATCTTATCCAATAAAGGAGGTTGGCGCTTATGAGCAATTGCTAACTGCTCCAAAGAAAAATCGACCCCAAATACCTGACCTGTAGGCCCCACACACTTAGCCAGCATACAAGCAAGATCGCCACTACCACAACACAAATCTAGACAAGTAGAGCCATAATTAGGTTCACTCCACACTACAGCCATGTGCTTCCATATTTTATGTATTCCCAGACTTAATAAATTATTAAGTTGGTCATAGACTGGGGCAATTTTGTTAAATATAGCTTTAACTTCTGTGGAATTATCAATCATAGAATTAAGTCAAAAAATTCAGTTTCAAGCTATTCTCAAGCTATTCAAAATCAATGCTAGTAATTGAGCTGAGGTATTAATTGTACTTAGTTCTTCTGGTCGTAGTGTACTAGTTTCTTGCCATTGCAGTGACATCAAGGCCATAAGTTGTTGGCGATGGGAAATTGGAATAACAAGATGAGTCTCTATTCCTAAAGTTTGATAATGTACAAAATCACAAAATTTAGCATCTTGTGAAACATTTATCACAGATTGTACATTCCCAGAAGTTATTGCTTCCATTACTAGAGGATCCTTAGCCAACCAGTTGTCCGTTTTGCCAACTCTACTACTACATCCTTGAATTGAGCTTAAACTATTGTTCTCAATCAATTGCAAAATACATACGTCTGTAGAAAAAGTTTCACTATAGATAGATGCAATTTCTACCAAAGCTTCTTTAATGCTCTCAGACTTCTGAGAAAGATGGACAAGAGTCTTTAACAAATCCAATTCAGTTTGAGACTTTTCGAGATCTTCAGTATGTTGATTTAAAACTTCATAAGTCTGTACAGCTTGTTTTATAATTCTCTTTAATTCATTTGGCTCCCAAGGCTTAGTAATAAACTTATATACCTGTCCAGAATTGATGGCCTCTACTAAATCTTCAATATCAGTAAATCCGGTGAGAATAATTCTCATTGTATTAGGAAACTGGAGCAAAGTTTTACTTAAAAACTCTGTACCTTTCATTTCTGGCATCCGTTGATCGGATATAATAACCGCCATCTCTCCCTCTAAGGCCAAAATTTCCAACCCCTTAATCCCACTTTCAGCTTTGAAAACACTAAAATCTCGCCGGAAAGCCCGATAAAGTAAGTCCAAATTATCTGGTTCATCATCTACTACCAGGATTTTAGGTTTCTTTTTTCTGGTTAGGTTGATCAGTTGACTTCTAATGCTATCTAACTGTTGAGGAATTACTTCCATTCATGCAAACCTCTTCAATTGTATGTCTAAAGTAGCATAGTATTAATTCTATCTATAAATTATAAAGAAATATCTACTTTGCAATAATTATCTAGCTATAAAGTAGTGATCCAAGCCAGTTACATTTTTAATTCAGCCTAAAATTACTATAGGCCATATTAATTATGTGAAATATAAAAAATTATGCTTACAAATCTTCCCATTCCCCTATCTCCCTATCAATTTTTACCAGCAAACATTAATTTATTTCATATTAAGCTGTTAAGCATTTCAACCGCATATTTTTTCTGTGCCTAGTTAATAATACAACCTTTGTCAATTATGATTTATGACTTCTGACTTTTGAGTTGCTAATAGGTATGTTAAATGGGTATTAGCTTATGAAGAAAAGCAATTTTGCTAGGTTCTAAGTATAGCAAGACTTTTGAGAAATGGTATCAAGTGTGAATAGTAAAATTATTGTAGTGCGCGAAAATGACCACTAAATCTGTACCTCAGGGACAGGGATAAATGCTGTAATTATCAGGGCTTATGCCAATTCAAAAAAATAATGTTACGAATAGTAAGAGGGATCAAAAAACTTGATAAAATATATCTATTTGAAAAAAAAGATAATTTATGAACAAAAAATAGTATTAAAGCCATTGATTATGACTCCTGAATCCTAACTATTGACTTCTAAAAAATCCCCTAGTCATTTGTAGCAAATATTTACAGCGCTTTCCTTTGTTATCAGGTACATGAACCCGGGCAAGATGCCCGCACTACATGATTTTTACCATTTATCCTATAAATCATTTGCCCAAAATCTGCTGTATCAAATTGATATTATACACCTAAACAATAAACTGTGCTTATGGCCCAATACGGTTCAGTTAAGACTGAAAGTCATGTAAACTAGGCATTGTCCCCAAAAAAGGAATTAAGTGTGGTGAATCTCAAGGACAACTCATTAATGTATAATAATATACCAGAATGTGAAGTACTCAAGGCAATAGAAATAGCAATTCCCGCCTAGGCGATCGAAGAAGCGATCGCCAAAACTCTTACTTCTGAGGAACGTAAACGCTCTTTACCAGCCCAGTTAGTAGTAAGCC
>JAKQYF010000329.1 GCA_023356535.1 Trichodesmium sp. MAG_R03 | reverse complement strand
AAAATAATAGTTTCATCATCTATAAACTTAATATCAGTAGTAGTATAATTCTTGATATTTACATCTTCTTTCTCTTCATCAATAAACCAAAGCTTGACATTATCATAATCATCAGCAGAAGCAACAATCTTACCATTCGGGCTAAAAGTAACGTGGGTAACAGGGGCAGTATGATTGTCAAAACTTTTAACTAAACTACCATCCTTTACACTCCAAATTTGCACTTTTCCATCTTTACACCCTGTGGCTACAAATTGATTATCTGGACTGATAGTAACATCCATTACATCATCACTATGCTCTAAAATAATATCCTTTTTACTATCATCTATCCACCTAATTATTGCTCGATCATCTTTACTAGCAGAAGCAACTATTTTGCCATCATAACTCAAATCAACCTGGGTAATATCATCAGTATGTTCTTTAAAAGTTTTTTCCTCCTGACTACCATCAACCCACCAAACTTTTACCGTATCATCTTTACTCCCTGTAGCCATCATTTTCTCATCATTACTAACACTAACGTGAGTCACATCATCCTGATGCTGTTCAAATCTATTAAACTCATCTACTTCCTGAATACCTGTACTTAATTCTGACAAAACTTCCAGTTTAGTTCCTGGAGTTGCTGCAGAAGATAACCATTTTAATTTTTTCCCTACTTCAATAGCAGATACTAACCGATCTAATTCTGTATTTGACTTAGAAGCTGCACTTAAACCCAACAAATAACTGTTAATTCCGAATAAAGTTGCAGCAATAGCAACTCCCCCCATTGTTAACACCATACCCCTTAAAATAATAGCCCCACGACGGGCAGCATTTAGTTGCTTTCGTAAAACCTCATTTAACCTTTTTTCTGCCTGTTTACGCAACTCTCTTTCCTTCTCCAACTCAGCAGATATCTGAGCCGCTTCGGACATTTCTTTTCTGACAAAATATGCCAAATAATCGTGAACTAATTGATAATTATCTGACGGACTTGCCGGAATTCTAAAAACCAACCTAGACTTAACTAAAACAGTTAAAATTAATTCCATCCGTTCGGGTCTTTCTACATATTCCTCTAGTTCTGCCAGACTTTTGAGGGGGCAAGTATTATTCTCATCTGTGAGGAAATATAAAACTACTTTTGCTAACCTTTCGTTCTCTGGTCCACAATACTTTATTACCTCTTCCAAATACCGCCCCACAAAAGCTTGTTTCGGACCCTTTTCTTGATACTCTACTAAAGTAGTAATATTCTCATTTTGTAACTGCGACCCCACAATTTGTAACTCAATTGGTCGGACAGTTTTCAAACCTCCTGCTAAATCTTTGACTAATTCATCTATTAGTTCTGGAGCTAAAGTAAAAGTAGTTTGAGCAGTTATTCCTTGAATTATAGATTTAGCATCTTCGATAGAAAAATCACCAATATAATAGATATAATTTTTGCTGAGAATATCCCTATTAATAAAATCTAAATTTACGTTCCGATTGTATTCTAAAAGATAATAAATGAAATCTTCCCGCAGGGAAATAATCACATTCACAAAAGATATTTTCAAACATTCTTCGAGAAATTCATAGAATTGTTTACGGCCATCTATCTCCTTATTATTAAAGAAAAATTCCTCAAACTGGTCAAAGATTAAAACAGTGACTCTATTCTGCTGTTCTTGAACTTTTAAAATTGTCAGTAAGTCGTGATTAGAATTAACAGATAGGGGTAAAATTTCCCTGTTTTCTAATTCAGAAATAGCCTGTGCCAAACTATCACCAAGGTTTTGCCTCCAATTCGTATAAACTTGCTGCAAAACTGGCAAAAAATCCTTAGTATCTATAGATTCTCCTTTGAGAATTGGAATTAATCCAGCTTCCACTAAAGAACTTTTACCTACTCCAGAAGAGCCGTACAAAATTGTGAATTTATGGTGAGAAACTTTAATCCGGTCTACTAAAGACTCCACATCTGGCAACCTGCCAGAAATAGCTATTTCTTGAGTGAGTTTTTCTGATTTTTCAATTTCTGGTAGAACTAAATTTAATCGTTTTAATCGTTGTTTTCTTGGCTGTAATTTTCCGGCCCCAATAAAAGCTCTAATAGCAAATTGAGTCTCAATTTCTTGTTGCTCTAGTTTTTGATTAAATGCAGTTAAATAATCTCCTTTCTGGAAATAGCAACTTACCAATTCTTTGAGAATCAACCCATAAAGTTCGGGGTCGTAACCAGGGTTGGTTATAGTTTTTGCTTCTTCTAAAGTTTTAATAGCTGTTTCTACTTGGTCAAGGTTATTTTGAGCTTTAGCTAAAGAATATAAATACCAACCTTTATGATAGTGAAGTTCCCAATCTAATCTTACATGACTTTTGTCAGCATAATTTGAGATTTCAGCAACTGCTGCTTCTAAAAAAGATAATGCTTGTTGAGCAAATTCTTCGGTTTGATCCCAGGCTTTTCGATTAGACTTAACTTCTGCTAAAAATCCATAAGCTCTAGCTATTCTAAACTTGGTTTCATGAGTTTGATGAGTTTGATGAATAGTTAAAGCTTTTTCCGCAACTTTTCCTAACTTATCCCAATGCTGAAGTCGAAGATTAACTTCTGCCAAATAATTAATAAACCTATCAACTAAATCACTCCTTTCCGCAACTTCAAAACAATCTATACATTCCTGGAAATAACTCTTAGCCCGTAGATAACTCTGCCAATATTCCTGGCGGTTTATGTCAGCATAATTCCGCCACCATAAGCCCAAACAAAATAATAAATATCCTTGTTTTACCAAGTTATTAACTTGTTCCCATAGCTGCAAACTTCCCTCATAATGTTGACAAGAATCTTCGGGATTATCTGCTAATATACCCAGGGCAAATTCTAGACTTGCTGCTAATTCTGGCTGTAATTCTACACCATTTTTTAGTAGTTCTTGATGAGCTGCTTTGAGTTGTACATTTGTTCCACTATGAAAATCATCTTTGCCCAGAAAAATATCCCCAGACTCAAAGGTTTTCTTATAGACATCTTGGCTAGTTAACTGAATAAAATTAACTACATCATCAGTGGAAGCCTCAAAATTAACTGTTACTCCCCAACTATAAAAATCTGGAGCTAAACGAATCATTTCAGCTAATACAGTATCTGTCACCCACAGTACCAATGGAAAGTGAAAATTATCATTAAATTCTCCCCGAACTTGATTAGCACTTCTTAATAGTTTAGAAATTGCTTCAACTGATTCTAAACCTGATACAATTAAGGCTTCAGGTTGCTCTATTTCTAATTGTTTTTTAATAGTAGTATAGAGAGTAATTGCAGAGGGTTTTAAATGGAGCTGCTTAATTTTTACAGAACAGATATTCCCTAGTACTTGTATAAGAGTTTGTTGTAAACTATTGAAATTACAACAGGCTAAAATCAGGGAAAAATTTTTCCCTCCAGCTTCAATACTAAAGGCTAATTCTTGTAAAGAATTTTGATTTTTCTGAGGAATATTTTCTAAGTTGTGTGAATTTGTCATTATATTTCCGTTCGTGGCAATTTCTGATATATTCTCTATTGGGTTTGCTTAAGCTAAACCCAACCTAGGCTCTAGATTAAATTCCCCGATGCTGCTAATATTGGATTCACTTGAAACCAAGAACCCTGACTGTCTTGATATTCATATACTAGCCTAGTTCCAATCAGAATTTGATATTCCTGATCACCCTTGACCTCTTGAGTTTTTTGTACTTTACGCAGTAACTCCCACTCTTGATCATCTACTCCCAACTGCATTTGATTACTCTTCTCTTGAATAACTCTTTCTAAAAATGCACGAGAAAGTGGTAGTTTCCGCTCCTTCATTATTAAGCTACGCAGCAGTTGTAATAATTCGCGAACGTGACCCCCACTAATTTGACAGAGACGCTCAAGTGTTTCTGGTGTGTCAAATACTTCCGAAATTAAACCAAGTCGCTGCTCAGGGTCTAAGTCAGGAAATGCTCTCGCCAAAACCATCTGTCGCATATTTTTCATTCCCAAGACACATTCATTACCATTTCGCAGTCTCACAGGAACCATTGGTAGAACTTTTGGTTGCACTGGTATGCGACTGGTGAGTCTATTGTAATCATTGGAAAACATAAGAGACAGAGGCATAGTATAGATAAGATGACACTTGAGTTGGCGTAACTGCTCCCCCCTATCTACAAATAAATATTCAGGTTGAGGGCGACCCCAGGCTTTAATTATATTTTCCACACGGTCAAGGTTATCAACTATTACTACTAAACCTTTTTTCCCATATTGTTTCAACTTCTCAACACTGGGTTCAATTAATTCTGTGTTGATAATTTCTAAAATACTACCTGTTTGTGGTTCCAAATAATCTTTCAATTTCTTGCGAAGTTCCAGACTATTCTTAGCTTTAGCAGTAATTTTACCAATTCCCAAAACTAGAGAAACTCCCTCATCATTGCTAGCTTTCACTTCTCCAATACCAGGCAAACCTGCTTTCATAGAAAATTCACCTGCGGAACTAGCAGAAATTTTACCAACTCCAGGCAGTGCAGCTTCCGCAGATAAGTCTATTTCTGTTTGTAAAACTTTGAGGGCTCCGTTAATGATTCTTTGAAAACCTTTTGGTTGAGGCAAACTAATTTTTTCCAAGCTCTCAATGCTTTCTGTTACCCGACGAGCGATCGCCAACATAATATCCCCAATATCGACATTGCCCATTTCTAAGTCCTGGGAAGACTCAAAATAAACCACATGAAATTCTGCCTTTTCTAAAGCTGCCTTTAGTCGTAATAATTCTGTAGATTTGCCACAACCAATATGACCCGTAAATAATTCACAAGTAGGGCTATCTGGATTAAAGAATGTAATATTGTCCCTAAGTTCTTCAATAATGTGGCCTCCCCGCACTTCAGAAAAATCTATGTAATACTTGTCATCTTCTGGGCTATCTGCTTGAAGAACCTGACTGGGGTTTGTAGCTTGATAAAATTTCCGTAAATCTAGTCCCATATGTCCCATAATCTGAATATTTGTGGACGT
>JAKQYF010000328.1 GCA_023356535.1 Trichodesmium sp. MAG_R03 | reverse complement strand
TTTTCCAAGAAGTAAACAGAGCATTGTGGCTAATAAAAAATTTATAGAATCTAATCCAGTAGCTAAAAAGTGGTTTGAATTAGTAGAAATTCCAATAGCAGATATGAATAGGGAAAGTTTCCGTATTAAAGAGGGTGAAGACAAAGAAGAAGATATTTTGCGTCATGCTCAAGAATGGGTCAAAAATAATCAGGAAAAATATGATAATTGGTTAGAAATAGCAAGACAAGCAGCTAATTAAATTTCTCGCTTAACTAAGAAGGAGAGTATAGAAAAAGACAAAATAATAATTTGTTGCTGCAACTTTATGATTAAGTGATACTATGTTAAGCTATAAGATTCCAATTATTGAAGTAAGGAAATTCTACTTTCCTAAACTTTTTTAATATGGAATTTTGTTACAACCAATTTAGGATTTCTATATCATCTTTGTGGTTCTTTTAAAATAGTTAAATGGCTATTGAAATTTTTTGCAGATGGTCAAATATTTGATTTTCCCAAACTTTTTCAGTATGGAATTTTGCCACAACCTAAATAGGATTGCTATATAGAGCTTGATGCTATTTTTGACTAATGTTTTGCGAAAATACCGATTTAGCCTGATACTATTGAGAAAGAACCTCTCGTTTTATGAAGGTCGAGTTTTTTCTAACCAAAAAATTAGCTCTTAACCCTGCCGTTTTAAGGGGATGAGAAAAATATTCGATTTAGTATTTCAAACCTCTGATTTCAGTAGTCAATACTGAGAACTGAAATGACTTTCTTTTCTGATAACCAGGAACAAAATTTCTCTTTCCCATAATTATTATCTTAAACTGTCTTTAATCTAAGGGAAATGAACAATAGATACCTCAAAATAATCTTAGGGGCAATTTTCATCAGTATATTAATAATTTTCACATCTTGTACACAAGTTCCTAATTCACCAACTATCCGTAGTGCTAATAGTACCTGGATACTAGAATTATTTCAAACTTCTATTATCAATATAGGTCTAGAAAAATTAGGCTACAAAACAGAAAAACCAAAACAAATCGAATATCCTCCCATTTATATTTCCATTGCTAATGGAGACCTAGATTATAGTACAGTTTATTATGATCCACAACATAAAGAATACTTTGACAATTCTGGTGGTGAAGAACAGTTAGAGGTAGTTGGAATTTTGACCCCCAATGGCATACAAAAATATGAAATTGACAAAAAAACGGCCGATCAATATAAAATTACTAACCTCCAACAATTAAAAGATCCAAAAATAGCCAAACTTTTTGACTCAGACGGAGATGGGAAAGCCAACTTAGTAGGTTGTACTTCTGGTTGGGATTGCGAGTTAGTCATCAACCATCACCTCAAAACTTATAAACTAGAAGATACAGTAGAGCATAATCAAGGACAATATGAAATTCTTCTGGCAGATGCTATAACTCGCTACAAGCAAGGAGAATCAATTCTTTATTATGCTTATGATCCTCACTGGATATCTACAGTGTTAAAACCAGGAGAAGATGTAATTTCTTTGGAAGTACCTTACACCTCCTTACCAAAATCTATGGGAAACATAACAGCAAAAGAGACATCAGTAGATGGAAAAAATCTTGGCTTTCCGATAATTCAACAACGTATAGTAGCTAATAAAAAATTTCTAGAAGATAACCCAGTAGCTAAAAAGTGGTTTGAATTAGTTAAAATTCCAATAGCAGATATGAATAGGGAAAGTTTACGCATGAAAGAGGGTGAAGATAAAAAAGAAGATATTTTGCGTCATGCCGAAGAGTGGATAGAAAATAATCAGGAAACATATGATAATTGGTTAGAAACTGCCAGACAAGCATCTAATTAGGGCTTGCTGAAAAAACTTACACCGTAAGGATTTTAAAGTATTTTTATTCATATATAATGCCCCGTTTTTTGCTCTTTAACGCTAAAAATCAAGAATCTAGTTGCAGTAACGATGTATAAAAAAGTGGACCAATCTGGGCCGACACCACAAAAGTTTCAATTGCCATCAAATTATCAACTATCCCCAGACAATCCCTGGATAATAATGGCCAGTAGAAACATTTGGGCTGCGGGAGGAGCAGTGTCAGTCTGGGTCGCGGCCTTTTGACCCGAAGAGAGTAAACCTCGCATATGCGGGTGCTATGAAGCAGAAAGCCCCTAACAGCAATGCTAGGGAACCCACCCTGTCTCGTAAGAGCAGGGTCGGGAGGATGTCAATTAGCCAGTCCTAGATATAGTCATCAAAACCTACAATGTAACATATGTATTGCTTTTTCAAGCTTCAAACTCTTACAGCGTTTTCCGTTGTTATAAGGTACACTCAGACGGGCAAGAGGCCCGCACTATATAATTTTCACCATTGATTCAGTAAATCATTTGCCCGAAATCTGCTGTATATTGTGATAGCCTAGCTCAAATTCAATCTATGTCCATCTCTGTCAAAATATATAACATTAAAACCCCAGAATAAACGACCAATGTCCAGCTCAGAATCTAGTCCTTCTCCTGAAAAACCCGAAAAAATTCATTTACCGCGTACTAGCGAGTCACAAACTCTCAAAAAAATTCGTCATACCACATCTCATGTCATGGCTATGGCCGTACAAAAGCTATTTCCTAAAACCCAGGTAACAATTGGTCCATGGATTGAAAATGGCTTTTATTACGACTTTGATGCCCCAGAATCATTTACCCAGGCTGACTTAAAAGCCATCAAAAAAGAGATGGCAAAAATTATTAAACGGGATCTACCCATAATTAGAGAAGAAGTTAGCCGGGAAGAAGCCAAACGTCGAATTCAAGAAATGAAAGAATCTTATAAATTAGAAATTCTTGAAGATTTAGAAGACCCAATTACCATTTATCATCTTGGTGAAGACTGGTGGGATTTATGTGCAGGCCCTCATATTGAAAGTACAAAGCAAATTAATCCCAAGGCAATTGAATTAGAAACTGTTGCAGGTGCTTACTGGCGTGGAGATGAAACTAAAGCCCAATTGCAACGTATCTATGGTACTGCTTGGGAAACTCCAGAACAACTAGGCGAATATAAGAGACGTAAAGAAGAAGCTCTCAAAAGAAACCATCGTAAACTAGGTAAAGAATTAGGACTATTTATTTTTTCCGATCTTGTTGGACCGGGATTACCTCTGTGGACTCCTAAAGGTACAATGTTAAAGAATTCACTGAAAGACTTTCTCCAACAAGAACAACTGAAACGAGGTTATTTACCTGTAGATACTCCCCATATTGCCAGAATAGATTTATTCAAAACTTCCGGACATTGGCAAAAGTATAAAGAGGATATGTTTCCGATGATGACTGAGGATGAACAAGCAGAAGCTCTGGAACAGGGTTTTGTTTTAAAACCAATGAACTGTCCTTTTCATATCCAAATCTATAAAAATGAATTACGTTCTTATCGAGAGTTGCCAATACGACTTGCGGAGTTTGGCACTGTTTACCGCTATGAAAAGTCTGGGGAATTAGGTGGTTTAACGCGAGTCCGGGGTTTCACTCAAGATGATTCTCATTTGTTTGTGACACCCGAACAACTTGATGCCGAGTTTCTTAGTGTGGTGGACTTGACATTATTTGTATTTAAAAATCTACAACTAGAGAATTTTAAGGCTAGATTAAGCTTCCGTGACCCTACATTAGATAAGTATATTGGATCTGATGAGGCTTGGGAAAAAGCTGAAGGTGCGATTCGTCAAGCTGTGGAAAAAATGGGTATGGATCATTTTGAGGGAATCGGTGAAGCTGCATTTTATGGCCCAAAATTGGATTTTATTTTCCAGGATGCCTTGGAGCGAGAATGGCAGTTGGGGACTGTACAGGTAGACTATAATTTACCTGAACGATTTGATTTAGAATATGTAGCAGAAGATGGAAAAAGAAAACGTCCTGTTATGATTCATCGGGCCCCTTTTGGTTCCTTGGAAAGGTTAATTGGAATTTTAATTGAGGAGTATGCAGGAGATTTTCCTCTGTGGTTGGCTCCTACTCAGATTAAACTTTTACCAGTTAATTCTCAATTTTTGCCTTTTGCTCAAAAAGTTGCTGAGCAGATGCGTCAAGTAGGTATTCGTTCTGAGGTGGATATTAGTAATGAGCGTTTGGGTAAGTTGATTCGTAACGCGGAGAAGGCCAAAATTCCTGTAATGTCTGTTGTAGGTGCTAAGGAGGTTGAATCTAATAGTTTGAGTATTCGGACTCGTAGTGCTGGTGAATTGGGAAGTATATCTGTAATAGAGGTAATTCAGAAGATGACAAAGGCGATCGCCAACTATGAAAATTTCTAGGTTTCTATGTATAGAAAATCTCAATCTTCAACTTGGAAAATTTGCCTTATACCTCTAATCTAATCTCAGGAGGAGGTCATTTCAATTATCAATGACCATTACCTCCGGCTTGAAAGACTGAAGTTGATTTTTGATCCCCTATCCAACTTGATTGGGGAAGTAGTCTGGCCATTAAGTAGAGATATAGAGTAATATATAGGTATAGGGAGAAATAGGAAGGAAGCGGAACCCCTAACATCTCCTAGGAGGAGATGTAGGGAAGTTGCATGCAACGTCCCTACAGAGGAAGAGGGGCTTGGCAGAGGAGGTAGTTAGATATATTTGTCTCTTCATTTTTCTGCCATGGGAGTGCCCGAAATCCTAAATTTTTCAGCTTAAACAAGCAAAAAGCTGGTACTTTTTGCCTCCCAAATAAGGGTCTTGCCTTTATATGTCAATGCTTTTATGATTAATCAGCAAACCCTATTTATTTATTTCATCTATTGTTTGATATGCTTTTAATATTATATAAAACTTAATTAATCTCAGAATAGCTGGTTGGCAACCAAAATGGAAAACACCAGATGTCCCTGTCCAGTAGCTCATGTATACCTAGGAACAGTGACTTAATAATATGAACTTTATGAATACTGCGAAAAAAAAAGTAGAATCTCTATTAAGCAAATTGCCAGATAATTGCTCCCTTGAAGATGTTCAATATCATTTATATGTGATTGAAAAAGTTCTTCATGGTTTAGAAGTAGCTGATAAAGAAAGA
>JAKQYF010000327.1 GCA_023356535.1 Trichodesmium sp. MAG_R03 | reverse complement strand
TTGATGATCAATGTAATTGTTCCTACATACAGAAATGCTCTAGTTCGTAATCCTAATCCGGCAAAAATTACAACAATACTAATTATTCCTGATAGTAAACCAGTCCATTGATTTTCTAATAAAGCCACAAAACAAATTATCCCACTGCCCAAAATTTGTAAGTTATGACGAATATTTTTATTTTTAGGTAATTTAAGATATGGGTCAACTTTAGCTACATAAAGTAATGATAATCCTATGGGAGTAATATACAATAATGTCTGAATAGAGGCTCCTAAATTATTCAGCCAAATCACTAGACCATAGTTAATTAAACCTACACTAATATAAGTTAATCGAATTTGTTTATTGACTTTGGAAATAACAATATAAAATCCGGCAGTTATGAGAATTGAGAGATACCAAAACCAAGGTGGAGTGTAGTCTAATCTTAAATTAGTAATGACTATGGTTATTATGGGAATTATCAGAGAAATTCGTCGCCAATGTTTTTGAGTCCATCCCCAATTTTCCCATGGTAATAAATAGATAAAGTAGGAAATTATTGCTGCTATGGCACCAAGCCAAGATAGTAAAATTTCTGTGATGGAGAGTGAATTAATTATATATATAGTAACAGCATATCCTTCTATAACACCTAGATAAATCCAGGTTTCTGCTTGCTGCAAATTGGGGTTATTTTTGCCTTGCATAATTGCATAGCGAGTCAAAAGTATAGCTGTAGTTAATCCCAAGATTGGATTAGATTTGAGATTATATCCGGCTAATAAAAGTAAAAGAAGACTACTTATTGCCCAATGTATATTGGCAATTTTTTTAATTTCTATTGCTGTAAGTTTTAAGTAATCTAATAACCAGGGAGATAATAAGCGATAACTATAAGTTATAGTTGTGCCAAGGCTGGCATAAGCAACTAATTTTTCTCCCAATGATAGAGTAAAAATTTGATAGGAAAGTAGTTCGGCGGCAGAAATAGATATTCCGAGAATACCTAAGTATAATATTGGTTTTAATTGGGGTTGTCTTTTGCCTACACCAATTAATATAAATGATAAAGCTAAGGAAGTTAAACCTGTCCAGTTATTAAAAATACCTACACGCAATAAAGCACCTAAAATACCATAGAGCAATGGTATTATTTGCCAAGATTTTGAGAGATTATTAATACCTACTTTTCGTTGTAACCAGTCTCCTAAAATTTGCACAAATAATCCTAATGCAAGATTTGCGATCGCTAAACTAATTATAGATTTATTTACTGAGCCTAATATTTCTACTGTTAATAATTCTAAAGCCCAGCTAAAACTGTAAATTGTAGCATTAGACTGGACAAAATTATTGAGGCTAAATGTAAGAGATGAGTTTTCTGCTTTTTGTTTAATTAATCCTCGATAACCAATGGCAAATAATGTTAGGGTAGCTGAAATTATTACTATTATTGAGGGATTAATAATTTTCCAGTAAATTCCTAAAGAGTGAATTGTTAATATGATTAATTCTAAACAGCATAAAATTATACTCCAACCATCTAATGCTTGAGCATAAATATTAAATAATTTCCCTGATAACTGAATTATTCGAGAGTACAATAACCATAAGCTTACTAAATATAAGCTAAGAATTAATAACCACTCCACTCCAGAAATAGGAGGCAAACCTAACGCACCTGACCACAGACAAATAGTTATAAAAGTCAAGACAAAACCCACTGTAATATTTGCTGCGGTTTGAGTTAGTATGTTTTTGGTATTGATCAACATTAAAATTATGGCTAAACCTAGACCAATTAATCGTGTTTCTGGTTGCCATAAGGTTAAACTTTGTAGCATAATTAGGGCAGCCACACTTAATTTAGCTGCTATTTTTCTGAAAGATATTATTTTGCTAGAAATGGTTGTTAAAGCTAAAGGGGTAATCAACCAAATAATTCCCCATTTTGCTGATAACTGACAATTAATAGTGGTGCAAATATTAGGTGAAAAATTTTCTAAATTACTCAGCCATAAAATATAACTGATAACTGCTAGGACTAGACCTAGATGCCAAGCACTTAAACAAAAGCAACTTAACAATGAGATGGAAGATTTAGGGGTAACTATTCTTGTTTCTGCTGTTATCTTGGTCTGGAGAATAAATATTCCCCATTCACTCACCATCATTATTAATAAAATTATTGCCCATGTTGTTAAACTTAAATCTGGTAAGAAATAATTAATCCCAGAAAATATTGATAATAAACCAGTGATATGAGTCAGATATATAAGATTAATTCTGGTGGCTTGACGACCGGTGATAAAAATGGTAAGGGTAATAGTTGAAGCTAATAAATTGAGAAATATAGTTAGAGGATTTTGCCAAGATAATATATTTAAAAATACTCCAAAACCTAAGCAGATTTTTTCACTAAATTTACTTAAGTTAATTTGTTGACGGTGATAAATCCAATTTGTTACCCAGACCATCAATATTAAGTAGGGAAACCAAGCTAAACTGAGTAATGATTGTGGTGAGTTTTGGGTATTAAAAATTTGGGTTGTTGTCTCAACTAAATTTTGTCTTGTTGTGATTGGAATTAACCGCCATCCTAGCCTAGTTGTTTGTAAGCCAATTAGAAAAATTGCCGATAGTTGAATCGGACGCCAAGATTTTTGCAGATTTTCAGCTAATAATAATAGGCTGATAATATTAATAATTAATGCTTGCCAAGGTTGAGCATCTAATGAAACTAACCAACCAAGTAATAATAAACTAATTCCAATCCAATTTTGTACAAATAATTTTCCTTTAATTTGATTGAGGGTGTTATTTTTTAATAATATCCACCCAATTATTCCTAAGGCTAATCCTAATTTTGTGATATCTACATTGGCAATAAAAATTGCTCTAGTTAGTAAAATTAAGAGTGTATAAATTACAATAGCGATTCCTGTAAGTGGGTCTCGGGTATTAGTTTTATTTTCAATTTCTATTGTTTCTGTAATTTTTTGACTTTGGTTATGAAAAATGGTTGCTATTGCTGTACCAATCACACTTAAATAAATTGCCAAAATAGGAAATCCAGAAACTCTCCATCCATAATGTAAATAACTTAGTCCTAACAAGTTCAGTGGGGCTATGGAAATCCATTTTATAGAGACATTCGGTTTTTTATGAAAATAAATGACAATGGTGGTGAGGAAAAAAGAAGCAAATACTACTATTAAATATTCTCCTATATTATTCCATAAACCTAAACCATCTATTGCCCAAAAATTCACCGGTACTAAGAGTAAAGTTACGAGTCGTAAAGTCTGGGAAGTTAACTGTAATTTTTTGGTTTTTCTGGTCCAAACTGTAGCAGTTCCAAAGCATAATGTATATCCTAAAAGGACTAAATATTGTGCAGAAGGAGGAAATTTTTGCCATTGACTAGCAGCCAGTAACCCAGAGGAAACAACCACTAGAAATAAACCTAAAAAAAGTAGCCATCGAAGGCTTAATTCTGCCATTAATGACTGTAATAGTTGAGTGATTAAGTTCGGAGATTTGGCAGTAGAAGTATTAGGGATAGTCGGCTGTAAGTCTATTTGTTTTTGAGTTGTTTTAGTGTTAGTTATTAATTTTTCTTTTTTGACAATTTGTGGTTGTGGCAGTGGGGTACTTAGATATTTTTGGCAGAGTTGCTTAACTTCATCATTGGAGATTAGGCCAAGGCGTAACCAAATATCTAAACCTTCTAATATTTGTGGATGATTTTTATCAATATTAATTAACATTTATTACACTTCTAATATTGACTCTAGGGTAGGTTGAGTTGAAGAACAAAACCCCATAACAATAAATCTTACAGCAAGTTCCAAGTAAGTACAAATATTAAAAATTAAATGTTCTCAGTGCGGGCATCTTGCTCGCGAACGGTGTACCTCACCAACAGGACTTACCCAGAAATGCCATATCTAGTAGGGTTTAATGGCTATTAACTTTTACAGTTCGGGTATTATCTATGAGTTGGTATAAGTCCTGTGTAGATTATTTTTGAGTTTTGTCTTTCTTTCTTAAGGAGGTTAAGGGGGTTGACTTTTGTCTTGCCCATAGCGCTATAATATAAAGACATACAGTAATTGCAGTAATTGCATTTTCTATTTAAAATTATAGATATAGATTTAACTGGACTTTTTTACAAAAGTCAAGTATATTTACCTCTATTTTATATCTAAAGGAGGTTATACTTTGATGGGTCTCCAGAACACTCCTAAGCTAGCTTTATGTTGAGCAAAAATTTATTCATTTTCTTTTAACCAGCAAAAAAATTTGTAGGAAACACTAGTTAGAAATGCTTCTAAGGTTTCTGTAAAATTTGTCAAAGTTGTGCGAGAATAACGCTTTCTTAAACTTCCCATTAATTGTTGATACAGAATGAAAGTATAGACCATAAAAAATAAATAAATATCACAAAAACTATAATATGACTCTACCTGATGGCCCAAATCTGTCACCATTACAACGAAGACTCCGAAGATGGAAATTTATTTTTAGTCCCTTATCTGCTATGGAAGAGCGATACTCTAAATATGGAGATGTATTTAGAACAAATAGTAACTCGTTGTTTCCTTTTATCTATTTTTGTAACCCTAAAGCTATTCAACAAATTTTTACTGCTGATCCTGATACTTTTACCTCAGGGGGTACAAATGGTATTTTACAATATTATGTGGGTAGAAATTCCCTACTGCTCCAAGATGGCGATCGCCACAAACGACAAAAGAAACTATTAATGCCACCTTTTCATGGGGATCGGATGCGTAAATATGGAGACTTAATTTATAATATCACTTCTAATGTTATTAGTAACTGGAAAATAGAACAACCTTTTCCTATTCGCAAGTTAACCCAAGAAATATCTCTAAAAGTAATTCTTCGTGCTGTATTTGGTTTAGATCAACAAGGAAAAAGTTATGAAAAACTCAGAGTTCTGATGTCTGATCTTCTAGACTCTATGAGTTCTCCCCTCAGCTCTACCTTTCTGTTCTTCAATTTTTTACGAAAAGACTGGGGTCCTTGGAGTCCATGGGGGAGATTTTTGCGCAAAAAGCAA
>JAKQYF010000326.1 GCA_023356535.1 Trichodesmium sp. MAG_R03 | reverse complement strand
AAGCTACCCCAAATATTTTGAGCAACCTAATAACATGTTCCACGAATATTCTTTTTTTAGCTAATTTCAAGTTATCTTCTTTCATTTCTGGCGACATTTCTTGTTTTCTAGGCTTTTTTTTGGGTGTCATAGTCCTCTGTGCTCCTTGATACCCTTTATCTCCCTGAAATTTTTGTTCTTTATCAAAGTTTTTTTGTTGTTTTATGAGTAAATTTACATCGCTTTCTGGACCTCTTTTTCCGACAATGACATCTACTATTTCTGTACCTTTTTCTGTCGTTATTATTTAGTTTTTCAATGTATAGTTTTTCTTTTTTCCAGAGTAATATTTTTTCTGTTTATCATCAGAGTATGGCCTATATATGCTTTGTTATGTAATATCTACAATTAATTCTTGTTCTGTTAAAATTTCTTGTATCCATAAATATTCGTCTTCTTTTTTTTTGAAATTGTTCTAACAAGCTACTAGGCAGTAACTCTTGTAATATATCTATCCAATAATGAAAAATATTATTTGCTGTTGACTCACTGACACCAAAGTATATTCCTAGTATTTGGAATGTGGGAAAATGGCGTAAATAGTATAAAGTTAAGATGATTTCCTCCTCGAGTTTTAAGCTTTTTTTTCTGACTCCTCCTGCCTTAATTAGTCTTTTTTCTTGACTAGCGATCGCCTGTCTTTTTTTTAATGCAAGTTTTTGAGCATTTCCTACTAATTTTTCAAATTCAAAATCGGTAATCCCAATAACTCTTTTTATTTCTTTTGGGTGGTTATTAATATATTCTAATATCTGAGTCATGAGTATATAGTTTTTACAAATTTTTCATGACAATTATACCTTAATTTTTATTTTGGAGATGTCTAATAGGAAATCTCTCAAAAATTTAAACCAATGCTTTACAATCAATTCACTATAGAAGAGTTGCAAAAAACCTTTAATTTAACTATAGTTGAGACACTGGAAAAGTTTAATTATTTGCCATAAATTCTACCAAGTCAATTTTGACAAGAACCATGGCAATATTATTTACCGTTAGCTGTGGCTATTGGTACAAAAAAAGCGCGTTCTGAGTTAATTATTGCGTAAGCATTTAGCTCTTAGCAGTTAGCTGACTCAAGGAATTTGCTGCAGCTAACCCAGAGGCAAAAGCACTCTCAATATTATTCCCACCACACCAGTCACCAGCACCGACTAATGGTAGTGGCAATTCTGTAGTCAAACAAGAAACATCCAAAGGTTGACGACAGAAAGCATAACGCCATCGATGAACTTGCAACCATTCTGGGTTACTTAACCACGGTAATAACTGTTGTGCTGTATGCTCTAATAATTGTTTCCCTACTGGTTGTAAGTCTGGGGAGTCAAGGTGGGTCGTAGCAAACTTGGCGCTACTTTGAATCACAAATATAGGCTGAGTAGGATAAGGTCTTTTGCTACTATCAAGACCTACCCAATTGAGATAGTCATCATTGGGGAAAGCGATCGCCTGCCATTCTGGTAAATTTTCTTGTAATGCTGGAGAATATCCTGCCATGACGGTAATACAAGGATCATATTCCACAACATGCAGATGCTTAATAAATTCTGGTTGTATTTCAGCAACAGGTTTTTCCAAAATCATTAAAGCTTGAGGTGCAGGAATAGCTAAAACTACGGCTTTGGCCATTACTGCTGTTGGTTTTTCTGTAGCAGCATCATTAGTAATTTCTAACTTCAGGTTCCAATTTTTTTCTGCTATTGGTTGCATAGTTTGTACTCGCCGACTAAACCAAATATCTAAATTTTGGGCGAGAAATTTGCCGACAGAGTTCATTCCCTGGGGTGCAATATAACAATTTTTGGCCATGGGAAGTAGTGGTCTCTGGGGTTGAGTTAACTGATAAATTTTATCTGTCCAAAGTCGGAGAATAGGCTCGGCATCAGGGCTATTTTTTTGAATTTTGAGATTATTAATTAATTGTTGCAAAAATTTATTTGTAGGTTCGAGGTAACCTACTCCATGATCGGCGCGACTTCCTGAAACTCGGCGAGTTGCCATGCGGCCCCCCACTCCCCTAGATTTTTCCAGCACTACCACCGAATAACCAGCTTGCTGTAGTTCTTGGGCGCAAACTAAACCAGCGATACCTGCGCCAATAACGGCAATATCAAATTTTTTTGACTTGTTCATATATTTTTCTTGTCTACAGGAATTAGGCAATGGCACTAATTATAGTGTTAATATCTTGAAAAAGATAATTTATAAACTATATATAGCAGTATTGCGTCAATCCTGATCTATTTAAGTAGAGAATACTAAAATTTTATCTCAATTATTTCTTACAGCGCTTTCCATTATTACGAGGTACACCCACGCGGGCAAGATGCCTGCACTATATGATTTTCAACATTTACCCTGTACATCATTGGCCCGAAATCTGCTGTAACTAATAGAACTTACCCATGAACGTTATTGGCAGGGTGTGTTTTGCTGACGCAAAGCGGAGCGAACGCTTCGCGACTTGAATTGCGCTACCGCAACGCATCAAGGCTCTATATATATTACCTTGGCGTAAGTCCTGACTAATTATATTCCTTTCTCAGGAGGGAGAATAGTAGGGACGTTGCATGCAACGTCCCTACAGAGGAACAGGGAATGTATCCACCTCTAACCCCGACTAATGATACATTATTTTGGATTATAACTTGGATTTGAATTCAGCCAAAGAAAAATAAAATATTTACAAACATCAATTAAATTTTTGTTTGGCATCAAATGTTTTCCCCCATCCTTATCAATTATCAATTAACAATCTACGATGAAGAATATAGTCAAGATGAAGATAGATGGATTACTATAGGCTTAGATGAAACAGTTATTTTCAGGGTTGTTGTCCATACCTTTAAAGAATCAATAAGTCCTCCTATCTAATTCAGATTATTTCAGATCGTAAAGCTACTGTAACTGAAGCTAAAGTTTATCAACAGAGGTAATTATGAAATCAGAGTACGACTTTTCCCAAGCAAAAAAAGCAAGTTTTATCATCCCAATGCTAAGTTTCATTGCTCCATTTATCTCGAACCAGATGTAGAACAATTTATCACTTTTATCATTATTACTAATGATAAAATTATACAATACCTCTATCTCTGAAACTATGATTGCTAACCAAAACACAAATTACATTCCTCCTAAAAAATATCTCACAGAAGAAGAACTCAGTCCCGTTAAACACGAATATATTGATGGACAAGTATACGCAATGGCAGGTGCTAGTGATGCTCATGTGACTATTTCCCTCAACCTAGCTTCAGCATTAAGAAATTATCTCCGAGGCAGTGGTTGTCGTGTCTATATGTCGGACATGAAAGCTCATATAGAAACTACTAATATATTCTTCTATCCTGATGTTATGGTAACTTGCGACGCCAGAGATAAAGCTTTGCCAAATCATAAAAAATATCCTTGTTTGATAGTGGAAGTTTTATCGGAAAGTACAGAAGCTTTTGATCGGGGTGACAAATTTGCCTACTATCAGTCTTTAGCAACTTTGCAAGAATACGTTTTAATTAATCAAAAACGCCAGCGTTTAGAATGTTTCTGTCGCAATGCTGAAGGTCTTTGGGTATTGCACACTTATACTCAAGGCAGTGAAGTTTACCTAGCAAGCATTGACTTTCGGACTAGCATTGATAGTTTGTATGAAGATGTCGCTTTTGGAGAAACTCCCTAGGTTTTTGTATGATTCTATCACATCAAAATTTTGATAAAAAACTTGCTAATTATTTTGTTTTTCCAACTCTTCAAATAATTCCTTGATCCGTTCCCTATTCCATTCTATTAATGGTTGATCTTCACTGGGAGTCAACCAAGATAAATTCACAGGTTTTTCTAAGGCGATCGCTAAAAATTATTCCTTTCCTAAGTCGTCAAACCTAAAATTTGTCTGACCACCATCTTGACTTGCCTAAGAATCTTCTTGAGGCAGCAGAATTGGCAGTTTTTCTATTATAGAAATTGTTACAAAACCAGAAGATAGACAGAGCAATTTTTGCTCATCTTGACTACGATTTAATAATAACCAGGACTCACGCAGTACCGCTATATATGGTGCAAAAATTTTTCATTTTCAAGATATTGCCACTATAACCAGTGCCGTTGCGTAAGTCCTGATAACAATATTGACTAATTCCTTCCCTACAGAGCTTTTCAAATTGATAAACTACATCGCCATGACCAAAACCTTGTAGGGACGTTGCATGCAACGTCCCTAGTGTGGTCTACCGACATGAAAACTGCTGTAAGGGAGTCAGCAGGATGTTTATCAATTTCGGGTCAGGGCTCTAAAAGCTTTTAATAACAGGACTTACGCAGGACCGCTATATATGGTGCGAAAATTGATCATTTTCAAGATATTGCCACTACAATTAGTGCCGTTGCGTAAGTCCTGAATAATAAGCTATCACCCTGTTTTTTTTCATCGCCAAATTTTAGAATGAAACGGCCCTACTCTCTCCCCATCTCCCCATCTCCCCCATCTCCCCATCTCCCCATTTGTCTTTTAAGAAAATTAAAACGTCCTCCAAGTAAGAGGGAGTTTAGTTTTGAATTTCATGAAACCAGGACTTACGCCCGCTGGTAGATAATACCAAATTTGGATATAATATTATGTCTGGATAATTAGTGATCAAAAAACTTTCTCCTCTTCCCTCCTTTAGGGGCGAACGGCCGTTCCCCCCTACTTCTCCCTAATTTATTTATACTTATTCAACCCGACATGATATAAGATCCTATCTGTAGAGGGCAAATGCCATTTGCTCCTACTAGAGCGCTTCTGCCTAAGTCCTGTAGATATAACTTGTACTGAGTAATTGATGATTTTTGGCCATTGATCACAGTTGAATAATTATGATAAAAATCACTAAACACATATTAAAAAAGAGCAGAGAAAAATGGCAACAAACCACACCCTGGTCAAAATTTATTCTCGGTTTGGTACTGTTGTGCTTAACTGGGCGATCGCTTCCCTACCTTTTCCCCATTCGCCCTCAAGACATAACTCAACATCAACAAACCCTAAAATTTACCGACCGTAACG
>JAKQYF010000325.1 GCA_023356535.1 Trichodesmium sp. MAG_R03 | reverse complement strand
AATAACTTCCATTCTATGTCACTTAATCCTTCAAATCTACCTGCCATTTTTTTCCCAATATATACACTGAGTAACACTTATCAGTATATCATCATTTGACTATTAGTGGGATAGATTCAAGTATTTATCAAGATTTGCTATGTTAGTTCGCTGACTACCTCCTTTTTCTTCATAAGCTTGTTGAGACATCAGACCATTTGGATTTCCTGGCTCTCCGGATAAACTTACATAATTACTTTTTAGATCAAATCCAAGTTCAAATTCTACTTCCTGGTTTACAGCAGTCAGATAATCGTCAATGACTGTTTTATCTCTTACTGTTAATAAACGCCTAAATGTATTTCTAGTCTTGTAAGACTTTATCAACCCAGAAAACAACAAGTAGATTACTACTATACCCCAAATAAACAGGATAATAAAAGATAGGTATTTCAATAATTTATTGTCACTGGATAAATAATTCAATGCAATTGGAAGTGAAATACTTATTACAGTTAAGAAGATTCTCCTTAATAGTTTTTGTTCTTTTTCAGCTATGCTTAACATATCCTTTATTTGCTATTCCCTAAAGTCCTAAAAATTTGTACCTGTAATACATGAAAAACTGGTGTAATGTTTATGATAATATCTAGAAGCGATCGCCTCTAAGAACAAATTTCTATAACTGGAAAAATCTAGTTATGTTCAGAGGAGCGATCGCTAATTCCCAAACAATTAACCTTTGCCTAAATAACACATTGTTATAATTTTTTTCAGGAGAACAGCGGGAGCATTTTACTCCCGCACCAAACATTTTTTTTAGAAAACTCTATCTAAGACTTTTCAATAGAAAATTTGCCCATTCTAAAGCTTTAGTTGCACTAGAGGCGTGACTTACCATAACAGTTACCCGACCACTTTTAGAGGCTTCAGAACAATCAATAATTGTGGTAATTTCTGAGTTCTCTCCAATAACAAAGGGTGTGTTATTCACATTAATTGTATTACTAGGAGCCAACAATTGTGCCTTTAGTAAAACATTTGCACCTTTCTCCAAACATTCAGATAGACTTAAGTTTAGAGAGTCATACCTAAATGACAAGCTAGGCCCTGCATAAGCAACTGCTAATGTTGTTATGTAGATAGACACGGTAGTTGAAGCTATAGATATAGTCTTTACCATTTTAGAAGCAAACCCCATATCACTCATAATGAAACTTCTTAAAAGTCAATCAAATATCAATTAGTTGTCATGCATGATGCAGCTCTTTCCGTTGTTATTAAGTACAACTACGGGGGAAAGATGCCCGCACTACATGATTTTCACCATTTACCCTGGACATCATTTGCTCCTTATCTGCTGTATATAGTTTTGTTTGACATCCTCTCCGGCCTAAAGGCGCTGAGTTTCCTATCCACCTAATAATTATCTAAATGAAATAAAGATAGCTGTATAGACTCAAGGTGGGTTAACGTCTCATCGGTGGCTGCTAGTTTGGCAGTAGTCTTACGCCTTCCTCCACCTCCGTTTAATGTCTCGGACTGCCCGCCTGCGACTAATATGTTTGTTGCTGCATTCGCATCACGGTCGTGTTTTGTACCGCAATTAAGGCATTCCCATTCTCGCGCCTGAAAGGTCTAATTTGCCTCCGCGAAAACCACAGCATGAACATACTTGAGAAGTAAGTTGCCATCTATCAATGACTCTAAATTCTCTACCCCATTTTTCTGCCTTTCCCTCATAAAAGTGTTCTAAATTGCCTCCAACCAAAATCTGAAATAGCCCTGGATAATTTACGGTTTTTAACCATTCCTGAAACATTCAAATCTTCTCAAACTATTACTTGGTTTTCGTTAATAATTTCAGTAGATAACTTATGCAGAAAATCCGTTCTAGTATCTTTTAATTTGGCATGAAATTTAGCCAGCTTCAGCCTAGCTTTTTCATATCTTTTTGTACCCCTAGTTTTCCCGGGATAATGACTTACTTAATTGTCTATATTTCTCAATTCGTTTCTTGAGTGGTTTTGGTGCATCAATTTTTGTACCATTGCTCAATGTAGCAAAAGTTTTGATGCCTAAATCTATACCTACTGAGTTATCAGTTTTAGATAAAACTTCTGGTTGAATTTCTACAACAAAGCTTAAGAAATATCTATTAGCTGAGTCTTTATAATTGCGCTAACTTGGCTAGCTCATATTTAGTTGGGTATATTCTATACCTGTATCTAGCTTCCATCTTTTATTTACTTTTGGCCTGTATGTTATAGTTATAACATAGTTATTCTTGGCATGAATGTGTGTTAAGAGGTGAGAGACATGGTCTCTCAGATTTGAAAGTACATTAAATTTTCCATGAAAAAACGAGTGACTAAAATTGAATTATTCAAACAAGCAATGAACTTTTCAGCCGGTCACTTCACTATATTTTCAGAGAGTGAAAGAGAAAACCTGCATGGTCATAATTTTTCTGTATATGTGATGTTCGAGGCTGAAGTCATGGAAAATGGTATTGCCTTTAATTATAATGTTTACAAAAAAATTATCCTTGATATTTGTCAATTGCTTGATCAAGTTGTTCTGCTACCATTAAAAAGTCCTTATCTAAGAATAGAAGAATCAGATGAATATATCTATGCTTTTTTTAATGGCCGCAAAGAAAAAATACCATTTCTTAGACGAGATGTAAAGTTGCTTCCGATGCGAAATATTACTGTAGAGGAGCTTAGTCAGTGGTTTCTGCAACAATTACTTGTTGATGTAGAAAAAAATCAAGAGCATTTCATTCAAGCAGTAGAAGTTAAAATATTTTCTGGTCCTGGTCAGTCAGGTAGTAGTTTTTGGAGTCAAAAATGAGCAAAAAATACTTGGTTCTAACTGGTGGAAGTCGTGGTATAGGATTGGCAACAGCTAAACTATTTCTGGAAAAAGGATTTCAGGTTATTAACCTTTCCAGAAATTTATGTCCGTTGATAGATGTAGTTAATATTCAGATAGATTTGACTAAAACAGGTTTTGAGGAAAATTTGAAAAAAGAGTTACTACCTCGATTAGAAAATTCTGAAACGGTGGTTTTAGTTCATAATGCTGCCCGGTTAGATAAGGATAATGTGGAAAATATTCAAGCCAGCAATCTACGAGATATCTTGGAAATTAATATAGTTGTTCCAACTGTATTAAATCAGATAGTTATGCCAAACATGTCAAAGGGGTCTGCTATTATCTATGTGGGTTCCACTCTCTCAGAAAAAGCTGTACCTGGGGCCTTTAGTTATGTTACTTCTAAACACGCAGCAGTGGGGTTAATGAAAGCCACTTGTCAGGATTTAATGGATCGAGGTATTCATACGGCTTGTGTTTGTCCTGGTTTTACCGATACCCCAATGTTACGAAATCATCTTAATCACGATGAGGCAATTATTGAGCAGATAAAAACCATGAATGCTCAAAATCGCTTAATTGAACCTACCGAAATTGCAGAAACCATTTATTTTGCAGCTACAAACCCAGTTATTAACGGTGCAATACTCCATGCAAATATGGGACAGAAAGAAAAATAACAGAAACTCTGTTGTTTAGCCAATGTTTATTGTTAAAAATAATGATTTTCTTGTTTGTTCCATGTTCCCTTTGATAATTTAGTAAAAACATGGCAGCTACTCAACCTAACTCTTTACGATTATTATTTGCTTCTACACTTGTGGGAGCTATTGGCTCAGGTATTGGAGGTGGGGTCGAATTCACATTACAAAATCTTGCCAGAGAAATGATTCTTAGAGGACACATGGTACATATACTTGCACCAGAGGGCTCTAAAATTGAAGTGGATTGTCCGATAATTGCAATTACTGGAAAACTACAACCTAGTATACAGCAATTAAATCGCGATACCCAAATTACCATAATCTCTAATTCTGTACTGACAAGAATGTGGGAGTTTATTGGAAAAAACCAAAGTAATTACCATTTGATTGTTAACTTTGCCTATGATTGGCTTCCCTTTTATTTATTTCCATTTATAAATATTCCCATTGCTCATATGGTAAGTATGGGATCCCTGTCAAAGGAAATGGATGATTTTATAGAACAAACTATTATTCGTCTTCCTAGTACTATTGCTTTTCACACAAAAACTCAGGCACAAACTTTCCAATTTTCTAGTAAATGTAGAATTGTGGGGAATGGTATTAATATAAAAGATTATCAGTATTGTGAAAAACCAGATAATTACCTGGTTTGGGTAGCGCGTATTTCTCCAGAAAAAGGATTGGAAGATGCTGTTATAGCTGCAAAACACACTGGTATCCCCTTAAAAATAATGGGTTTGCATCAGGATAAGTTTTACTGGGAAAGTATCCAGCAAAATTATCCTGATGCACAAGTAGAATATTTAGGCTTTCTGACAATTAGGGAAATGCAGTTAGTGCTGCGGCGTAGTCGAGGATATCTAATGACCCATCGATGGAGTGAAGCATTTGGCATGACTGCCATTCAATCATTAGCTTGTGGTGTGCCTGTCATTACCTATAATCAGGGAGGCCCTGCTGAAATCGTGCGTCATGGCCAAACAGGTTGGCTAGTCCCCTCTGGTAATATAGCAGAATTGGTAAAAGCAATTAACAATCTTGACAAAATCGATCGTTTAGCTTGTCGGCAACAAGCCGAAGCAGAATATTCCATCCAAGTTTATGGAAATCTTATGGAAAACTGGTTCTACGATCTTTTGTCAGAAAACCGAGCTTCTGATGAAACTCGGTTCTGAGCTAATATTTGATTGGAGCGCGATCGCCCTTACCTACAAATCTAATAACTTTTTTCCATGAATAACCGCAGCAACCGTTACCACATTACCTTTAATCTTATAAAGGACTCGATAACTATAAGCATAATCTTGTCGGTAACTTTCATCACCAAACTCTTTGACTACTTCTCCCCCTAAAGGATTATTAATCAAATTTCTCGTGACATTAATTATCCTATGAACTACTGCTGCAGCATAGGAAACAGAATCACGCCCTATGTAGGAAGCGATCGCATCCACATCATCTATAGCTTTAGAAGACCAAACTACTTTATAACCCATTTACTCAAAAGCCCTTCAGCTTCTTCTTGTGTAATTTTTCTTTCTTTATCAGCT